>NZ_JBFAKM010000007.1:0-257422 GCF_040655695.1 Polymorphospora sp. NPDC050346 | reverse complement strand
GCTCGCGACCCCCGACAACCACAGCACCGCCGCGGGGGCGGGGGCCCCCCCCCCCCCCCGCCCCGTCGGGCCTGCCCACGGCACCGGCCCCGCAGCCGCCGTACCGGCCCGTCCACCACCGGGTGGCCGCCGCCGTACGGCGGCTGGTGCCGCGTCCGGTCCTGTTCGGCACCGCCGTCCTCGCCGTCGCCGTCGCCCTGATCCCGGTCGTCTACCTCGGGGTACGCACCGCCGAGGCGGGCGGCGAACGGATCGCCGAGGAACTGTTCACCACCCGGGTCGGGCTGCTCGCCCTGCGTACGCTCGGGCTCGCCGCCGTGGTCACCGCCGGCTGCCTGCTGCTCGGCGTCGGCTCGGCGTTCCTGGTCACCCGCACCGACCTGCCGCTGCGCCGCTTCTTCGGGGTGCTCGCCGCGCTGCCGCTGGCCGTGCCGACCTACATCGCCGGGTTCGCCTGGATCTCCACCGTGGACCGCTTCGAGGGTTTCTGGCCCGGCGCGCTGGTGCTGACCCTCTGCTCCTACCCGTACGTCTTCCTGCCGGTCGCCGCCGCGCTGACCGGCGCCGACCCGGCACAGGAGGAGGTGTCCCGGTCACTGGGGCGGGGCGCCTGGCGGACCTTCACCGACGTCACCCTGCGCCAGATCCGCCCCGCCCTGACCGGCGGCGGCCTGCTGGTCGCCCTCTACGTGCTCTCCGACTTCGGCGCCGCCTCGATCCTGCGCGTCGACACCTTCACCCGGGCCATCTTCATCGCCTTCGACCTCGGCTTCGACCGCACCGCCGCGCTCGTGCTGTCGACCGTGCTCGTCGTGCTCACCGTGCTGCTGCTCGCCGGGGAGAGCGCCACCCGGCGGCGCGGCGAACGCTACGCCCGGGTCGGCTCCGGCGCCCGCCGGCCACCGGTCCGGCTGCGGCTCGGCCGGGCCCGCTGGCCGGCCGTCGCCGTGCTGGCCGGCGTCGCCGCCCTCGCCCTCGGCGTACCCGCCGTCAGCCTCGCCCAGCGGATGGCCGCCGGCGTCTCCCGGCCCGGCTCGCTCGGCGAGATCGCCGTCGCCGCCGGCAACTCACTGTGGCTCTCGCTGGCCGGCGCCGCCCTCACCATGCTGCTCGCCCTGCCGATCGGCCTGCTCAGCGCCCGCGCCCCCGGCCCGCTGACCGGGCTGCTGGAACGGCTGAGCTATCTCACCCACGCCCTGCCCGGCGTCGTCATCGGCCTGTCGCTGGTGTTCTTCGGCATCAACGTCGCGTACCCGCTCTACCAGACCACCTGGCTGCTGGCCCTCGGCTACGCCGCGCTGTTCCTGCCACTGGCGGTCGCCGCCGTGGCCGGCGCCGCCGCGCAGGCACCGCCGATCCTCGAGGAGGTCGCCCGGTCGCTGGGTCGCGGGCCGGTGGCCGTACTGCGCACCGTCACGCTGCCGCTCACCCTGCCCGGCATCGGTGCCGGCGCCGCGCTGGTCTTCCTCACCTGCATGAAGGAACTGCCGGCCACCCTGCTGCTGCGCCCCACCGGCACCGACACACTGGCCACCGAACTGTGGACCCACACGACCGTCAACGCGTACGCCGCGGCCACCCCGTACGCGGCCCTGCTGGTGCTGCTCTCCTCGGTGCCGACCTGGCTGCTCGCCGCCCGTAGCGGAATCCTCGAATCCGAAGGTGGGAGATGAAAGAGGCGCTGACCCTACGCGGGGTGGCCAAGAACTACGGCCCGGTCGCCGCGCTCGCCGGCGTCGACCTGACCGTGCCGGCCGGCACGCTGACCGCCGTACTCGGCCCGTCCGGCTGCGGCAAGACGACGCTGCTGCGCTGCGTCGCCGGCTTCGAACGGGTCGACACCGGCGAGATCCGGATCGACGGCACGGTGATCGCCGGCCCCGGCGCCCACCTGCCGCCGCAGCGCCGCCGGGTCGCCGTCGTCCCGCAGGAGGGCGCGCTGTTCCCGCACCTCTCGGTCGCCGGCAACATCGGGTACGGCCTCGACCGGGCCACCCGCCGCGGCGGCCGGATCGAGGAGGTGCTGGCCCTCGTCGGGCTCGCCGGCCACGGCGACCGGATGCCGCACCAGCTCTCCGGCGGGCAGCAGCAGCGGGTCGCGGTCGCCCGCGCCCTCGCCCCCCGGCCCTCGCTGGTGCTGCTCGACGAGCCGTTCAGCGCGCTCGACGCCGGGCTGCGGGCCGAACTGCGGCACGACGTACGCGAGGCGCTGCGCGCCGACCGGGCCACCGGCATCCTGGTCACCCACGACCAGGGCGAGGCGCTGTCGACCGCCGACCAGGTCGCGGTGATGCGCGGCGGCCTGGTCGTCCAGTGCGCCGCCCCGGCGGCGGTCTACCGCGAACCGGCCGACCCCTGGGTGGCCGCCTTCGTCGGCGACGCCGTCCTGCTGCCGGCGGTCGTCGAGTCCGGCGCCGCCCACACCGTGCTCGGCCCGGTGCCACTCGCCGGTACCTTCGGGTCCGGCGCGGTGACCGTGCTGGTCCGCCCCGAGCAGGTACGGATCACCGCCCGCCCGGCCGCTCCCGCCCGCGACAGCTCCCCCGCAACCGGCGCGGCGGTCGACGGTCCGCCAGTCGACGGCGCGGCCGACGGCTCCGTGGCCGACGGCTCCGCAATCGACGGCTCCATGGGCGACGGTCTGGGAACGAATGGTTCGGTGCCCGGCGGTCCGGTGCCGGCGACGGTGTTGCGGCACGAGTTCCACGGTCACGACGCGCTGGTGGCGCTGCGGCTCGCCGACGGGACCCGGATCACGGCCCGGATCCTCGACGCCGGGACGCCGGTCGCGGTCGGCACCGACGTCACCGTGCACGTCGACGGCACCGCCCGCGCCTGGCCCGCCTGACTCCCCACACCCGCATGCCTGGGGCACCGGCCGGGTTCGGGGTTCGGGGTGATGCTGTTTCGGTTGACAGCGAATTCGGCGTATCCACAGCCAATTCGCTGTGGGCTCCGACAGTGACCCTGCCGCCCGGCAGTCGGGAACGCGGCCGGGGATCCCGATGATCGTCTGCTGTCCGGCCACGCGACACGCCGGGTGGCGAGTGCCGGAACAGCAGACGATCACCACGGCACGCCCCACGGCCGCGCGGCGTACAACCGCGCGACGGCACCGGGCCGGTGGTCAGATCCAGCCGTAGCGGCGGGCGATCTTCGCGGCCTCGTGCCGGTTCGCCGCACCGACCTTGGTCGCCGCCGACGACAGGTAGTTGCGGACCGTGCCGGGTGACAGCGCGGCCCGGCGGGCGATCTCGTCGACCGGGGCACCGTCGGCCGCCAACTCCAGCACGTCGGCCTCGCGCGGGGTCAGCGGGCTGTCACCGGCGCTGATCGCGTCGGCGGCCAGCGCCGGGTCGACGTACCGGCCGCCGCCGTGGACCGTACGCACCACCTCGGCGAGCACCTCCGCGGAGACGGTCTTGGGCAGGAAGCCGCGTACGCCGGAGGCCAGGGCCCGCTTCAGGTGACCGGGTCGCCCGTGGCTGGTGACGATCATCGACCGGCAGTCGGGCAGCTCGGTGAGCAGGGTGGCGGCGACGGTCACCCCGTCGATGTCGGGCAGTTGCAGGTCGAGCACGGCCACGTCGGGCCGCAACGCCCGGGCCATCGACAGCGCCTCGCGGCCGGTCGCCGCCTCGCCGACGACGGTGAGGTCGTCCTCCAGGCCCAGCAGAGCGACCATCGCGCCGCGGATCAGATGCTCGTCGTCGGCGAGCAGCACCCGGATCGGCCCGGCACCCGAGCCGCCCACCGGACCGCCCAGCGCCGAACCGGCCGAACCGCCCGGCGCTGAACCGGCCGAACCGCCCACCGGACCGCCGTCGACGGCCGGACGGGGGCTCACGGCGCCACCGCCGCGCCGAGCGGCAGCCGGGCGGTCAGCCGGAACCGGCCGGGCGCCGCCGGGCCGGCGGACATCGTGCCGCCGACGGCGGCGAGCCGTTCGGCGAGCCCCTGCAACCCGCTGCCGAACTCGGCCGTCCGGCCGGCCGGCACCCCGTCGTTGTCCATGGTCAGCGTCACCGTCCCGGTTTTCCGCCCGTCGGTACGCAACGAGATCACGCACTCGTTCGCGTCGGTGTGCCGCAACACGTTCGTGGTGCCCTCGCGGACCACCCAGCCGAGCGTCGCCTGCGCGTCGGGTGGCAGGCCGGTCCCGTCGACCAGCACCTGGCAGTCGACGCCGGCCGCCGAAAGGACCGACCGGGCACCGGCCAGCTCCGCCACCAGGTCCGGGCTGCGGTACCCGCGTACGACCTCGCGCACCTCGGTCAGCGACTCCTGCGCGATCCGGCGTACCTCGAGCATCTCGGTCACGGCCTCGGCCCGGCCGCGCTCGGCGAACTTCGCGGCCAGCTCGCTCTTCAGCGCCACCACCGACAGGTTGCGGCCGAGCACGTCGTGCAGGTCGCGGGCGAACCGCAGCCGCTCCTCGGCGACCGCGAGCCGGGCCTGTACCTGGCGGGACTGGTCGAGTTGCCACACGACGCCGAGCATCCACGCCGACAGCCGGAAGCTGACGTATCCGGCGACGAAGACGGCGACCAGGGCGATCGTGATTCCCACCGCCCGCTGCGAGGCGAGGCCGTCGGCCCGCCCGACGACGAAGGTGCACGGCACCCCGGCCAGCAGTGCGAGCAGGCTCACCCGGGGCGGCACGGCCGTCGACAGCGCCGCGTAGAAGTATCCGGCGAAGACCAGGAACGCCGCCGTCTTCGCCGGGCTCTCGTCCAACGTCGGCAGGAGCAGCAGGGCGAGCCCGGTGCCGGCCAGGGTGAGGGCGCCGCCCGCGACGGCCAGCCCGACCGGAGGCGGCCGGCGGCCCAGGTAGTTGTCGAGCCCGGCCCGGTTCAACAGCAGGCAGACGGCGGTGTGCGCGACGCTCAGCACCAGGATCGGCAGGATCCGCCCGGCGTCGCGGACCGGGGACAGCACGGCGAGGACGACCAGCGGTTCGAAGCAGACGACGCTGTACATCGACAGGCGGGTGTAGAGGTCGAACCGCTCGGGCTGGCCGCGTCCCCGCCACCATCCGGTCAGGCTGCGCACCGGTCTCCTCCCGTCCCCACCCGCCTGGTCGGCGGCACGCCGACCACGTCCGAATCGTATGCGCCGGCGCGGGGCGCGCCGCCCCGCGCCGGCGCGCCCCCGTCCGGCGTACCTCAGCGGCGCGGTTCCCAGCGGAACCAGCGGCGCATGCCGACCACGCCGAGCGCCGTCCAGCCGAGCAGGATCAGCAGCGGTACGACGGCCGGCCCGAACACCCCGGTGAAGCCCGTCGGGTCGGCGCCGGTCGTGGTTCCCAGCCAGCCCAGCCGGACGAGTTCGACGACCGGGGTGAGCGGCAGGAACGCGGCCACGTCGGCGAGCAGGTCCGGCATGCCACCCAGCGGCAGGATCAGCCCGGAGCCGATCATGCAGACGACCAGGACCGGCATGGTGCTGATCTGGGCCATCTCGACGTTGCGGGTGAACGTCGACGACACCACCGCCAGCAGGGTGAACAGCACGATGCCACCGAGCAGGCCGACCAGCAGGACCGGCAGGTTCACCGGCACGGCCAGGTCGAGCAGCACCGCGCCGGCGACGACCGCGAGGGCGGACTGCACCAGGGTCACGACCACGGCCGGTACGGCGGTGCCGGCGAGGATCTGCGCGTCGGTCATCTCCCCGGTGCGCAGCCGTTTGAGCACGAGTTCCTCACGGCGGGCCACGTACGTGGTGACCAGGTTGTAGTAGACGACGTACAGCAGCACGAAGCCGAGCAGGCCGGTCACCGCGAACGCCCCGGCGGACAGCCCGCCCCCGTCGATACCGAGGGAGGCCAGGAACCAGACGGTACCGATCGGCAGCAGCACCGCGGTGACGACGGCGGTGCGGTTGCGCCAGAGCAGGAGCATCTCCGTACGGCCGAGTCGGGTGATCCGGCGCAGGGCCCCGGTCATACCGCCACCTCCGGTGCGCGGGCCGCCGTACCGGCGGTCGTGGTGTTTGCCGTGGGGTCGGTGCGGTCGTCGGCGACCGCGAGGAACGCCTCCTCCAGCGACGCCGAGCGGGCGTCGAGGTTGGGCAGTTCGAGGTCGCGGGCGGCGGCCCAGCCGAGCAGGTCGGTCAGCGCCGCCTGGAGGGTGTCCGTCTGGAGGGTGACCCGCTGCCCGGTACGGCCGGTGGTCACCTTCGCGGCGTCGAGGTCGGGCCGCCGGCCGGACAGTGGCGGCAACTGCCGTACGTCGAGTCCGGCGGGCAGGTCGAAGCTGATCCGCGCCGGGCGGCTGGCCACCACGTCCGCGACGGTGCCGGTGGTGACGATCTCGCCCCGGTGCATGATCGCGAGCCGGTCGGCGAGTTCCTCGGCCTCTTCGAGGTAGTGGGTGGTCAGCACGACGGTGGTGCCGTCGACCAGCAGGGCCCGGACCAGCCGCCAGGTGTTGCGGCGGCTCTCGGGGTCCAGCCCGGTGGTCGGCTCGTCGAGGAAGAGCACCTCGGGCCGGCCGAGCAGGGCCAGCGCCAGGTCGAGCCGGCGGCGCTCGCCGCCGGACAGCTGCTTGACGACGGTCTTCTCCCGGTGCCGCAGGTTGACCATGTCGAGCGCCTCGCCGACGGGGCGGGGGCGGGTCAGCGTGCCGGCCCACATCTGGGCGGTCTCGGTCACCGTCAGGTCGGACGGGAAGCCGCCCTCCTGGAGCATGACGCCGATCCGGGGCCGGACCCGGGCCCGGTGCCGGACCGGGTCCAGGCCGAGGACGCGGACGCTGCCCGCGGTGGGCCGGTCGAGCCCTTCGACGAGTTCGAGGGTGGACGTCTTGCCGGCGCCGTTGGTGCCGAGCAGGGCGAACAGTTCGCCGGAGTCGACGGTGAAGGAGATGCCCCGGACCGCCTCGTAGCCCTTCGGGCCGCCATACCGGCGGCGCAGGTCGCGTACCTCGACCGCGGGGGATGTTGGCTTTTCCATGCGGTCCAGTCTTCGGCGTACGGCGCGCCGGGGGCAGTGCGCCGGCACACCGGTCCGGATGGATCGCGCACCGCCGCCCCATGACAAATCTCATGGGTCGGTGCCGCCCGCCGACGCGGGAGGCCGGGCCGGACCGCCCCGACAGCGGTCCGGCCCGGCCGGTCCTTCCCGCACCCGCCGCCCGGTCGGCGGCGGATCGCCCGGGCTAACCGGCGAAGTCGCGGAACAGCAGCGAGGCCAGGGCCAGCGCCACCACCAGGTTGAAGACCGTGGCGCTGGCGAAGACGGCGATCGGCCGCCAGCCGGCCTCGCGCAGCGAGGAGACCCGGAACTCCAGGCCGATGCTGACGAACGCCAGGATCAGGAACCAGGTGCGCAGGTCGTTCACGACCCCGATGACCGCCCGGCCGTCGCTGCCGGCGTTCTGCAGGTAGATCGTCGCGATCACCGAGGCGGCGATGAAGCCGAGTACGAACTTCGGGAACCGCCGCCACAGTTCGCCGGCGCCGGGCCGGGCCGAGCCGGCGGTCCGGTCCACCTTGTACGCGAAGTAGGCGGTGAGCGCGACCGCGACGACACCCATCAGGGCGTTCTGGGTGACCTTGACGATGCTGGCGATCTGGAGCGTCTCCTCGCCGGCGAGGGCGCCGGCCGCGGTGACCGCGGCGGTGGTGTCGATGTTGCCGCCGATCCAGGCGCCGGCCACCGCCGGGCTCAGCCCGAACACGTCGGCCAGCCACGGCAGGATGAAGATGGACGGCAGCGCGAAGAGAATGACCAGGCTGGCGGTGTACGCGAGCTGCTCCCGGCGGGCCCGGACCGCGCCGGCGGCGGCGATGGCGGCGCTGACGCCGCAGATCGACACGGCCGAGGCGAGCAGCGCGCGCAGCCGGTCGTCGAGCCCGAACCGGCCGGCGAGCCACCAGGTGAAGAGGAACACGGCGCTGATCAGCAGGATCGCCTGGGCGATGGCCGGGCCGGCCGCGCTGGCGATGACCGACAGGTTGATCGACGCGCCGAGCAGCACCAGGCCGGTCTTGATGAAGAACTCGGTGCGGAACGCGGCGGCGATCCGGTCCCGGATGCCGGTCACCGTGACGACGACGTTGCCGAGCAGGCCGAGCAGGATCGCGTAGACGGGGTATTCGACGGCGGCCGCCAGGTCCTCGACCGAGGTGCCCGCGAACCATTCGGGTACGCCCTGTTCGAGGTAGCGGGTGAGCGCGGCGAGCGCGAAGACCACCACCAGGCCGCCGGCGGTCCAGGCCCAGAAGGCGCCGTCGCGTACGCCCGGGCCGGTCTTCGGCGTGGTCGGCAGGCCGGTTTCCGGCGCGGTGGTTTCCGGCGCGGTGGTTTCCGGCGCGGTGGTCGGGGTGGTGGCGTCGGGGTCGGCCGGGCGGGTCGCGTCGGGGGCGGCGGGGCGGGTGGCGTCGGCGGTCATCAGGGCACCAGCCCGGTCGGGATGACGCCGAGCAGGACCAGGGCGAGCAGGACGAGCCCGAGGACCGTCGCCGCCCAGTCCTCGTTGAAGGCCAGCGTGCTCTCGGGTTGCGTCGGTGCCGGCTCGGGGGTGGGTCTGTCGTCACTCATTCGGGGGTCCTTCTTCGGGGTGGGCCACGGCCGTCCCACGGCGGTACGGGGATGGGGCGACGCGGGGGTGGCGTCGCCGGCACGCGGCGGGGGTCGCCACGGGGAGGAGCCCTGCCCATATTCCTACTTTCCCGATAGGAATATCAAGAGACTGTTCGCTATCTGGGACATGCCACCGGTTCGATCCCGCGCCCCGTTGGCCGGGTTGCCGCCCGCCACGCCGGGGCGAGCCGGCAGGATGGCAGGGTGACAGTCAACGACGCGCATCCCGTACCTCCGGCCCTGCTGTCTCCGGCCGGAATCGACCAACTACGCGACGCACTGACCACAGCCGGCTTCACCGCCGCCGGCATCGCCGAACGGCTGGGCCCACAGGCCGCGGCGGCGGCCGGGCGCAACGACCTGCGGGCCGCGCTGCGGCTGACCGGCGACCGCGACCCGCTGAGCACCCTGATCCGGCTCTTCGTGTGTGGGCAGACCGAACCCGAGGCCGCTGTCGAGGCCGCCCTCGCCCCGCTGCCGCTCGCCGAGGCGCGGGCCGCCGGCCTCGTCGAACGCTGGGGCGACGGGTTGCGGCAGGCCGTCGACCTGGAGCCGTACGGCTCCGACTGGTGGGTGCTGTCCGACGTGCCGGCGACGGCCCGACCCGGCCAGCCGCTGCCCGCCGACCACGTGCTCGGCATCGGCGGGGCGTCGACCACGCTCGCCGGTGCCACCGTCCGCCGCCCGGTCGGCACCGCCCTCGACCTCGGCACCGGCTGCGGCGTGCAGGCGCTGCACCTGGCCGGGCACGCCGACACGGTGACCGCCACCGACCTGTCCGTACGCGCGCTGCGGTTCGCCGCGACCACCGCGGCCCTCAACGGGCAGAAGTGGGAACTGCTCCAGGGCGACCTCGTGTCCCCCGTGGCCGGCCGGCGCTTCGACCTGGTGGTCAGCAACCCGCCGTTCGTGGTCGGGCCGGGCACCGCCACACACATCTACCGCGACTCCGGCCGGGCCGGCGACGGCGTCTGCGCCGAACTCGCCGCCGCCGCACCCGGCCTGCTCGCCGAGGGCGGCACGATGCAGTACCTGGCCAACTGGGTGCACGTCGGCGGCGAGGACTGGACCGAACGGGTCGCCGGCTGGTTCGCCGGCACCGGCCTGGACGCCTGGGTCGTGCAGCGCGAGGTCGCCGACCCGATGGCGTACGTCAGCCTGTGGCTCGCCGACGCCAGCGAGGACGCCGACCCGCACCGGGCCGCCGCGTGGCTGGACTGGTTCGACGCGCACAAGGTGGAGGCGGTCGGCTTCGGGCTGATCACCCTGCGCCGCAGCGGCCGCACCGATCCCGTCGTACGCGTCGAAGACCTGCGCCAGCAGGTCGAGCAGCCGCTCGGTGAGCAGGTCGCGGCCTGGTTCGGCCGGCAGGACTGGCTGCGCGCCCGCGATGCCGAGCGGCTGTTGTCGACTCGCTACCGGGCGGCGGACGGCCTGGTGCTGCGTCAGGAGGCGACGATGGGCGACGAGGGCTGGGCGGTGGACCGGCAGGTGCTGACCATGCGCGACGGCCTGCGCTGGAGCGAGGAGGTCGATCCGCTGGTGCTCGCGCTGGTCGGCGGCTGCGACGGGTCGGTGCCGCTGCGCGACCAGCTCGCGCTGCTGGCGCTGGCGCACGAGGTCACCGAGGACGACCTCGCCGAGGCTGCCCTGCCGATCGTCGCCCACCTGGTCGAGCGCGGTGTCGTGGCACCGGCCGGACCGGACGGACCGGCCGGCGGCGGGACCGCGTCGGTGCGGGGCTGACCGCCGTGCGGGCACTGGTGCAGACGGTGAGCCGGGCCAGCGTGACGGTCGACGGCGAGGTGGTCGGCGCGGTCGACGACGGGCTGCTGGTGTTGCTCGGGGTCACCCACGACGACACCGCGGCGACCGCGGACACGATGGCGCGCAAGGTGTGGGAGCTGCGGATCCTCGACGACGAGCGGTCGGCCGCCGACGTCGGCGCGCCGGTGCTGGTGGTCAGCCAGTTCACCCTCTACGGCGACGCGCGCAAGGGGCGGCGGCCGAGTTGGACGGCGGCGGCACCGGCCGGGGTCGCCGAGCCGCTGGTGACCGCGTTCGCCGAGGCGTTGCGGCAGCGCGGCGCCAAGGTGGAGACCGGCCGGTTCCGGACGCACATGCTGGTCGAGAGCGTCAACGTCGGCCCCCGTACGGTCCTCCTGGAACTCTGACCACCCATGATCGCCGTGATCGGGGAGTACGTCGCGCGGGTCGCCGGTGTGTCGACCCGCACGCTCCCTGATCACGGCGATCTTGGCGCCGGCCCCGGCGTGGGTCAGAAGAACAGGCCGCGCTTCTGGGCCGACTGGCGCAGCCAGGCGTCGAGCTGCGCGACCCAGTCGGTGTGCTCGGCCTGCGCGTAGTCGACGGTGAACCGGCCGAACGCGTCCTGGCCCTCGGTGAACAGGCCGCCACGCTTGTCGATCTCCAGCACCACCTGAAGGAAGTGCGGGGTGGCGAGGAACGTCACCTCGAGCTGGTTGAGGGCGCTGGCGTACTGCGGCGCCGGGTAGAACTCGATCTCCTGGTAGAACGGCAGCGTCTGCTCGACGCCGTAGATCCGGCCGCTCTCCACGTCCGCGCGGGAGAACCGGAAGCCGAGCCGCGCGATCGCCTCCAGGATCCGCTCCTGCGCGGGCAGCGGGTGGATCGCCACCGGGTCCAGGTCGCCCTTGTCGACGGCGCGGGCCACCTCGAGTTCGGTACGCAGGCCCATCGTCATCCCGTGCAGCCGCTGCCCGTAGATGTCGGTGATCGGGGTCTCGAACGGGACGTCGAACCGGAACGGGATGTCGAAGCGCTGCCCGCTCTCCAGCCGGAACGGGCCGGTCAGCCGCTGCCGGTGGAACTCCTTGGTCGTCTCGTACTCGCTGTCGCCGCTCTCGACCTCGACCCGGGTGGACAGCGCGAGGGTGACGGCCTCGATGTCGGTGGCGTGGTCACCGCCGACGACGTGCACCTGACCCTCCAGGTATCCGCCGGGACGGGCGTTGGGGTTGCCGAGAACCGTCTCGACGGAGGGTCCGCCCACTCCGAACGCCTGCATCATCCGCTTGAAGACCACGACGTCCTCCGTTGCCTTTCGTCCATTGGCCGCAGGGGTGTCTGACTGGCCGCTGGATGGCACACTAACCGCCGCCGGCAAGATGCGACTGTCGGGTGACCAGCTCACATTCCTCCCAAACCGGCGCTAACCACCACCGGGGTCCCCTAGTGGTCTACCGGATTCATGCCACCTGCGTCCCGCCTCACCCCCGCTTCACGCCTCGACGACCAAGCTGTTCCTCACCAGCGCGATCCCGCCGCTGGGAAAACCGCACCACATGTCGACGCGGGGAGGCGACTGAAGGTGGTTCTGGACATGACGAAAACCGAGATCGACCCGGCCGCGACGGCCCGTCCCACTCTTGACACGACCGCCGACGACGCCCCCGGCGACACCTTGACCGACCTCGACGCCACCGACGAGCGCGGCGTCTCCGCCGACCTCGTCCGCGCCTACCTCAACGGCATCGGCCGGACCAAGCTGCTCACCGCGGTGCAGGAGGTCGACCTCTCCAAGCGGATCGAGGCCGGCCTCTACGCCGACGAGAAGCTCGGCGGCACGTCCGTCCCGGCCGACCTGCGCGCCGAGTTGGAGATCATCGTCGCCGAGGGCCAGGCGGCCAAGAACCACCTGCTCGAGGCCAACCTCCGGCTGGTGGTCAGCATCGCCAAGCGCTACACCGGGCGGGGCATGGCCTTCCTCGACCTGATCCAGGAGGGCAACCTCGGCCTGATCCGCGCCGTCGAGAAGTTCGACTACACCAAGGGCTACAAGTTCTCCACCTACGCCACCTGGTGGATCCGCCAGGCCATCACCCGCGCCATGGCCGACCAGGCCCGCACCATCCGCATCCCGGTGCACATGGTCGAGCAGGTCAACCGGATGGTCCGGGCCCGTCGCGACCTGTCGACCACCCTCGGCCGGGAACCCACCGTCGCCGAGGTCGCCAAGGCGATGGGCGTGCCGGAGTTCCAGGTGATCGAGCTGATCTCCTACGACCGCGAGCCGGTCAGCCTCGACCAGGCCGTCGGCGAGGACGGCGAGAGCGCGCTCGGCGACTTCGTCGCCGCCGTCGACCCGCGCGAGGAGCCCGGCGACGCGGTCTCCCGGGGCATGCTGCGCAACGAGGTCGACGTCGTGCTCGCCACCCTGTCGCAGCGCGAGCAGGCGGTGATCCGGCTGCGGTTCGGCCTCGACGACGGCCGCCAGCGCACCCTGGACGAGGTCGGCCGCGAGTTCGGGCTCTCCCGGGAGCGGATCCGCCAGATCGAGAAGGTGACGCTGCTCAAGCTGCGCCACCCGTCGCGGGCCGAACGACTCGAGGCGTACGCGAGCTGAGACGCCGCCACGGCCGGCCGTGTCCATCACGGCCGGCCGTACGCGCGTTCGGGCTACTGCCAGATGCGCCGGCACTGCACGGCGAGCCGTTCCGTCGCCACCCCGTACACGTCGACGACGCTCACCGAGATCGTGTAGAACTGGCCGACCTGGCAGCCGGAACGCACGTGGGTGGCCCCGTCCCAGCCGGGCCGGGGTACGCCGTCGACCGACCAGTGGATGGTCGGGTCCTGCGTGCCGGTGTACGCCAGGTAGCAGACGAGGGTGGCCGCACCCGACTCACAGCTCACGTCGGTGATGACCGGATTCGCGTGGGCCCCGGTGGCCGGCGCGACGGCGAGCACGGCACCGGCGAACAGGGTGCCGAGGAAGCCGCCGATCCGCCTGGCGGTGCGTGACGAGCGCATTCGATCTCCTCTTCGGACGGCCGACCGGAACCCCGACGCCATTGATCGACAGATGTCGATATCGATCGTCACGATGCCGCATCCGCGCCGGGACGGGCAAGCTGTGCGGTGTCCGAATCGGCGGTCCCCGCGCAACCGGTCTACAGCCGACGAGGGCCGGTGTCGGGGCGTACGGCGGACGGGGCGATCCGCACCTGCGCGTCCAGGACCGACAGTCCCGACGTACGTGCCAGCACCGGGTTGAGCCGCAGCGACCGGATCCGCGGATGGTCGTCGACCAGCCGGCCCACCCGTTGCAGCAGCTCGGCGAGGGCGGCCCGGTCGACCGGTTCGGTGCCCCGGTAGCCGTGCAGCAGCGGCGCCGCCCGTGGCTCGTCGACCAGGGCCAGCGCGTCGGTGTCGGTCAGCGGCGCGGCCCGCCAGGCCCGGTCGCCGAGCAGTTCGGTCGCCACCCCGCCGAGCCCGAAGCCGACCACCGGCCCGAACGCCGGGTCCTCGACCGTCTCCACGACGCACGCCACCCCGGGCGGCACCATCGGCTGGACCAGCACCTCGGCACCGAACCGGCCGGCCATCTCGACGTAGGCACGCCGGACCGTGTCGGCGTCGGGAAGATCGAGCCGTACCGCCCCGAGATCGAGCCGGTGCCGCAGCCCACCGCCGGCCGCCTTCAGGACCACCGGGAAGCCGATCCCCTCGGCGACCCGTACGGCCGCGTCGGCGGACCCGGCCAGCTCGGCGCGGACCAGTTCGATCCCGTACGCCGCGAGCAGGTCGGGCACCGCTCCCCCGGCGTCGAGCACCGCCGCCGCCCGCCGCCGGTCCATGCCGTCGAGGGCGGACAGCACCCCGGGCGGCTGCCGCAGCCAGTCGGCGTAGGAGGCCACCCGGGCCAGCGCCCGGACGGCCTCCTCGACCGACGGGTAGGACGGCACCCCGTCCGGCAGCCGACCGGCGAGGAACGTCGCGACGGTCGGCCGGTCGCCGGCCAGCGCCACGCTGGCCAGCGCGGAGGCGAAGTCGGTGTCCTCGTCGGGCAGTTGGCCGGGCAGCGGCGGGGCGAAGACCACCACCAGGGCGTCGACGTCCGGGGCGACCGCAGCGTCGGCGAGCGCGTCGGCGAAGTCGTGCGCGCTCGCCCGCGGCCCGACGTCGGCCGGGTAGCCGTCGGCGACGGTGAGCCCGAGCGCCCGGCACGCCGTCGCGGCGAGCCCGGCCAGTGCCGAGGAGTTGGTGACGATGCCGACCCGGCGACCGGCCGGCAGCGGCTGCTTGGCCAGCAGGACGCCGACGTCGAACAGTTCGGCGACGGTGTCGACCCGGATCACGCCGGACCGGGCGAACAACTCGGTCACCGCCGCACCGTCCGGGCCGGCGGGACCGGCGCCGACGTCGATGACCGGCCCGGCGGGGCCGGCGCCGACGTCGGTGGCCGGGCCGGCGGGGCCGACGTCGGTGGCCGGGCCGCGGGCCGGGGAGGCGAGGGCGACGATCGGCTTTGTCCGGCCGATCCGCCGGGTCAGCCGGGCGAACTTGCGCGGGTTTCCGAACGTCTCCAGGTAGAGCAGGATCACGTCGGTGCCGGGATCGTCCTGCCAGTACTGGAGCAGGTCGTTGCCGGAGACGTCGGCACGGTTGCCGGCCGACACGAAGCTCGACAGGCCCAGCGCCCGCCGGTCGGCCTCGGCCAGCAGCGCCACCCCGAACGCGCCGGACTGGCTGAAGAAGCCGGTACGCCCCGCCACCGGCAGCCGCGGGGCGAGCGTGGCGTTGAGGCGTATCCGCTCGTCGGTGTTGGCGATCCCCAGACAGTTCGGGCCGACCACCCGCATGCCGGCCGCGTATGCCGAACGGGTCAGCTCGCGCTGCGCGGCCACACCGTTCGGGCCGGCCTCGGCGAAACCGGCCGAGAGGACGACCAGCCCGTGCACGCCGGCCGTGGCCGCGTCGGCGACGGCGGACGGCACCACGTCCGGCGGCACCGCCACGACGGCGATGTCGACCGGGACGCCCGCCGTGACGGCCGACGGGTGCGCCGGCAGCCCGCCGACGGTGGCCGCCGACGGGTGCACCGGCACCACCGCACCGGTGAAGCCGCCGTCGCGCAGGTGCCCGAGTACGGCCGCCCCGATGCCCTGACCGGTCGCGCTGGCACCGTAGACCACGACACCGCGCGGGGCGAGCAGCCGGGCGATCGACCGCGCCTCGGTGCTGTGCTCGCGCCCCCACTGCACCTCCAGCGACTGCTCGGTGGGCGCGATCGGGAAACTGAGGTGCACCACACCGTCGGCGTATTCGCGCTGGATCTGGTAGCCGGCGTCGGAGAAGACCCGCAGCATCGCGGCGTTGACCGGCAGCACCTCGGCGACGAACCGGCGCATCCCGGCCTCCCGTGCGGCGGCGGCGAGATGCTCCAGCAGCACCGACCCGATGCCCCGGCCCTGGTGGGCGTCCTCCACCACGAACGCGACCTCGGCGTCGCCGGCCGCCGGCCCCAACCGCTCGTAGCGGCCGACCGCCACGATCCGGTCGCCGGACACCACCACGAACGCCTCCCGGTCGTGGTGGTCGACGTGGACGAACCGGTGCAGGTCACGCTCGGGGATGCGGGGATAGGGCGAGAAGTAGCGCAGGTAGCGGGTGCGCTCGGAGAACCGCGAGTGCATGGCCACGATCGCGGCGGCGTCGTCGGGCGTGATCGGGCGCAGGTGCGCGGTCGTGCCGTCACTGAGCAGCACGTCCGCGGAACGGTCGGTGCCGGCCACCGGTCAGTCCCTCGGGTCGTGCGGATCCAGGCCGTGCAACGGGAACACGGCCCGGCGGGTGGCCATCACGGCCCGGTCGACGGCATCGGGCTCGCCGGTCGGCTGCCACGGCTCGAACCGCACGTCGGCGTCGTCGGTCATCCGGATCGGCACGTCGCTGCCCGGCCGGCGGGTCAGCGCCAGCGCCCGCCAACTGGCCGGGGTCAGCGTGGCCGGGTCGATCGGCTCGCCGGTGGCCGCCGCCAGCAGGTGCGTCCACGTCCGTGGCACCACCTCGACGAGCGCGTATCCGCCGCCGCCGGTCGCCACCCAGCGGCCGTCGCACAGCTCGTCGGCCAGGGCCCGCATCGCCAACTGGGCGGCCCGCTGCCCGTCGACGGACAGCCGGAGATCGGCCAGCGGATCGGCCCGGTGGCTGTCGGCGCCGCACTGGCTCACCAGGATCTGCGGCCGGAACGCGCGCAGCACCGAGGGCACCACCGCGTCGAAGGCGCGCAGCCATGCCACGTCACCGGTGCCCGGCGGCAGGGCCAGGTTGACCGCGCTGCCCTCGGCGCCCGGCCCGCCGGTCTCGTCGGGGAAGCCGGTGCCCGGGAACAGCGCCAGCGGGGTCTCGTGCACGCTGACGGTGAGCACCCGCGGGTCACGGTAGAAGATCTCCTGCACCCCGTCGCCGTGGTGCACGTCGATGTCGACGTAGGCCACCCGCTCGGCGCCGAGGTCGAGCAGACGGGCGATGGCGACCGCCGGGTCGTTGTAGACGCAGAAGCCGGCGGCGCGACCGGGCATGGCGTGGTGCAGCCCGCCGGCGACGCTGACCGCGCGGCGGGCCCGGCCGAGCCAGACCGCCTCGGCGGCGGTGAGGGTGGCGCCGGCGATCAGCGCGCTCGCCTCGTGCATCCCCTCGAAGACCGGGTTGTCGCTGGTGCCCAGGCCGTAGCCGGAGAAGAAAGGGTCGTGCGGCGCGGCGCGCACGGCGTGCAGGTAGTCGGCGCGGTGCACCCGGGTCAGCGCGGCGTCGTCGGCCGGTTTCGGCGCCGCCACCGTCACCCCGGGACGGTCGAGCACGCCGAGGTCACGGGCCAGTGCCATGGTCAGCTCGACCCGCACCGGGTCGAGCGGATGGTCACCGAGGTCATAGGACAGCAGGGCGTCGTCCCAGACCACCAACGTCTCGCACCGGTCGGCCGTCGCCCGGCCGGCCGACGTGCCACCGCTCACCGACGTGCCGCCATTCGCCGACGTGCCCTCTCCGACATGCCGCCATCGTCGCACGCCGGCCGGGGGACGGCCGGTCGCCCGGCGTCGATCAAGGCCGCCCGGTCCCGGCGGCGACCAGGGCGGCCGCGGCCCGGCCGCCGGTTCAGTCCGGTCCGTCGCCGGTCGCGACCGGGCGGGCCGGGTCGGTCACCCACCCGCTCCACGACCCGACGTAGAGCGCGGCGTCCGTCCGGCCGGCCCGGTGCAGCGCGAGCACGGTGTGGGCGGCGGTCACCCCGGACCCGCAGTACGCGCCGACGCGTACCCCGTCGGTGACGCCGACCCGCGCGAACCCGGCCCGCAGCGCGTCGGCGGGCCGTACCCGGCCGTCGGCGCCGACATGCTCGGTCGTCGGGAGGTTGACGGCACCGGGGATGTGCCCGGCCACCGGGTCGACCGGCTCGGTCTCGCCCCGGTAGCGCGCCGGCACCCGGACGTCGATCAGCACGCCCCCACCGGCGAGCCGGGCCGCCGCCGACGCGTCGAGGACCGGCAGGCCCCCCGGACGGACGGTGAAGTCGCCCGGCTCCGGCTCGGGCACCGCCGTCGTCACCGGCTCACCGGCCGCGACCCACGCCGCGAACCCGCCATCGAGCACGCGTACGTCCTCGTGACCGGCCCACCGCAGCGTCCACCAGGCCCGGGCCGCGGCCTGGCCCTCCCCACCGTCGTAGACCACGACCGGCCGCCCCGCCCCGATCCCGGCCGCGCGCAGCACTCCGGTCAGGGCCGCCGGGTCCGGCAGCGGGTGCCGACCGCCCGCGCCGGGCGGCCCGCACAGTTGCGTGTCGAGGTCGACGAAGACGGCACCGGGCAGGTGGCCGGCGGCGTAGTCGTCGCGGCCGGGCGGGCCGGCGAGCCGCCAGCGGACGTCGAGGACGACGGGCGGCCGGGCCGCCCGGAGCGACGCGGCGAGGGCAGCCACGCCGACCAGGGGATCGACGGGTACGCCGACAAGGGGATCGATGGGAACGGACACGTCGAACAGTCAACACCATCAGGACCGCCGGCGCCCGTTCCGCAAGAGGCTGACGTCCTGTTTATCGGGGTAGGATCGAGGCTTGGGAGGACACCTGCTGTGAACGACCTCGTCGACACCACCGAGATGTATCTACGCACCATCCTCGAGTTGGAGGAGGAGGGTGTGCCGCCGTTGCGCGCGCGCATCGCCGAACGGCTCCGTCAGAGCGGCCCCACGGTGAGCCAGACCGTGGCCCGGATGGAACGCGACGGGCTGCTCACCGTCGAGGGCGACCGCCACCTGCAACTCACCGAACTCGGCCGGGCGAACGCGGTCTCGGTCATGCGCAAGCACCGGCTCGCCGAACTGCTGCTGGTCAACGTGATCGGGATGCCCTACGAGGAGGCGCACGAAGAGGCCTGCCGGTGGGAGCACGTGATGAGCGACGCGGTCGAGAAGAAGGTCTACGACCTGCTGAACCGGCCGACCCGCTCCCCGTACGGCAACCCGATCCCGGGTCTGGAGGCGTTCGGCGCGGCCGAGCCCGGGCCGGCCGGCGCACCCCCCGCGCCCGACGGCGAACGCAACCTCGCCTTCCCGGGGCTGACCGGGCAGGTCGTCGTCCGGCGGATCTGCGAGAGCGTGCAGACCGACGCCGAGGTGCTGCGCCAGCTGCACTCCGCCGGTGTCGACCCCGGCGTCACGGTGACCGTCGCCCAGGAACGGGACGGGGTAACGATCGACCGCTCCGGTGACAAGATCCGGCTGCCGCGCGAGGTGGCCTCGCGGGTCTTCGTCGCCGCGCACTGAGCCACGCCGCCGACGCGGCCCCGGGCAACCGCCCGGGGCCGCGTCGGTTGTGGCTACTTGGGAAAGTCGGCGACCTTCGGCGCGACCTGCCGGGCCAGCTCGACCAGTTTCGGCGCGAGTTCGTCGGCGGCGGACCGCTCCGGCCCGACCGGGAACGTGTACCGCAGGGTGACCAGCCGTCCCTCCCCGGTGAGCCAGCCGACCTCGGCGGCGGCACCGTCGTCGCCGGCCGGCGCGGTCGTCGACCGGTACGCGCCCTTGCCCAGTTCCTTGACGGTGGTCGCTCCCTTGGGGACCATCTCGCTGGTGAAGACCCCCTGGTCGGCGCCGGTGGCGGTCAGCGACAGCACGAGATCGGGCCGGCTGGCCCCCTCGTCCTGCACCACACAGGTACGGGTCTTCTGGTGCTCCATCGCCGCCGCGACGGTGAACCTGGTGCCGGTGGTCTCCTCGATGGCGGCGTAGTCGAGCAGTACGCACGCGCCGCCGGCGATCGATGCCGGCAGGGCGGTGACCACGGGCGGCGGTGCCGGTGGCGGCGGTACGGCCGCGGCGTCGGATCCGCACCCGGCCAGCAGAAAGAGACCCATGCCGATCATGCCGGTGCGTGCGCGCACTGGCCACCTCCAGACGTACGGCCGCCGGCGCGGCGGTCCGTCGGACACCGTACGCACTCCGGCGCCGTCACGAAAGTCCGGTACCGCCCGGCGTGTCCGCTCTAGCCGGCGGCCGGTGCCGGCAGGCCGGCGACGATGTGCCGTGCGATCTCCAGAGAGCTGGTCGCGGCCGGCGACGGCGCGTTGAGCACGTGCACCTGGCGGTCGCGGCGGAGGATCAGGAAGTCGTCGACGAGCCCGCCGTCGGGCGCGATCGCCTGGGCGCGTACGCCGGCGGCACTGGGCACCAGGTCCGCGGCGGTCACCTCCGGCACCAGCCGGGCCAGGCTTTCCGCGAACCGGCGGCGGGACAGCGAGCGGCGTACCTCGGTCAGGCCGTACCCGAGGTGCCCGCGTGCCAGCCGCCACAGCCCCGGATAGCCGGCCAGGTCGGCGACGTCGCGCACGTCGAACCGTCGCCACGAGTAGCCCTCGCGGGCGGTGGCCAGTACGGCGTTGGGCCCGGCGTGCACCGAGCCGTCGATCATCCGGGTCAGGTGTACGCCGAGGAACGGGAACCGTGGGTCGGGCACCGGATAGATCAGCCCACGGACCAGGTCCCGCCGGTCCGGCCGCAGCTCGAAGTACTCGCCGCGGAACGGCACGATGCGCGCGGGCGGGACGACGCCGGCCAGGCGGGCGATCCGGTCGGCGTACAGGCCGGCGCAGTTGACCACGACGTCGGCGACCACGTCACCGTCGGTGGTGCCGACGACCTGCTCCGCGCCCCGGGTGGTCAGCGCGGTGACCCGGGTGCCGAGGCGGACCCGCGCCCCGGCCTTCTCGACGAGTGCGGCGAGCGTCGTGCAGACCGCGGTGAAGTCGACGATGCCGGTCGACGCGACGTGCAAGGCGGCGACGCCGCGCACGTGCGGCTCGTACTCCCGGGCCTGCTCGCCGCTGATCAGCCGGACCGGCAGGTCGTTGGCGACGGCCCGCTCGTGCAGGGCGCGCAGCCGGGGCACCTCGGACTCGTCGGTGGCCACGATCAGCTTGCCGCACACCTCGACCGGGATGCCGTGCTCGGCGCAGAACCGCACCATCGAGGCGCTGCCGGCCCGGCACAGCCTGGCCTTGAGGCTGCCCGGCTTGTAGTAGACGCCGGCGTGGATCACCCCGGAGTTGTGGCCGGTCTGGTGGGCCGCCACCCGCGGTTCCTTCTCCAGCACGGTCACCTGGGCGTCGGGATGTTCCTCGGTGAGCCGGTGGGCGGTCGCCAGCCCGACGATGCCGGCACCGATCACCACGTATCTCGCCATGGGCGCACGCTACCGGCTGGGCGTGGGGTCGGGGGCCGGTCCACCGGGCGGCTCGTCGTCGACGTACGGGCAGTGCCGGCACCCCCGTCCGCAGCAGGTCCCCCGCCTGGCCAGGAAGGCCGCGGTCAGCACGAACAGTCCGGTGTCGGGATCCCGATAGCCGGCGTCGCCGCCGCGGAGCGCCGCGGCGTGGGCGGCGAGGATCCGGTCCCGGGCCGGATGGTCGGGGGCCAGCCGTGCCGGATGCGGTTCGGTCAACGGCCGGCCGGCCGGTGACAACCGCCGCTCCCCACGCACCCTCCGACCCTACGCCCGACCGCTGTCGGGCCGACTCCGGCCCGGGTACGACCCGTCAGGCGGGCACGCTCACGACCAGGGCGGCGGCGTCGTCCGGTACGTCGACGGCGGCGGCGGTCAGCAGTCCCTCGAGCCGGTGCACGACGGCCGGCGCGGTCGGCCGGGCCGAGCTGCGCAGGAGCCGGCAGAGCCCTTCCACCTCCAGCCGACCGCCGCCCAGCTTGGCGTCGGTGACCCCGTCGGAGTAGAAGACCAGCGCGTCGCCGGGCTCCAGCCGGATCTCGACGACCCGGTAGACGGCACCGGGCAGGCAGCCGGCGATCAACCCCGTGCAGTCCACCGGCCGGGCGTGGCCACGGCGGGTGACGATGGGCGCGGGGTGGCCGGCGCTGGCGACGACGACCGAGGCGGGCCCGCCGGCGCGGGTGGGTGGCCGCAGCCGGGCGACGGTGGCGGTGCACAGCAGTACGTCGTCGCGCAGCTTGTCGGTCAGGATCGCGTTGAGGCGGGCGAGCGCGTCGGCGGGGCCCAGGTCGAGGGTGGTGGCCGTACGCAGGGTGTAGCGGGTGAGCGCGGTGAGCGCGGCGGCGCCGGAGCCCTTGCCGACGACGTCGCCGAGGAACATCCCCCAGCTGCCGTCACCGAGCGGGAAGACGTCGTAGAAGTCGCCACCGACCGGTTCGCCGTGCGCCGGGCGGTAGTAGGCCGCGGCCTGCATGCCGGGCACCTCGGGTACGGGTGGTGGCACCAGCCGGTCCTGGAGTGTCTCGCCGAGCCGGGTGAGTCGCTGCCGTTCGGATCCCCGTCGGTCGGCGACGGGCCGTGGGTCGACCTCGTCGGCGACGAGCGCGGCGATGGCACGCAGGCCGGCCAGGTCGTCGACGGGGCGTTCCCGTTCGGCGATTGCCGTCGAGCGAGTCACGAACCGCCCCTTTCTACCGCATTTCAGCTACCCAGGGTGCACGTTGAGTAGCGGTTAGTACATCCAACGTAGCCGCGCTACGCCGAGCCGCCAGGGTGATCCGCGAGTTGGCACCCTTCTTCCGAGGCCCGCTCCACCGGACGGCCCATGCGATCCCGACCGACCGGCCCCCGTGTTTCCTTTCACACCGTGAAACTTTGCGGGGAATGAACCAAGCTCCCTACGCTGTTGCCATGACCAGTCCCGGCACGGCCCCCACCGGCCGTCGCGACCGCAAGAAGCGGGAGACCCGGGACGCGCTCATCAACGCGGCGCTCCGACTCGCCGCCGAGCGGGGCGTCGAGCAGGTGACCGTCGAGGAGATCAGCGACGCGGCCGACGTGTCGTCGCGCACCTTCTTCAACTACTTCTCCAGCAAGGACGAGGCGATCACCGGCCGTGACCGGCTGGCTGGGCAGCGCCTGCGGGACCGGGTCCAGGACGCACCGGCGCACCTGAGCCCGCTCGAGGCGCTGCGGCTCGCGGTCCACGAGGAACTGGCCAGGCTGGAGGACGACAAGGAGGGCTGGCGACTGCGGATGTCGGTCATCGGCAGCAGCCCGCAACTCCTCGCCCGGCTGACCAGTCTCGGCCAGGTCGAAGAGAGAGAACTCACCAACGCGATCGCCGAAAAACTCGGCGCGGATGTCGGCCGGTCCGCGTACCCTCACCTGGTTGCGGCCGCCGTCGGCACGGCGGTACGCGTCGCCCTGGCCCGCTGGTGCGCCGAAGGCGAGTCCAGGCCACTGCCCGCCCTGGTCGACGAAGCCTTCGACCTGCTCGCCGCCGGCCTGGCGGCCCCCGCCACCGACCCGGCCGGTCCGACCGGCCACCCGACACCGCGCACGCCGGTCTGACCGGCACCACCACCGCGCGACCGGTCCCCGTGGGGCCGGTCACCGACCTGTTCGACCCGCGCCCCGACGCGCCGCTTGAGAGAGACGACCGTATGACTGCGACAGCCTCAGCGCCACTCACCGCTGCGGACAGCGGGAAGATGAACCGCCGGGAGGTGCTGGAAGCCCTGTCCGGGCTGATGATGGGCATGTTCGTGGGCATCCTGGCCAGCACCGTGGTGGCCAACGCCCTGCCGCGCATCATCTCCGACCTCGGCGGCAGCCAGTCCGTCTACACCTGGGTTGTGACGTCCGAACTGCTCGCCATGACGGTCACCGTGCCGCTGTGGGGCAAGATGGCCGACCTCTACAGCAAGAAACTGCTGATCCAGATCTCGCTCGGGCTGTTCGTCGTCGGGTCGCTGATCGCCGGCTTCACCCCGAACGTCGAGGTTCTGATCTTCAGCCGGGTCGTGCAGGGCATCGGCGCCGGTGGCCTCACCGCCCTTGCCATGATCATCATGGCCGCGATGATCTCCCCGCGCGAACTGGGCCGCTACGCCGGCCTGTTCGGCGCCGTGTTCGGCGTCGGCACCATCGCCGGCCCGCTGATCGGCGGCGTACTGGTGGACACGTCGTGGCTCGGCTGGCGCTGGTGCTTCTTCATCGGCGTGCCGATCGCCCTCGGCGCGATCCTGCTGCTCCAGCGGACCCTCAAGCTTCCGGTCGTGAAGCGCCAGGTCAAGATCGACTACCTGGGTGCGCTGCTGATCACCGCCGGCGTGTCCACCCTGCTGATCTGGTCGACCCTGGCCGGCAACCAGTTCGACTGGCTCTCCGGTTGGACCGCCGGACTGGTCACCGCCGGCGTCGTCCTGCTCGCCCTCGCGGTGCTGGTCGAGTCGCGGGCCGAGGAGCCGATCATCCCGCTGGACATCTTCCGCAACCGCACCGTCGCCCTCGCCATCGTCGCCAGCATCCTGGTCGGCGTGGCCATGTTCGGTGGCACCGTCTTCCTGTCCCAGTACTTCCAGCTCTCGCTGGGTAAGTCGCCGACCGTCGCCGGCCTGATGAGCCTGCCGATGATCTTCGGCCTGCTGGTGTCGTCGACCGTCGCCGGCGGCCTGATCACCAAGTACGGCCGCTGGAAGGGATACCTGGTCGCCGGCAGCGCAATCATGGTCGTCAGCCTGGTGCTGTTGTCCACCCTCGACGCGCAGACCTCGATCCTGGTGCTGTCGATCTACATGGCCCTGCTCGGCATCGGGGTCGGCATGATCATGCAGAACCTGGTGCTCGCCGCGCAGAACGACGTGCCCGCGGCCGAACTCGGCGCGGTCACCTCCGCGCTGACGTTCTTCCGCAGCATGGGCGGCACGGTCGGGGTCAGCGCCCTGGGCGCCGTACTGGCCAACCGGGTCAACAGTCTGATGACCGAACAGCTCGGCGACGCCGCGGGCGGCGGCACCGAGGGTGGCGGCCACGCCGTACCCGACCTCTCCATGCTGCCCGAGCCGGTGCTGCGCATCGTGCAGGACGTCTACGGCACCGCCACCGGTGACCTCTTCCTGGTCGCCGCCCCGTTCGCGGTGCTCGCCCTGGTCGCGGTGCTGTTCATCAAGGAGAAGCCGCTGAAGACCAAGACCGGCGCGGAACGCCTCGAGGAAGAGGAGCGCGCCGCCGCCACGGGCGCGGGCATGCACTGACGCCGTACGGCACGACACGAGGGGGAGGCGACGCACCGTCGCCTCCCCCTCGTCGTGTTCCGAACCACCGGGTCAGCCCGGGCTGCCCGCACCCCGCTTGTGCGCGATCACCAGGCCCTGCGGGGTCTTCTCCGTCCCCTCGCGCTCCTTCACCGTCGTGGCCCACGGCTCGAAGCCGGCGTCCCGCAGCAGGTCGGCGACCTCCTCCGGCCGCTGCCGGTGGAAGGCCAGGTCGACCGGCCGACCGAACGCCTCGGTGTGGTGGCTCCGGTCGTCGCCGACCTGGAAGGCCAGCATCAGCTGCCCGCCGGGAGCCAACACCCGGCGAAACTCGGCGAAGATGGCGGGCCGCAACTCCCACGGGACGTGGATGATCGAGTAGTAGGCGAGCAGCCCGCCGAGCGAGGCATCCGGCAGGTCCAGGGCCAGCATCGACCCGACCTCGAACCGCAACCCCGGATACGTACGGCGGGCCAGCGCGATCATTCCCGGCGAAAGATCGATACCGGACGCGTCCAGCCCCAGCCGGTCCAGCAGGATCGTGACCCGACCCGGACCACAGCCGACATCGGCGACGGACAGGTTGCCGGTGGCGCGTACCCGCTCTGCGAAGATGGCCAGCAAGGCCCGGTCGAGGGGGCGCTCGTCCAGGTCGGAACGAAGCCACTCGGCGTAGTCGACGGCCATGGAGTCGTACGAGTCACGGGTGGTGGCGAGGAACGCGTGATCAGACACCCGGGCAGGCTAGTCGGCGTGGCGGCCGCGATCCGACCCGCCACGGTCAGAAGGTGGACCCGTGGCTGACCGACGGCCGACGGCCGGCTCCGGGACCGTACGTGGTCCCGGAGCCGG
This sequence comes from Polymorphospora sp. NPDC050346, assembly GCF_040655695.1. NCBI lineage: Bacteria > Bacillati > Actinomycetota > Actinomycetes > Micromonosporales > Micromonosporaceae > Polymorphospora > Polymorphospora sp. NPDC050346. The sequence goes on along the minus strand of NZ_JBFAKM010000007.1, from coordinate 231,678 downwards.
CCGTCGTCGAACCGTTCGACCGCCAGCGGCGTCAGGCGCTCAGCTGCAGCCGGAGGTGGAGCCGCAGCCCTCGCAGACGTAGCAGCTACCGGCCGGGCGCATCTTGGTGCCGCAGGTGAAGCAGAGCGGCGCGTCGGCCGCCTTGCTGGTCACCGCCTCCAGCAGTTCGGTGGTCGAGCCGACCGCCGCGACCGGCTTCGCCACCGTCTCGGCCGGCGCCGCTGGGGCGGGGTCGGTGTCGCTCTTCGTCTCGATCGGCGCCGACGCCGCCATTCCGGTCAGGTCGACGCTCGCCGCGGCCTCCGCCTCGGCCTCGGCGCGCAGCTGCGCGGCCCGCTCCTTGGCGGTGAAGATGCCGAGTTCGGCGCGGCGCTCGTACGGCAGGAAGTCCAGCGCCAGCCGGCGGAAGATGTAGTCCATCACCGAGGCGGCCATCCGGATGTCCGGGTCGTCGGTCATGCCGGCCGGCTCGAAGCGCATGTTGGTGAACTTGCTGACGTACGTCTCCAGCGGCACGCCGTACTGGAGGCCGATCGAGATGGCGACCGAGAAGGCGTCCATCACGCCGGCGAGGGTCGAGCCCTGCTTCGACATCTTGAGGAAGACCTCGCCGAGGCCGTCGTCGGGGTACGACGACGCGGTGAGGTAGCCCTCGGCACCGCCGACCGAGAAGGAGACCGTCTCCGACGGACGCTTCTTCGGCAGCCGCTTGCGGACCGGCCGGTATTCGATGACCTTCTCCGGCTCCGCGGCCGCGGTGACGGCCGGTGCCGCCTCGGCAGCGGCCTTGGCCGGCTTGGCCGCCGACAGCGGCTGCCCGACCTTGCAGTTGTCGCGGTAGATCGCCAGCGCCTTGAGGCCGAGCTTCCAGCCCTCGAAGTAGATCTTCTCGACGTCCTCGACGGTGGCCGCCTCCGGCATGTTGACCGTCTTGGAGATCGCGCCGGAGATGAACGGCTGCACCGCCGCCATCATCCGCACGTGGCCCATCGGGGCGATCGACCGCTCACCCATGGCGCAGTCGAAGACCGCGTAGTGCTCGGGCTTGAGGCCGGGGGCGTCGACCACGTGGCCGTTGTCGGCGATGTGCTCGACGATCGCCTCGACCTGCTCCTCGGGGTAGCCGAGGCTGCGCAGGGCGCGCGGCACGGTCTGGTTGACGATCTGCATCGAGCCGCCGCCGACCAGCTTCTTGAACTTGACCAGGGCCAGGTCGGGCTCGACGCCGGTGGTGTCGCAGTCCATCATCAGGCCGATGGTGCCGGTCGGGGCGAGCACCGACGCCTGGGCGTTGCGCCAGCCCGACTTGTCACCGATCTTGTTGCCGACGGTCCACTGCTTGGTGGCCTCGCGGACGATCGCGGTGGCGACGGTGCCGGTCGGCTTGATCTCGTCGTTGGCGGCGGCGTGCTTGCGCATGACCCGCTTGTGCGGCTCGGCGTTGCGGGCGTAGCCGTCGTACGCGCCGACGATGCCGGCCAGCTCGGCGGAGCGGCGGTAGGCGGTGCCGTGCATCAGCGAGGTGATGGCGGCGGCCAGCGACCGGCCGCCGTCGGAGTCGTACGGCAGGCCGGAGGCCATCAGCAGGGCGCCGAGGTTGGCGTAGCCGATGCCGAGCTGCCGGTAGGCGCGGGTGGTGTCACCGATCTTCTCGGTCGGGAAGTCGGCGAAGCAGATCGAGATGTCCATCGCGGTGATGACGAACTCGACCGACCTGACGAACCGCTCGACCTCGAACCCGCCGTCGGCGCGGAGGAACTTCATCAGGTTGAGCGAGGCCAGGTTGCACGACGAGTTGTCCAGGTGCAGGTATTCCGAGCACGGGTTGGACGCGGTGATCCGGCCGGTCTCCGGGCAGGTGTGCCAGTCGTTGATCGTGTCGTCGTACTGCAGGCCGGGGTCGGCGCACTCCCAGGCCGCCAGGGCGATCTTGCGGAAGAGGTCCTTGGCGTCGATGGTCTCGATGACCTCGCCGTTCAGCCGGCCCCGCAGGTCGAACGTGCCCCCGGTCTCGACGGCGCGCATGAACTCGTCGGAGACCCGGACCGAGTTGTTGGCGTTCTGGTACTGCACGCTGACGATGTCGGCGCCGCCGAGGTCCATGTCGAAACCGGCGTCCCGCAGCGCGCGGATCTTGTCTTCCTCGCGGGCCTTGGTGACGACGAACTCCTCGATGTCGGGGTGGTCGACGTCGAGGATGACCATCTTGGCGGCCCGCCGGGTGGCGCCGCCGGACTTGATCGTGCCGGCCGAGGCGTCGGCGCCACGCATGAAGCTCACCGGGCCGGAGGCGGTGCCGCCGCTGGAGAGCAGCTCGCGGGAGGACCGGATCCGCGACAGGTTGACCCCGGAGCCGGAGCCGCCCTTGAAGATCAGCCCCTCCTCCTTGTACCAGTCGAGGATCGAGTCCATCGAGTCGTCGACGGCGAGGATGAAGCAGGCGCTGACCTGCTGCGGCGACTGGGTGCCGACGTTGAACCAGACCGGCGAGTTGAAGCTGAAGACCTGGTTGAGCAGCATCGAGGTCAGCTCGTGCTCGAAGATCTCGGCGTCCTTCGGCAAGGCGAAGTAGCCGTGTTCCTCACCCGCCTTCCGGTAGGTCTTGACGACCCGGTCGATGAGCTGGCGCAGCGACCACTCCCGCTCGGGGGTGCCGACCGCGCCCCGGAAGTACTTGGTGGTGACGATGTTGGCGGCGTTGACGCTCCACGAGGTCGGGTATTCCACGCCCCGCTGCTCGAAGTTGACCGAGCCGTCCCGCCAGTTGGTCATGACGACGTCGCGCCGCTCCCAGGTCACCTCGTCGTACGGGTGGACCCCCTCGGTCGTCCAGACCCGTTCGACCTTGAGCCCCGCCGTGCTCACGGTCCGTGTGCGCCCTTTGCTCGTCGTCACGCTCTCCCCCGACATCTCATAGCCCCCTTGACACACGCGGCACCCGCCGCGCAACGATCGGGATGAAAATCAGCTGGTCCGGTCAGCGGCCGGCGCCACGCCGGCGGCTCCCGCCCCGTTCGCGGTCCGGAACCGTTCGGCCGCGGCGACCCGCAGCGCCTCGATCTCGCGTTCGAAGTCGTCGAGCGACTCGAACGAGCGGTAGACGCTGGCGAACCGCAGGTAGGCCACCTCGTCCAGTTCGCGCAGCGGCCCGAGGATGGCCAGGCCGACCTCGTGGCTGGGCAGCTCGGCCGCGCCCTTGGCCCGTACGGTCTCCTCGACCTTCTGGGCGAGCAGGGCGATCGCGTCGTCGTCGACCGGCCGGCCCTGGCACGCCTTACGGACACCGCCGATGATCTTCAGGCGGCTGAACGGCTCGGTGACGCCGCTGCGCTTGACCACGGCCAGCACCGCCTCCTCGTGGGTGGTGAACCGCTTGCCGCACTCGGGGCAGGACCGCCGCCGGCGGATGAGCTGGCCGTCGTCGGCCTCGCGTGAGTCGACGACCCGCGAGTCGGCGTGCCGGCAGTACGGGCACCGCATCGCCGAGTCTCCCTTCCGCCGGTGGGCCGCGCCGCCCCACCGAGGTCCGCGCACGCCACGGGACAGCGGCCGGCCGCCGGGCGGCGAACGTCGCTGTCGGTGGTGCGTGCGGAGGTGCGGTGGGCCGTCGGGCCGACCTGTGCTCAGCGCCAACCGGAGCTTCCGATGACACCTTGGAAGATCCCGGTGACAGTCTGGAAACCCAACCTGTGGCTGACTTACATCCCTGTGACTACTACATCTAGGGGTCGACCGTATGCCGCCGAGGGGCGCCGGTCAAGTTGACGGGCCGGTCGCGGCGCGTCGTCACCCATCCAACAGATGGGGTCGCTCTGCGGTTACCGGCACGCCGGCCACGGACCCATCCGAGGCCCGCGCCGGCGGCGTCCCCAGGGCCGCGACCGCGGCCGCCACCAACACGAAGAACAGCACCACCACAACCCGACCGCGACGGGTGAGCCTCAGCCGCGGCGCCTTCCGGGCCGGCGCGACCTGCACCGACACCATGGTCACCTCCAAGATCCTACGACCATCGTTCGAACGCGCGTACGATGGGTCTATCAGAACACGTGTACTGATGTCGAGCATTCGCAAGCGACACGCCGACGCCACGTCGTACAGATGTTTGAAACTGGCCGATCCCACCGATACGGTCATGAGCGACCGGAGCCCACCGATTCCGCGACAGGGCGATCCGATCACCCCAGCGAAACCGACCGGCCCCACGAACACAACCGCTCAGCACCACCCCCCGATACGCACCACGAGCCGACAAGGCACCCGACGCCGACCAGGGAGGACGGACGTGTCGACCGACGACCGGACGAGCCGGCAGCAGCAACCGCAGAAGGATCTCGCTCCGGCACCGGCGACCACCCGCCGCAAGGGTCCGGCCCGGGCCCGCGCCAGCGCGCCCAACCTACGGGCGGTGACCCCGGTGGTGAGCACCTTCCCCGACCTCGCCACCCCGGACCTCACCGCCCGGCAACGACGCATCCTGGAGTTCATCCGCGACTGGGTGGAGCGCTACGGCTACCCGCCGAGCGTGCGTGAGATCGGCGAGGCCGTCGGCCTGGTCTCCCCGTCCAGCGTCGCCTACCAGCTCAAGGAACTGGAACGCAAGGGCTTCCTGCGCCGCGACCCCAACCGCCCGCGGGCGGTCGACGTACGCCCGCCGAACGACCTGGTCGACGACGAGGCCGCCCGGGCGCAGCGGCCCAAGCCGGCGTACGTGCCGATGCTGGGCCGGATCGCCGCCGGTGGGCCGATCCTCGCCGAGCAGGCGGTCGAGGACGTCTTCCCGCTCCCCCGCGAACTCGTCGGCGAGGGCGAGGTCTTCATGCTCCAGGTCAAGGGCGACTCGATGCTCGACGCGGCGATCTGCGACGGCGACTGGGTGGTCGTACGCCAGCAGCCGAACGCCAACTCGGGCGAGATCGTCGCGGCGATGCTCGACGGCGAAGCCACGGTGAAGACCTACCGGCTGCGCGACGGGCACGTCTGGCTGATGCCGCAGAACCCGGCCTTCGACCCGATCCCCGGCGACGACGCCACCATCATGGGCCGGGTCGTGGCGGTGCTCCGCCGCATCTGAGGCACGGTGCCGTCGGTGGTCGGGGCCGCCCGCCCGGACCACCGACGGCCTGACGGTCAGTGCGGGTGGTGGCCCTGCGCCGGCCCGTACGCCCCGGCGTGGTCGTCGTAGCCGGCCGGCGGATAGTCGCCCGGGCGGGCCCGTCCGGGCGAGCTCCCGCCGGCGGGGCGCCGCCGCGGGTCGCCATACGGTTCGGGGTCGTCGCGGCGGTCCCAGCCACCGCGGGAATCGCCGCCGTCCTGGTAGTCGCGGCCGCCGCCGTAGACACCGCCACCGCCACCGCGGCCGCCCGACGAACCGCCGTCCCGGGTGCCGCCGCCGTAGACGCCGCCACCACCGGCCGAACGCCCGCCGTAGACGCCGCCACCACCGGTCGAGCCGCCGGTCGCGCCGCCGGCTCCGGACCGGCCGCCGTAGACGCCGCCACCACCGGCCGAACGCCCGCCGCCGCCCGGCCGGCCACCGTAGACACCGCCGCCCGCCCGGTCGTCCACCGGGCCGGAGCGGTCGAAGTCGTCGCCCCGCCGGCGGTCCGGTGGCGGCGCGACAGCCCCCTTCACCGGCTGCCGGCCGACCTTCTTCGGCGGCTCGGCGGCGGTCTTGCCGCCGCGCCGGCGGGCCTGGACGATGCCGAAGATGCCGGCACCGACCATCAGCGCGCCGACCACGCCGACCGCGGCGATCAGGTAGGTGATGTCCTGGAGGCTCAGCGTGTCGAACCACGACTGCTCGTTGCCGCCGGCCGGGTCGTCCCCGGCCGGCGTGGCCTCCACCCTGGTCGGGGTGTAGCTCATGATGATCACGTCGGAGTCGTCGCCGAGGGTGCCGACGTCGGAGACCGTCACGTACTTCGAGCCGTCGGCGCTGAAGCTGATCCCCTCGCCGAACGCGTCGGCGAGCGGGGTGACCCGGGGCGTACCGGTGGTCAGCGCCTTGACGATGTCGCCGTCGGGCACGTCCCACTCGAAGGCGTCCGCGTACGTACGCAGCACGACCTTGCGGCCGTCGGCCGAGCGGGCCGCGCCGGTGACCGTGAGCCGGCCGGCCGCGAGCAGCGGGTTCTCGGTCTGGGTCCGGGGCAGGGTGAGCTCGCCGGCCTTGCGCATCGACACCGGCTCTTCGTTGTTGGCCTGCAACGGCCCCTCGGGTACGAAGATCTCGGCCTTGCCGGTCGTCTTGGAGACGATGACCGGCGTGCCGTCGGCCGCGATCAGCAGCGCCTCGGCGTCCCGCGGCTCGCGCTCGGGGTAGGCGACCCGGTGGATCACCGGCCGGGTCGACCCGTCGACCGGCATGCTCCACAGCGCGACGTGCGGCCGGCGCTCGTCGTTGGTGGCGTTGTCGCCGATGTCGGCGATCCAGACGGTGTTGCCGTCCGGCGACAACGCCAGGTCCTCGGGGTCGCGCGGACTGCTCGGGAACGAGACGTCCTTGACGACCTTGCACTTGTCGTCGAGGAAGAAGACCCGTTTGCGGGACTGGATGTCGGTGCCGTCGTTGACGACGATGTAGCCGCTCTCGGTGGCGATGATGCCGGAGAGCTCCCGCGTGCGGTTGTCGGTGACCGTGCAGACCTCTTCGCCGGACGCCTTCGGCACCTCGGGAGCCCCGGACGGACTGGGTGTCGGTGCGGCCGCCACCGGTCCTCCGGTGAGCGCCAAGCCGATCCCGACCAGGCCGCAGGCAACCACGACCCCTGACATGACACGCCGCATTCGCCCAGTGTCGCACGTTGCGCGCGACCCCTGTGTTACGCCGTGATCAATCACGCTGGGTGCAACAACTCAGCGCTTTCCGTCGGCCCGGAAGGGGTCCAGTTCGGCGGCGAGAGCCTCGTCGACGCGTACGTGCAACAGCGTGCCCTCCGGCAGGTGGGAGGTGCCGAGCACCTCGCCCCGGCGGTGCACCCGGGCGACCAGGTCACCCCGGTCGTACGGCAGCACCGCCCGGACCTCGACGGCCGGCCGCGGCAGCCGGCTCTCGATCACCGACCGGAGTTCGTCGATGCCCCGGTTGGCCCGGGCGGAGACGAGGACGGCGTCCGGCCACTCCCGCTTGAGCCGCAGCAGGGTTTCCTCGTCGGCGGCGTCGGTCTTGTTGACGACCAGCAGCTCGGGCAGCCGGTCGGCGCCGACCTCGGCGAGCACCTCGCGTACGGCGCGGACCTGCTCCTCGGGGTCGGGATGTGCCCCGTCGACGACGTGCACGACCAAATCGGCGTCGGCGACCTCCTCCAGCGTCGAGCGGAACGCCTCGACGATCTGGTGCGGCAGGTGCCGGACGAAGCCGACCGTGTCCGACAGGGTGTAGACCCGGCCGTCGCCGGTCTGCGCCCGGCGGGTGGTCGGGTCGAGGGTGGCGAACAGCGCGTCCTCGACCAGCACCCCGGCACCGGTCAGCCGGTTGAGCAGGCTGGACTTGCCGGCGTTGGTGTAGCCGGCGATGGCCACGGCCGGCACCTCGTTGCGCGACCGGCGGGCCCGCTTGGTCTGGCGTACGGTCCGCATGCCTTTGATCTCCCGGCGCAGCCGGGCGATGCGGGTGCGGATCCGTCGGCGGTCGGTCTCCAGCTTCGTCTCACCGGGACCGCGCAGGCCGACGCCGCCGCCGGCACCGCCGCCGCGGGCGCTACCGCCGCTCTGCCGCGACAGCGCCTCACCCCAACCACGCAGCCGGGGCAGCAGGTATTCGAGCTGGGCCAGCTCCACCTGCGCCTTGCCCTCCTTGCTCTTGGCGTGCTGGGCGAAGATGTCGAGGATCAGGGCCGTACGGTCGATGACCTTGACCCTGACCTGCTGCTCCAGGTTGCGGAGCTGGGACGGGGAGAGTTCCCCGTCGCAGATGACGGTGTCGGCGCCGCTGGACACGACGACGTCGCCCAGGCTGCCGACCTTGCCCCGGCCGATGTAGGTGGCCGGATCGGGTCGGCCCCGGCGCTGGATGAGCCCCTCCAGGACCTGGGAGCCGGCGGTCTCGGCGAGCGCGGCCAGTTCGGTGAGGGAGTTCTCCGCGTCGGTGACCGAACCATCGGTCCAGACCCCGACCAGGACGACCCGCTCCAGCCGCAACTGCCGGTATTCGACCTCGGTGACGTCGGTGAGCTCGGTGGACAAACCGGCTACGCGGCGCAGCGCGTTACGGTCCTCCAGCTCGAGTTCACCCGTCGTGGCCTCGGTGTCGTCGTCGAGGTCGAAGGTGGGGACGGCCGACTCGTCGGCCCGGTATGTACGCAAAAGTTGCCTCCTCAGGCTTCGATCGTGACACGCCGACGCGCCCACCGCATCCATAAATGCCGGCGCGCCGCCGCCATTCCGGCCACCGGCGGCGGTCGCGGAAATGAGGTGACTCACCGGTAACCCGGGGGTCGGCGACGCCCCGACCGCGTCGCGCGACAATGCCATGTGGCGGCCGCTGGCCGCCCGTCCGCGGCCCGCGCCGGCCGCGTGACATTCCCCGCGGCCCGCCGGCCGCATCCAACGACGGAGGGAACCCCCGTGGCGACGACCCGCCTGCCCAGCGCCGGCTTCTCGATCACGATCCGGATCGGCGTCACCGCCGACGCCTCGGCGATCGGCCGGCTCACCACCTGCGTCGGTGATGCGGGCGCCATCGTCACCGCCCTGGACGTCGTCGACTCCGACCCGGCCACCGTCGTGGTCGACCTGACCTGCGACACCGCCGACTCCGCCCACGCCGACCAGGTCGTCAAGGCACTGGTCGACCTGCCCGGGGTCGACGTACGCAAGGTGTCCGACCGGACGTTCCTGCTGCACCTCGGCGGCAAGATCGAGGTCTCCCCGAAGGTGGCGCTGCGCACCCGTGACGAACTGTCCCGGGCGTACACCCCCGGTGTCGCGCGGGTCTGCCTGGCCATCGCCGAGAACCCGGACGACGCCCGCCGGCTGACCATCAAACGCAACACGGTCGCCGTCGTCACCGACGGATCCGCGGTCCTCGGACTCGGCAACATCGGCCCGGCCGCGTCCCTTCCCGTCATGGAGGGCAAGGCCGCCCTCTTCAAGCGCTTCGGCGGCGTCGACGCCTGGCCGGTCGTGCTCGACACCCAGGACCCCGACGAGATCGTCGCCATCGTGCGGGCGATCGCGCCGGCGTACGGCGGCATCAACCTGGAGGACATCGCCGCGCCGCGCTGCTTCGAGATCGAGGCCCGGCTGCGTGACCTGCTGGACATCCCGGTCTTCCACGACGACCAGCACGGCACCGCCATCTGCGTGCTCGCCGCGCTGACCAACGCGCTGCGCGTCGTCGGCAAGAAACTGGCCGACGTCCGCGTCGTCGTCTCCGGTGCCGGCGCGGCCGGCACCGCGATCATGAAGCTGCTGCTGCGCCAGGGCGTCGGCGACATCATCGCGTACGACCGTCAGGGCGCCCTCCACCCCGGCCTGCCCGACCTCAACCCGGCCTGGCAGTGGCTGGCCGAGAACACCAACCGCGACGGGTACGCCGGCGACCTGCGCGGCGCCATCCGCGGCGCCGACGTCTTCATCGGGGTCAGCGCCCCCAACCTGCTCACCGGCGACGACATCGCCACGATGGCCCCCGACTCGATCGTCTTCGCGCTGGCCAACCCCGACCCCGAGGTCGACCCGCGGGAGGCCCGCAAGCACGCCGCAGTCGTCGCCACCGGCCGCTCCGACCAGCCCAACCAGATCAACAACGTGCTCGCCTTCCCCGGGGTGTTCCGCGGCATGCTCGACGCGCACGCCGAGCAGTTCACCGAGGAGATGGCGATCGCCGCGGCCCGGGCCATCGCGGACGTGGTCGGCGAAGAGAAAATCAACCCGACCGTGATCGTGCCGAGCGTCTTCGACGCCCGGGTCGCGCCCGCCGTGGCCGCCGCCGTACGGGCCGCCGCCCAGGCACCGGCGGTCGCCAGTTCCGGCCCGACCGACCTGCCCGAGATGGCCGCCGAAGCCGCCGCCCCCACCCCGCCCCTGGCCAACTGACCTCGCCGCCCTCGCCGCTCAGCCTTCTCCCACAGCCCCACCCCCTGTCCGTCGATCTTGGGGTAATCGGGGTCTGAACCGGGCAAAAGCGCCACGACTACTCCTCGATCGGCGGGTGGGCTGGGTTTCTTCTCCCGGTGGGGCTGCGTCTCTCCTCCCGGTGGGGCTGGGTTCCGCCAGTGGGGTGGCGGGATGCGGGGATGCGGGGTGGTTACGCGACGAGCGGGCCGGCTGGGCGACGAGCAGGCCGGTTGCGCCCCTGGCCGGACGCGTCCGGCCGCTCGTGGGCCCGGCTGGACGTGGCCCGAGCCGGTTGCGGCCCCGCCCGATCGTGGTCCGGCCGGTCGTGGTCCGGCCGATCGTGGTCCGGCCGATCGTGGTCCGGCCGATCGTGGTCCGGCCGATCGTGGTCCGGCCGGTTGCGACCCCGGTTCGCGGTCACGGTGCAGTGGCGGCCGTCGGCGGGTGGCCGGTCGTGGGGACGTTACTGCCCTGCCGTGATCGTCCATCGGTCTGTCGTGATCGTCTGCTGGTCTGCCGTTGCCGCAGGGCGTGTCGACCGGCGGACCAGCAGACGATCAACGGGTGTCCGCGATCACGCCACGCTCCGCTCCTATGAATTGGTGCGGTGGGGCAGGGCAAGGTTGCTGCTGAGCTCCACAGCGAATTCGCTGTGGTTACGCCGAATTCGCTGTGGGCCCGGACAGCGATACCCCGCCTCCGGCCGGTCGGCGTCGACGGTCTCGATCGTCTGCGGTTCAGACACCCGACACGCCGGTCTCCGAGTGTCTGAACGACAGACGATCAAGGCGCCCCGTCGATCACGGAGCTGTTGCGCGACAGCCATGACACAGCGGGCACGATTTGTCCTTGATCGGCGCGCCCGAGCGGCGCCCGGGGCGGCGCACACCAGAAGTCGGGCGCCTCCACGCGGTGCACCCCGAGCAACGCACACCCCCGCGGCGCACACCACGAGCAGCACGCCGCCAAGCTGCGCACACCGAGCAGCACGCCGCCGAGCGGCACACGCCGCCGAGCGGCACACGCCCCGCGCGGCCCGCCCCGAGCAGGGCGCCGCCACGCGGAGCACCCCGAGCAGCGCGCCGCCAGGCAGAGCACGCCAGCGCAGGGCGCAGGCCCTGAAGAGCGGGGAACATGCCCGGGTACGGGCCCGCAGCGGCGGGTCAGCTCCGCAGGGCCGTCTCGTCGACCTCGCCCCTGGCGACCAGGACGGCGGGCCCGGCCAGCCAGCAGGTGCGCTCGTCGATGGTGACGGTCAGCCGGCCGCCCGGCACGTCGACCGCCACCACTCCGGTGTCCAGCCCGGCGTCGCGCAGCGCCACCGCTCCGACGGCGCAGGCGCCCGACCCGCACGACAGGGTCTCGGCGGAGCCGCGTTCGTACACCCGCATCAGGGTGTGCAGGTCGGTGCCGTCGAGCGGTTCGCCGGGCGTCACGAACTCGACGTTGACGCCGGCCGGGAACAGCGCCCGGTCGAACTCGGGTGCCCGGGTGAGGTCGAGGGCCGCCAACTCGACGCCGGCGGGCAGGGCGCAGACCAGGTGCGGGTTGCCGCAGTCGACGGCGGCGCCGGGCAGGACCAGCCCGTCGAGGGTCGCGGTGCTGCGGCCGTACACCCGGGGTTGACCCATGTCGACGGCGATCTCGTCGGGTCCGACGAGTGCGTGCACGACGCCGGCCCGGGTCGCCACCGGCAGGCCGGTGTCGGGCGAGCCGGTCACGCCGATCGAGGACAGGTAGCGGGTGAAGACGCGTACGCCGTTGCCGCACATCTCGGCCAGCGAGCCGTCGGAGTTCCAGTAGTCCATGAACCATTCGGCCCGGTCGGCGTAGCCGGCCGCCGCCGGGTGGTTGGCGGTCCGCACGACCCGCAGTACGCCGTCACCGCCGATGCCCCGGCGCCGGTCGCAGAGCGCGGCGGCGAGATCCGGCGTGAGCGGGAGGTGGCCCTCGGGGTCGTCGAGGATCACGAAGTCGTTGCCGGTGCCGTGGCCTTTGGTGAACTGCACGGTCCCATCATTCCCGATCCGCCCGGACCGCTGTCAGGGCGGCCGGCAGCAGGTCGGGGCGGGTCGGGTCGAGCCAGTGGACGCCGGGGTCGCGGCGGAACCAGGACCGCTGCCGGCGGACGAACCGGCGGGTGAGCCGTACCGTCTCGTCGTGCGCGTCCGCCTCGGTTCCCACCCCGTCGAGGAAGGCCAGGACCTGCTGGTATCCGAGCGCGCGGCCGGCCGTACGGCCGTCGCGGAGCCCGACCCGCGCGAGCCGCCGGGTCTCGTCGACGAGGCCGGCCGCCCACATCGCGTCGACCCGGCGGGCGATCCGCTCGTCGAGTACGGCGGTGTCGAGGTCGACGCCGAGCTGCACGCTGTCGTAGTACGGCTTCGGTTCGGGCAGGGCGGCGGTGAACGGGCGGCCGGTCAGCTCGATCACCTCCAGGGCGCGCACGATCCGCCGGCCGTTGCCGGGCAGGATCTTCTCGGCGGCGGCCGGGTCGGCGGCGCTCAGCCGGGCGTACAGCGGTGCCGGGCCGGTCGCGGCGAGTTCGTCCTCCAGCCGCTGCCGCAGGGCCGGGTCGGTGCCGGGGAACTCGAACTCCTCGAGTACGGCGCGTACGTAGAGTCCCGAGCCGCCGACCAGCAGCGGGACCCGACCCCGGGCCCGGATGTCGTCGACGGCGGCGCGGGCCAGGCGCTGGTATTCGGCGACGCTGGCCGGCTCGGTGACGTCCCAGATGTCGAGGACGTGGTGCGGCACGCCGTCGCGTTCGGCGGGGGTGAGCTTGGCGGTGCCGATGTCCATGCCCCGGTAGAGCTGCATCGAGTCGGCGTTGACCACCTCGCCGTCCAGTTCGTGGGCCAGCGCGATGCTCAGCGCCGACTTGCCGGCGGCGGTCGGCCCGACGACCGCCACGACCGGGCCGGGCCGGCCCGCCGGCCGGTCCGGGGCGGCGGTCACGCCGGGGCCCAGGTGGCGACGAGGTAGGTAACGCCATACGGAGCGTCGTGGTAGGACAACCGGCCGTGCCACGGTCGGCCGGTTGTGGCCGCGGCACCGGCGAGCACCTGCCACGGCGCGCGCCCGGCGACCAGCAGCTCGGCCGACAGCGCCGGGTCGAGGTGGAGCAGGGCGTCGACGTCCGCGCCGGCCAGGGCCGCGGCGACCGCCTCGTCGTACGCCCGCGCGCGCGGGTCGTCGTATCCGGGTGACTTCTGGCCCCGGCACGCCGACGCGTCGCCCATCACCAGCAGTGCCCACGGTTCGCCGCCGGCATCGGCGGCGAGCCGGGCGCCGAGGGCGGCGCAGTCCGCGGGCGTCTGTCCGGCGGCCACCGTCTCCATCGCGATCGCGGGTGCCGCGCCGGTGGACGGCCGGCCGGCCCGGTCGAGGAGCCAGGCGCCGACGAGCAGGCTGAGCGGCAGCGGCCGGTCGGCGGGGGCGGCAGCACCGTCCGTAGGGGCGGCAACACGGTTCGCGGCGGCTGCGCCGACGGTCACCGTCATCGGCGCTCCCCACGGAGCGAAAGAACCGATGAAAGGGGATACATACGTCTTTTGCTCATCATCTGCCCCGACGACCACGATCGTACGGGCACCGGAACCGACGAGTCGCGCGACCGCCGCGTCACACTCCGCACGGAGATCGTCGAGTTCGGAGGCCGCCCGACCGGCGATGTCGGGGACGATGACCGGCGGGTGTGGGCAGACGGCTGCGGCGACCAGGGACACGCGACCACCGTAGCGGGCGGCGACTGTACACCGGCTCATACACCCGTCGGGGCCGACTAGGACACCGTATGGTCACGGTCGCCCTCAGGCGCTCGACGCGGACCGGGGCGGACCTGTGAGAATGCCCCTGGGAAACTTCGCTGCAATCTCACTGCGCTGTGGCGGCCATCGCCGGGCTGAACCGCCCGGCGGCGCCGGGAGAACGAGGATGGGCACATGAGCGACTGGACGACCTTCGGACGGGTTGACGCGGACGGCACGGTTTACGTCAAGACCGCCGAAGGCGAGCGCGTCGTCGGTTCCTGGCAGGCGGGCGCACCCGAGGAAGGTCTGGCCCACTTCGCGCGCCGCTTTGCCGACCTGGTGACCGAGGTGGATCTGACCGAGACGCGGCTCAACTCGGGTGCGGCCGACGCGGCCCACTCGTTGACGACCGTCAAGCGGCTGCGGGCCTCGCTCGCCGAGGCACACGTCGTCGGCGACATCGACGGGCTCACCGAGCGGCTCGACAAGCTCGCCGCCGCCGCCGAGCAGAAGGCGGGCGAGGCGCGGGCCGCCCGGGACGCGGCCCGGACCGAGGCGGTGGCCCGCAAGACCGCCCTGGTCGAGGAGGCCGAGAAGCTGGCCGCCGAATCGACCGGCTGGAAGTCCGCCGGCGACCGGCTCAAGGAGATCCTCGACGAGTGGAAGACCGTCCGGGGCGTCGACAAGAAGACCGACGGCGAGTTGTGGAAGCGGTTCGCCGCCGCCCGGGACGGTTTCACCCGGCGGCGCGGGGCGCACTTCGCCACCCTCGACGCCCAGCGCAAGCAGGCCCAGGGTGCCAAGGACGACCTCGTCCGGGAGGCCGAGTCGCTGGCCGAGTCGACCGACTGGGCGGCCACCGCCAACCGGCTCAAGGAGCTGATGAGCGAGTGGAAGGCCGCGCCGCGGGCGTCCAAGGAGGCCGAGCAGCGGCTGTGGGAGAGGTTCCGCGCCGCGCAGGACAGCTTCTTCTCCCGGCGCAGCGAGGTCTTCTCGGCCCGTGACGCCGAGCAGCGCGGCAACCTGGAGCGCAAGCAGGCGCTGCTGGCCGAGGCGGAGGCGCTCGACGTCGACGCCGACCCGCGCGCGGCACAGGCCAAGCTGCGCGAGATCCAGGGCCAGTGGCACGAGGCGGGCCGGGTGCCCCGGGAGGCGGCGGCCGGTCTCGACCGCCGGCTGCGGGCAATCGACGAGAAGGTACGCGTCGCGATGGACTCCGCCTGGCGGCGCACCGAGCCGTCGGCGAACCCGCTGCTGGTTCAGATGCGCGAGCAGGTGGCCGAGGCCGAGCAGCGGCTGGCCCGGGCCCAGGCCGCCGGCAACGCGAAGCGGATCAAGGAGGCCGAGCAGGCCCTCGCGTCGAAGAAGCAGTTCCTGGCCCTCGCCGAGCAGGCGAGCTGACGTACCGAAAAAGAGGGGGCACCGTCCGCGCGGACGGTGCCCCCTCTTCGGTGTCCGGGGTCAGCGGTCGCAGGCGCTGGCCGCGACCGGCGCCGCGGGTGGCGCACCGACCGTCGGGAGTCCGAGCAGGACCCCGGGGGTACGCGGCGCGCGGCCGGCCTCGAAGGCGTCGCCGGCCCGGGTCCGGCGGTGCGACAGTGGCGCCCCGTCGGCGTTGAGGTGGTGCGGGGCGGCGTAGGTGACGGTGGTGTGCACGATGTCGCCGGGCCGGATCTGCCCGGCGAGGTCGCCGGTGCCGAAGTGGACCAGCCGGCCGTCCCGGGCCCGGCCGGACATCCGGCCGGTGGCCTGGTCCTTGCGGCCCTCCCCGACCGCGACCAGCACCTCGACGGTCTCCCCCACCAGTTTGCGGTTCTCCGCCCAGGTGATCTCCTCGACGCAGGCGATCAGCCGGTCGTACCGCTCCTGCACGACCTGCTTGGGCAGTTGGCCGTCCATGGTGGCCGCTGGCGTGCCGGGCCGCTTGGAGTACTGGAAGGTGAACGCCGACGAGAACCGGGCGGCGCGGACCACGTCGAGGGTCCGTTCGAAGTCGGCGTCGGTCTCGCCGGGGAAGCCGACGATGATGTCGGTGGTGATCGCCGCGTCGGGCATCGCCGTCCGGACCTTGTCGATGATGCCGAGGTAGCGCTCGGCCCGGTAGGACCGGCGCATCGCCTTCAGCACGTCGTCCGAGCCGGACTGCAACGGCATGTGCAGCGAGTGGCAGACGTTGGGTGTCTCGGCCATCGCCGCGATCACGTCGTCGGTGAAGTCCTTCGGGTGCGGGCTGGTGAACCGGACCCGTTCCAGCCCCTCGATGTCGCCGCAGGCGCGCAGCAGCTTGCCGAAGGCGAGCCGGTCGCCGAACTCGACCCCGTACGAGTTGACGTTCTGGCCGAGCAGGGTCACCTCGAGCACGCCCTCGGCGACCAGGGCGCGTACCTCGGCGAGCACGTCGCCGGGCCGGCGGTCCTTCTCCTTGCCGCGCAGCGACGGCACGATGCAGAAGGTGCACGTGTTGTTGCAGCCGACGGAGATCGACACCCAACCGGCGTACGTCGACTCGCGGCGGGCCGGCAGCGTCGACGGGAACACCTCGAGGGATTCGAGGATCTCGACCTCGGCGGCGGCGTTGTGCCGGGCGCGTTCGAGCAGCGCCGGCAGCGAGCCGATGTTGTGGGTGCCGAAGACGACGTCGACCCACGGCGCCTTGCGCACGATCTCGCCGCGGTCCTTCTGGGCCAGGCAGCCACCGACCGCGATCTGCATGTCGGGCCGGCGGAGCTTGGTCGGGCGCAGGTGGCCGAGGTTGCCGTAGAGCCGGTTGTCGGCGTTCTCCCGTACGGCACAGGTGTTGAAGATGACGACGTCGGGGTCTGTCGACCCGTCGGCGGGGGTGTAGCCCGCCGCCTCCAGCAGCCCGGAGATCCGCTCGGAGTCGTGGACGTTCATCTGGCAGCCGTAGGTCCGCACCTGGTAGGTGCGCGGGACGCTGCTCTTCGGCGCGGTAGTCATAGCAGAAACAGAGTATCGGGCGCTGCCCGGCACCGTCCGGGCCGGCGGGCGGGCGGCGCGGTCAGGCGGCGGCGCGGGTGGTGATCACCGCGCCGGGCGCCCAGCGGGACGGGCCGTACCGGGCCCAGTCCCGGCACCACGGGTCGGTGGGCGTGCACAGCCGGAGTTGTGAGTAGTCGTCGCCGTCCTCACCCTCAGTGATCTTCACATGGACCGGCCTGATCGTCGCGTCCGGCTGGGCGAGCAGGTGCCGGCCCGGGTCGAGGGTGTCGTCGGGCAGGAGGCAGGCGCGTCCGAGCCGCCGGGCGAACGCCGCCGCGACCGCCGACTCGGCCGGTTCGACCGGTGCGGCGTAGCAGTCGACGCGGACGGGAAAGTCGCCGCCGCCGACCCAGACGTCGCAGTGGACCGTACCGGTGGGCAGCTCACCGGGGTTGCCGACACCGAACGCCGCCACCGGACGGCCGAGCACCGCCGCCAGGGCCGCCCGGATCTCGCGCGCCGGTACGGGCGCGTCGATCAACCAGTTCCAGAGGGCGGAGGAGGCCGACGGGTAAGCCATACGATCATGTTGCCGGCCTCGGAGGCACCTTGTGGCGTGTGTTATCGCTCCGTGACCATCCGAGTTGCTTTCTGACACACCGTGCCGCCTACAGTGGCTCAATCCAGGACTGATGTCCTCGATCAAATACCGGACAGGGCGGTTGGAATGACGGTGACGAAGGCTGAACCACTCATCGTGCTCGACAAGGTCGACAAGTGGTTCGGTCCGCTGCACGTGCTCCAGAAGGTAGACCTCTCCGTCAAGCGGGGCGAGGTCGTCGTCGTGATCGGCCCCTCGGGTTCGGGCAAGTCCACCCTGTGCCGGGCGATCAACCGGCTGGAGCCGATCAACAGCGGCACCATCACTTTCGACGGCAAGCCCCTGCCGGCCGAGGGCAAGGCGCTGGCCAAGCTGCGCAGCGAGGTCGGCATGGTGTTCCAGTCGTTCAACCTGTTCGCGCACAAGACCATCGTCGACAACGTCTCGCTCGGACCGATCAAGGTCCGGGGCGAGAAGCCGGCCGCCGCCCGCGACCGGGCGATGAAGCTGCTCGACCGGGTCGGCATCGCCAACCAGGCCAGCAAGTTCCCCGCCCAGCTCTCCGGCGGCCAGCAGCAGCGGGCCGCCATCGCGCGGGCGCTCGCCATGCAGCCCAAGGCGATGCTCTTCGACGAGCCGACCAGCGCGCTGGACCCGGAGATGGTCGGTGAGGTGCTCGACGTCATGGCGTCGCTGGCAAGCGAGGGCATGACGATGGTGGTGGTCACCCACGAGATGGGGTTCGCCCGCCACGTCGCCAACCGGGTCATCTTCATGGCCGACGGCCAACTGGTCGAAGACGCTCCCCCGGACGAGTTCTTCGCCAACCCCCGCAGCGACCGGGCCAAGGACTTCCTGTCGAAGATCCTGACGCACTGAGGCGTCATCACCAGAGGCAGGCACGCCCCCCGGGCCGCCGGCTCTTTCGAGGAGGAGAAACACAATGCGCGTAACCCGTATCGCGACACTGGCTACGGTGGCGGCACTGTCACTGACCGTGGCCGCCTGTGGCGGCGGTGACGGCGACGGTGACGGTGGCGACACCGGCGCCGGCAGCAAGGAGTTCGCGGCCGGCAGCACGATGGAGCGCCTCAACAAGGCGCAGAAGATCATCGTCGGCACCAAGTTCGACCAGCCCGGCTTCGGCCTGAAGGGTCTGGACGGCAAGCCGGCCGGCTTCGACGTCGAGATCGGCAAGGCGATCGCCAGCGAGCTCGGCATCCCCGAGGACAAGATCGAATACATCGAGACCCCGTCGGCGGTCCGCGAAGAGGTCATCGAGCAGAGCAAGGCCGACATCGTGATCGCGACCTACACGATCAACCCCAAGCGCAAGGAGCGCATCGACTTCGCCGGCCCGTACTACGTCGCGGGCCAGCACATCATGGTGCGCGCCGACGACAGCTCGATCACCGGCCCGGACTCGTTCAAGGCCGGCGACAAGAAGGTCTGCTCGGTCCAGGGCTCGACCCCGGCCGAGACCATCAAGGGGTACCTGGCCAACGAGGGCCAGCAGCTCGTCGTCTTCGACGTCTACCAGAAGTGCGCGGACGCGCTGGCCAGCGGCCAGGTCGACGCGGTCACCACGGACAACGTCATCCTGCTCGGCTTCATCGCCCGCAACGAGGGCAAGTTCAAGCTGGCCGGTGAGAAGTTCACCGAGGAGCCGTACGGCATCGGCCTGAAGAAGGGCGACACCGCCTTCCGTACCTTCATCAACGACGCGCTGGAGAAGTTCTACGGCGACGGCACGTACGAGAAGGCCTGGAAGGACACCGCCGGCAAGTTCGACGAGAACACCCCGACCGGCCCGGCCGTCGAACGCTACTGAGTAAAACCAGAGCTGGAAGGTGAGTGAGACGGGAGTGTGTACGTGAGTGTGCTCGTCGAACACTTCGACGTGTTCGTCGGAGGGTTCTGGCTCACCTTCCAGCTCTGTGTGCTCGCCGCGATCGGTGCCCTGATCCTGGGCACCATCGTGGCGGTCATGCGGATCTCGCCGGTGCCGCCGCTGCGCTGGATCGGCACCGCCTACGTGACGGTGTTCCGGAACTGTCCGCTGACCATCGTGTTCTTCTTCGCCGCGTTCGGTCTTCCGGCACTCGGCTCCAACGCCGACTTCCTGCGGATCCCCGGCCTGTCGAGCATCTTCAGCCGGCTCGGCATCGACCTGCCGTACTTCCGCTTCGCGATCATCGCGTTGAGTGTCTACACGGCGGCGTTCATCTGTGAGGCGATCCGCTCCGGCATCAACGCCGTACCGGCCGGCCAGGCCGAGGCGGCCCGGGCGATCGGGCTCACCTTCACGCAGAACCTGCGGCTGATCGTGCTGCCACAGGCCTGGAAGACCGCGATCGTGCCGCTCGGCAGCGCACTGATCGCGATGATCAAGAACTCGGCGCTGGCCGGCTTCTTCGGCGTGGTGGGCGACCTGTCCAACTCCGCGCAGAACCTGACCAGCGCCCTGGGCGAGCCCATCATCCCCGTGTTCATCGGGATCGGGATCGGATACCTCGTGATGACCGTACCGTTCGGGCTGTTCCTCGACCGGATCGAGAAGCGGCGGGCGGTGACCGCGCGATGAGCCAGCAGACCGTCCTCTACGACAGCCCGGGACCGAGGGCGCGGCGGGTCACGCTGATCGTCAGCGCCGTCGTCACCGTCCTGCTCGCCATCGGCGCCTACTTCCTGGTCTACCGGCCGCTCGACGAGAAGGGCCAGTTCGACCTGGAACTGTGGGGTCCGCTGCTCGACCCGTCCAACGAGGTCTTCTCGCTGGTCTGGGCCCGGCTGCTCGAGGGCTTCCAGGCCACCCTGATCGCGGCCGTGCTGGCGATCATCACGTCGCTGATCGTGGGCACCGCCCTGGCCGTGCTCCGCGTTGAGCTCAAGGCCCTGATGAAGCGGCGCTTCGTGGGCCAGAGCCGCCCGGTCGCGATCGCCCTGCGCACGCTGACCGTGGTCCTGAACGGCATCACCCGGTTCTGCGTCGAGGTCTTCCGCGGCCTGCCCGTGGTCGTCACGATCTTCTTCGTCGCGACCGCCCTGCCCGACCTCGGCCTCGACCTGGGCAGCATCCTCTGGTACCTGGTCATCGGCCTGACGCTGTACAACAGCGTGGTCATCGGCGAGATCCTGCGCTCCGGCATGGAGGGGCTACCCGGCGGCCAGCGGGAGGCGGCCGAGGCGATCGGCCTGAGCAGCTTCGCCACCATCCGGCTGATCCTGCTGCCGCAGGCCTTCCGGATCATGCTGCCGGCCCTGATCAGCCAGCTCGTCGTGGTCCTCAAGGACACCTCGCTCGGCTTCATCATCAGCTACGAGGAAGTGCTGCGGGTCAGCTCCTTCGTCATCAGCAACCTGGAAAACCCGATCCAGGTCTACTTCGTGGTCGCGGTGATCTACATCGCGGTCAACTACGCGCTGTCCAAGCTCGCCGAGTACGTCCAGCGCCGGCTGGCGCGGGGCCGCAAGACCGGCACCCTGCGCCGGGCCAAGGACACGCCGCCGGCCGCCCTGGCCGCCGACCTCACCCCACCAGCCAAGCTCTGAACTGGCTCCACCCCGCCACCAGCGGAGGTGTCCAGTGGACGGCAGAACGGAACGGACCCGCCCACCGGCGGGTCCGTTCCGTTTCGTGGCCTGTCATGTCACCCGGCGGTCAGGTCTGCTCGGCGGCCAGCCGGACGCCGAAGCCGAGCAGGAGCGTGCCGGTCACCGCGTCCAGCGCCCGCCGAAACCGGCGCCGGCCGAGAACCCCACGAACCCGGTGCAGGCCGGTCACGACCACCAACAGGTACGTCAGCGACAGCAGCGCGTGACTCAAGCCGAACACCAGCAGGACCGGCAGCGGCGTCGACGGGCCGACGAACTGCGGCAGGACCGCCAGGTAGAAGACCAGCACCTTCGGGTTGGTGATGTTGGACAGGAAGCCCTGCCGCCAGCCGGCCCTGGCCTGCGCCGCCCGGTTCGGACCCCGGGCCGGGCCGGGGTCGTCCGGAACGGCCGCGTACCGGCCCGCCCACGCCGACCGGAACGTCTGGATCGCCAGGTACACCAGGTAGGCGATACCGGCCCACTTGATCGCCTGGAAGAGCGGCTGGTAGTGCACGATCACCGCGCCGAGGCCGGCGATCGCGGCCAGTCCCTGGACGGCGTTGGAACTGGCCACCCCGGCGGCGCTCCAGCGTCCCCGGCGGGCGCCACCGGCCAGCGTGTTCTTGACGATCACCGCGAAGTCCGCCCCCGGCACCAGGACGAGGACGGCGGCGAAGGCGACGTACGAGAGGTAGGAAGACCAGGTCACCGCCTGACGGTAACGACCGTCCCGGCCACCCTCGACGTGTTTCCCGTCGCAGGACCCGGCCGGCCGGGTCCTGCCGCGAGCCGGTGACTCAGCGGGCGATCTCGGTGACCCGGGATTCGCGGACCACGGTCACCCGGATCTGTCCCGGATAGGTCAGCTCCTCCTCGATCTGCTTCGCCACGTCGCGGGCCAGCACCGCCGCCCCGATGTCGTCGATGTCGTCCGGCTTGACCATCACCCGGATCTCCCGGCCGGCCTGCATCGCGAAGACCTTCTCCACCCCGGACTTGCCGCCGGCGATCTCCTCGATCCGTTCCAGCCGCTTGACGTACGACTCCAGGCTCTCCCGCCGGGCGCCCGGCCGGCCGCCCGAGCAGGCGTCCGACGCCTGGGTCAGCACCGCCTCGATCGTCTGCGGCAGCACCTCGTTGTGGTGCGCCTCGATGGCGTGGACCACCTCTTCGGACTCGCCGTACTTGCGGGCCACGTCGGCACCGATCAGCGCGTGGCTGCCCTCGACCTCGTGGGTGAGCGCCTTGCCGATGTCGTGCAGGAACGCGCACCGCTTGATGGTCGGGATGTCGAGCCGCAACTCCGCGGCCATCACCCCGGCGATGTGCGCGGTCTCGACGAGGTGCTTGAGCACGTTCTGCCCGTACGACGTGCGGTAGCGCAGCCGGCCCAGCAACGTCACCAGCTCCGGGTGTATCTCGGTGATGCCGACCTCGACCAGCGCGTCCTCGGCTGCCCGCTGGCACAGGCGCTCGACCTCGTGCTTCGCGGTGTCGAAGACCTCCTCGATACGGTGCGGGTGGATCCGCCCGTCGAGCACCAGCTTCTCCAGCGTCAGCCGGCCGATCTCCCGGCGTACGGGGTCGAAGCAGGAGAGCAGGACCGCCTCGGGGGTGTCGTCGATGATCAGGTTGACCCCGGTCACCGACTCGAACGCGCGGATGTTGCGGCCCTCGCGGCCGATGATCCGGCCCTTCATCTCGTCGCCGGGCAGGTGCAGCACGCTGACCACGCTCTCCGCGGTCTGGTCGCTGGCGACCCGCTGGATCGCGTCGACGACGATGTGCCGGGCCCGCTGCTCGGCCGTGCTGCGGGCGTCGGTCTCGATGTCGCGTACGAGAAGTGCCGCCTCCCGCTTCGCCTGACCCTCGATCGCGTCGATCAGCTCGGTCCGGGCGACCTCCGCGGTCAGGCCGGCGACCCGTTCCAGCTCCCGCCGCTGCCGCTCCTCGGCCTCGGCCAGCGCGGCCTCCCGGGTGGCCAGCGCCGCCTCCCGGCCGACCAGCTCCGCGTCCGCGGCCGCCAGCCGGCGTTCCCGCTCGGTGAGCCGGTCGACCTCCTCGCTGTGCAGGCGCTCGCGCTCGTCCATCCGCAGGGCCCGCCGCTCGACCTCGGCCGCCTGCTCCTTGGTCGTCGTGGCCAGCAGGGCGATCTCGCGCTCGCCGCTGCGCCGGGCCGCGGCGCGTACCTGCTCCGCGTCGGCCTCGGCCTGCCGGTGGGCCCGCTCGAGCACGGTGTCGGCCTCGGCCCGGGCGGCGTCGAGCACCCGGCGCGCCTCCGCCCGCGCCGAGTTGGCCTCCGCCTTGGCCGCGGCCGCCTCCGCGCGGGCAGCCGCCGCGGCCGACTTGGCCTCGTCGACGGTGGAAGTCGCCTCGTCGGCGGCGGACCGCAGCGCCGCCAGCGACTGCTGCTGGCGGTCCTTCTCGGCGACGTACGCCGGGTCGTCGGTGGGCGGCAGGGTGGGCTGGGCGACACGGAGCTGGCGCAGGGCGCGGGCACCGAGGACGAGCCCGATGACCACGATGGCGGCGAGAAGGACGATCGCGACAAGCAGCACCCAGGTCATGCGGCCGCCTCGCTTCGCTCGGCACTCACACGACGCATACCGAGCCGACCGCTGCCCGCACGACGCACACCGAGCCGATCGCTGTCCTCGCTACGCCCGGTCATGCGCCATGTCCGGCTCGCCGCGAGCACGTCGCGCCGCACCCACAGCGATGCCCGGTGGGGCATCTCTGTGGGGCCTGACCCGTCTTCCGCCTCGCTCATCTGGGCCGCCTCCCCTCCACCGTCCGGCGCCGGAAGGTCAACCCCTCCCGTTGCCGCTTCCTCGGCTGAGACGCCCGACCTAGGCGGCTGAGGGTGCGACCCTTCGAGCGGTGCCGGAAAGGCACCGCCTGAGGCCACTGGTATATCTTGCCGCCTACGGACCGGCCTGTCCGCTAACGGGTTGTCTGGCCACCATGTTGACCAAAAGTGATGCCGTACTGTTACGCGATCTATGTTGTGCGCTTAGCCTGCAAGGGTCGGTTATCTCGCTTGTACGCGAGGCTAGGGGGCCGGGGGCCGTTCGGTCAAGAACCCATGATCGAGCAGGGACGCAAACAGAGGGCACACGGGTCCTTACCCGCAGCTCATCGCCCTGAACCCTACCGATCCAGGGCACATCACCCTTCAAACCGGACAGAGATCACCAATCAGCCTTATCGTCTAGTGCTCCGGCCCCTCGGCATCGGTGAGGGCATCGGCGTCGATGTGCTCGGCAAACTCGGCGGCCTCGGCGCTCTGCGCGGCCAGCGCCTCCTTGACGGCACGGATCGCCACCCCGGGCGGGTAGCCCTTGCGGGCCAGCATCCCGACCAGGCGGCGGAACACCGCGTCCGGCTCGCCCCGGACCGTGCGCAGCTTGCGGTCGACCAGCACCCGGGCCGTCTGCGCCTCGGTCGTCTCGTCCAGTTCGCCCAGCGCCTCGCTGGCCGTGTCGGAGTCGACGCCACGCTGCCGCAACTCGTTGGCCAGGGCCCGGCGGGCCAGCCCGCGCCCGTGGTGGCGGCTCGCCACCCACGCCCGGGCGAACGCCGCGTCGTCGATCATGCCGACCTCGTCGTAGCGGTCGAGGACGGCGTCGGTGGTCTGCTCGGAGATGCCCCGGCGGGCCAGCGCCGCCGCCAGCTCGGCCCGGGTGCGTGGGCGGGTGGCGAGTTGTCGCAGGCAGATCTCGCGGGCCACCTCGGCCTCGTCACGGGGCGGCTTGGCCGGCTCGACGACCGGCGGGGTCGTCGTGGCGCCCTCCGGCCAGCCGTCCTCGTCGAGCGGCGGCCCGGAGTCGTCGGTGGGGCGGGCCCGGCCACGCCGGGACCGCTGGGCGGAGGGAGCGTCCATCCGGGGCGGGGCGGCATCCCAACCCCGCCCCGAACGGGCGCCTCGCCGTCGTCCAGCCATCGGTCAGGACGTCCGGCGGCCGGTCAGAAGTCGACCGGCGGCAGCTCCGGGCCGCTCGCCGCGTCGATGGCACCCGCGCCGACACCGAGCTTCTCGAGGATCTTCTTCTCGATCTCGGCGGCGACGTCGGGGTTCTCCCGCAGGAACTCGCGGGCCTTCTCCTTGCCCTGGCCGAGCTGGTCGCCGTCGTACGTGTACCACGCACCGGACTTGCGGATGATGCTCTGCTCCACACCGACGTCGATCAGGGAGCCCTCGCGGGAGATGCCCTTGCCGTACATGATGTCGAACTCGGCCTGCTTGAACGGGGCGGCCACCTTGTTCTTGACGACCTTGACCCGGGTGCGGTTGCCGACGACGTCGGTGCCGTCCTTGAGGCTCTCGATGCGCCGCACGTCGAGCCGGACCGAGGCGTAGAACTTCAGCGCCCGACCACCGGTGGTGGTCTCCGGGCTGCCGAACATGACGCCGATCTTCTCGCGGAGCTGGTTGATGAAGATCGCGGTCGTGCCGGTGCTGTTGAGCACACCGGTGATCTTCCGCAGCGCCTGGCTCATCAGTCGGGCCTGGAGGCCGACGTGGCTGTCGCCCATCTCACCCTCGATCTCGGCGCGCGGCACCAGGGCGGCGACCGAGTCGATGACGATGATGTCCAGCGCACCGGAGCGGATCAGCATGTCGGCGATCTCCAGCGCCTGCTCACCGGTGTCGGGCTGGGAGACCAGCATCGCGTCGGTGTCGACGCCGAGCGCCTTGGCGTATTCCGGGTCGAGCGCGTGCTCGGCGTCGATGAAGGCGGCGATGCCGCCGGCCCGCTGGGCGTTGGCCACCGCGTGCAGCGCCACGGTCGTCTTACCGCTGGACTCCGGCCCGTAGATCTCGACGACCCGGCCCCGGGGCAGGCCGCCCACGCCCAGCGCCACGTCGAGCGCGATCGACCCGGTCGGGATCACCGCCGTCTGGACGACCGGCCGCTCCCCCAGCCGCATCACCGAGCCCTTGCCGAACTGCTTGTCGATCTGCGCGAGAGCGAGGTCTAGCGCCTTCTCCCGGTCAGGTCCTGCCGCCATCGTTGCCACCCCTGCCTTCGCCGGCATCTTTCCACCCTTAGTCACGCGGACACGCTAAGCGCTGGGTCCGACAGAAAACAGCCGCCAGGCCGTGGCCTGTGGACAAGCACCGCGCTGTGGACAATAGCCGAACAGGTGTACGACGCAACCGCGACACGCCAGAACAGGCGTACGAGCAGCTCAGCGTAGTCGCGCGGGCACCCGATCGGGATATGCGGCGCACACCGCCCGCCACACCCGCAGCGTCTCCACGCCCTCGGCGAGCGCCTGGTCGACGGTCCGGCCGCCGAGCTGTGTCAGCACCTGGTCGGCGGCGATGCTGCGGGCGTAGGCCGGCCCGAACGTCTCCTCCAGCCGGGCCCAGAACTCGGTCAGCCGCACGGTCAGCTCCCCTTCACCGCAGCACCCCGGACGCGTAGCGCCAGCGCCGTCAACGGGACGGTGGCGATCGCGGCGAGCAAATTGAGCACCGGGTATCCGGCGGCCTCCACGATAAACCCGCTCACCGCGCCGGCCGACGCGCCCGCCAGTCCCATCAACAGGTCGGACAACCCCTGGGTGGCGGGCCGCGCCTCGACCGGCACCGACTCCGACAGCAGCGTCGAGCCGGCGACCATCGTCGCCGACCAGCCGAGACCGAGCAGGACCAGGCCGACCACCAGCCGTACGGTGTCGTGCCCGGCCGTGCCGGCCACCGCGCACGCGGCGAGCAGCAGGCCGACGCCGCCGAGGATGACCGGCCGGCGGCCGAGCCGGTCGGTCAGCCAGCCGACCACCGGCGCGAGCGCGTACATGCCGGCGATGTGGGCGCTGAGCACGATCCCGACCACCCGCAGCACGTCGGCGTCACCGTGCGACTCGCCGAGGTGCACCGGGGTCATCGCCATCACACCGACCATGACCAGGTGGCCGACCGCGACCGCGGTGACCCCGAGCCGGGCCGCCGGGCGCGCCGCGACCACCCGCCACGCCGCACGCATGCCGCCGGTGCCGGCCGGCGCGGATGACGCACCGGCGGCCGGCGGGGATCCGGCCGGCGCGGAGCCCACGGCCGCGGTGGCGCCGGCCGGCTCGGGTCCGACGGTGGGCGGGATCGTGGCGGTCGCGATCCGGCGGGCGGTGAGTAGCGGGTCGGGCCGCAGGAGGACCAGCAGTACGCCGGCGGCGAGGGCGAAGGCGACCGCGCTGAACACGAACGGCCCCGACAGCGGCGGCAGCGCGAACCCGCTGACGGCGCGGTCGGCGAGCGCGGCGAAGTTGGGCGCGGTGACCGCGCCGATCGTGGTCGCCCAGACGATCACCGACAGTTGCCGCCCCCGGCGGGCCGGCTCGGCGAGGTCGACGGCGGTGTAGCGGGCCTGGAGGTTGGCCGCCGACCCGCCGCCGAAGAGCAGCATGCCCAGGAACAGCAGGGGCACCCAGTTGGTGACCGCCGCCGCCACCACGAGCAGGGCCCCGGCGGCACCGGCGGCGTACGCCGTCACCAGGCCGGGCCGCCGCCCGTGGCCGGTCATGATCCGGGTGACCGGTACGGCGAGCAGTGCCCCGCCGACCACGCTGGCGCTGGCGGCCAGCCCGGAGAGGCTGGTGCCGACCAGCCGGGCGGCGAGCAGCGCCCCGACCGAGATGCCGATGGTGGTGCCGATCCCGCCGACGATCTGGGTGCCGAACAGCAGCCGGAGCGTCCGGCGCTGCACCCGGGGCACGTCCACCGCCACCGGCTCGCCGATCATGGACATCGGGTCAGCGTACGACCGCCGGGGCGACGGCGCCGACCGGCGGCCCGATGATCGTCTGTGGTTCAGGCGTCGCCGGCACGGCGGGTCGACGGTCTGCGCCGCAGACGATCACAGAGCGCCCGGGCCGCAGCAGCACGGCGGCGGGAGCGGGTTCAGGCGGCGAGGGCCCGGGCCACCACCTTCAGGTCGGCGACCAGGCCGTCGAAGGCGATCTCCTGGTTGTCGGCGCGCAGCACCGCCGACGGGTGGATGGTGGCCACCAGCCGGGCCGGCTCGACCGGGAAGTCCCCGGGGTTCGGCGCCGACGCCGGCCAGGGCAGCAGTTCGCCCCGTGAGCGGGTGACCCGGAACGACGGCCCCAGCAGCGCCTTGGCCGCCGTCGCGCCGAGCACCACGACGATCTCCGGCCGGAGCCGGGCGAACTCGGCGACCAGCCAGGGCCGGCAGGCCACGATGTGCGTCTGGTCGGGGGTCTGGTGGATCCGCCGCTTGCCGCGCATCTCAAAGCGGAAGTGCTTCACGGCGTTGGTGATATAGAGGTGCGCCGGGTCGATGCCGGCCGCGTCGACCGCCCGGCGCAGCAGGTGTCCGGCCGGCCCGACGAACGGCAGGCCGCGCTGGTCCTCGACGTCGCCGGGCTGCTCGCCGACGAACACCACCCGGGCGTGGGCGTCGCCCCGGCCGAAGACGACCTGGGTGGCCGGCTCGTAGAGTTCGCAGCCGCGGCAGTTCGGGGCGGCGGCGCGTACCTCGTCGAGGCTGGCGGAGGCGGGCGGGACGTACGG
This sequence comes from Polymorphospora sp. NPDC050346, assembly GCF_040655695.1. Classification (NCBI taxonomy): domain Bacteria; kingdom Bacillati; phylum Actinomycetota; class Actinomycetes; order Micromonosporales; family Micromonosporaceae; genus Polymorphospora; species Polymorphospora sp. NPDC050346. The sequence goes on along the minus strand of NZ_JBFAKM010000007.1, from coordinate 203,189 downwards.
TTGCGCGCCAGGGGCGGTTTCGGTGCGGGGCATGACGGAGTTTGTACCCGGTGCCACCGACATCACGCGCTGAAGGTCGGTGGGGTCGGCGAGTCGACCGCCGCGGCGACCGCGGCGGCGAGCCCGGGGACGTCGGCGTCGTCGAGCGGGGTGACGGTGATCCGGATTCCGGGGGCGCTGGCGAGGCGGTAGAGCGAGCCGGGGGCGACGGCGTACCCGCTGTCGCGCAGCGTGGTCACCGCCCGGGTCTCGTCGGGCACCGGGACCCAGACGTTGATGCCGGTGTGGCCGGTGGCCGGCACGCCACGGGCGGCCAGCGCGGCGACGAGGGCGGTACGGCGCCGGTCGTAGCTCTCCCGGGCGGCCGTGATCCGGCGGCCGGTCGCCGGGTCGCGCCACAGCCGCACGACAGTACGCTGCAGCAGCGTCGACACCCAGCCGGCGCCGATCCGCATCCGGCCGGCGACCCGGGCGACGGTCGCCTCGTCGCCGGCGAGCACGGCCAGCCGCAGGTCGGGGCCGTACGGCTTGCTCACCGACCGCAGGAACGCCCAGGTCCGGGTCGCCCCGGCGAGCGGTGCCAGGGGTACGGACGCGAGTTCGCCGGCGTGGTCGTCCTCGATGAGCAGCAGGTCGGGGTGGCCGGCGAGGACGTCGCGCAGGGCGGCGGCCCGGGCTGCGGTGACGGCGGCCCCGGTCGGGTTGTGGGCTCGGGTGGTGACGACCAGGGCGCGTATCCCGTTGGCCAGCGCCCGGCGCAGCCCGGCGACGGTCGGGCCGTCGCCGTCGACCGGGACCGGGACGGGTTCGAGGCCGAGAGCGGCGACCAGGTCGAGCAGGTTGCCCCAGCCGGGGTCCTCGACGCCGACCCGGTCACCGGGGCGCAGGTGGCCGGTGAGCAGCCGGTCGATGCCGTCGAGGGCGCCGTTGGTCAGGGTGAGCGCGGTGGCGTCGACGCCGTCGGCGGCGAGCCGGGCGCGGGCCAGGTCGGCGAGTTCCGGCAGTACGCCGCCGGCCGCGTAGCCGACCGGGTCGGCCGGCGGCACGGCCGGTAGCGGCGGCAGCAGCCGTCGGTCGGGGTCGCCGGCGGACAGGTCGAGAACCCCGGCCGGTACGGCGGGACGCAGCGCCGAGCGGGTGGTGGCGACCGGTGGCCGGGGCCGGATGCGGGTGCCGCCCCGGCCGGCGGTCTCGACGACGCCGCGCTGGCGCAGGGTGCGGTAGGCGCTGGCGACGGTGGCCGGGCTGACCCCGAGGTCGGCGGCGAGGGCGCGGACGGCCGGTAGCGGGGCGCCCGGGGGCAGGTCGCCGCCGCGGACGCCGGCCTCGATGCTGGCCGAAATCCCGGCGGCCGTGGTGCCGGTCGGCTGATATTGTGCTGTCACAGTTTGAACATTGTACTAGAACAATGCTCCCGACAGAACGAAGGAGTCGGCGATGGGCGACTACCCGCAGACCCCTCGAACCACCGCCAGCCGCATCCGGGACCGGATCGCGTACGAGCGCGCCACCGCGCACGCGATCCTCGACGAGGCCCACCACTGCACCCTCGCCTTCACCGTCGACGGCGAACCACGGGCGCTGCCCACCCTGCACGTACGCGTCGACGACACGCTCTACCTGCACGGCTCCACCGGCAGCCGGCCACTGCTCGCCGCCCGGGGCCCCGCCGGACTGCCGGTCTGCGTCACCGTCACCCTCCTCGACGGCCTCGTCTACGCCCGCTCCCAGTTCCACCACAGCGCCAACTACCGCTCCGTCGTCGCACACGGCAGCGCCCACCTGGTCACCGACGAGACCGAGAAGCGGGCCGCGATGACCGCGCTGGTCGACAAGCTGGGCACCGGCCGGGCCGCCGACAGCCGCCCGCCGACCCGCCGGGAACTCGCCGAGACCGCCGTGATCGCCCTGCCGCTGCGCGAGGTGTCGGTCAAGGCCCGCCTCGGTGGCGTCGCCGACGACCCCGAAGACCTCGACCTGCCGCACTGGGCCGGCGTGGTGCCGCTGCGCCACGTGCCCGGCGTGCCCGAGCCCGACGCCCGGGTCACCGCGCCGCTCCCCGGCTACCTGCGGGCACCCCGGTCCCCGTGGCTGACCCCGGCCGTGCTGCGCGGCGCGCACGTCGTACTCGAACCGCTCGACCACTCGCACGTCGACGGGCTGCTCGCCGCCGGCGCCGACCCCGAGGTGTGGCGTCACCTGGGCAACCGGCAGCCGACCGACCGGGCCGGCATGGCCGCGATCGTCACCGACGCGCTGCGCGCCCACGAGCGCGGCGACCGGGTGCCGTGGGTGCAGCGCTGCGCGCGGACCGGCGAGATCGCCGGCACCACGTCGTACTACGAGGTCGACGAGGTCAACCGGTCCGTCGCCATCGGTCACACCTGGCTCGGCCGCGACCACTGGCGTACCGGCGTCAACACCGAGGCCAAGCTGCTGCTGCTCGGCCGGGCCTTCGACGTACTGGGGACCCGGCGGGTGGTCTGGCACACCGACCTGCGCAACGAGCGCTCGCAGGCGGCCATCGGCCGGCTCGGCGCCCGCCGCGAAGGGGTGCTGCGCAACCACCGGCGCCGGCCCGACGGAACGTGGCGGGACACCGTCCAGTTCGCCATGATCGACGACGAGTGGCCAAACGCACAGGTCAGGCTGCGGGAATCGCTTCGCCCCGCGACCCCCGCGGGGTGAGGATCCAGCCATGCTCGGCACCATCGACCTGGGGACCTACGTCCTGGGCACCATCGCGATCATCCTGCTGCCCGGTCCCAACTCGCTCTTCGTCCTGTCCACCGCCGCCCGCCGTGGGGTACCCGCCGGCTACAAGGCCGCCGCCGGGGTGTTCCTCGGCGACACCGTGCTCATGGTGCTGTCGGCCGCCGGGGTCGCGTCGCTGCTGCGGGCGTACCCGCCGATCTTCCTGGTGATCAAGTACGCCGGCGCGGCGTACCTGGCCTATGTCGGACTGACGATGTTCCGGGCCGCCTGGCGGCGCTTCCGGACCCGCAACGACCCGGACACCACCCCGCTCATCCACGCCGCCGAGCCGGCCGCGGTCCGGCACCCGTTCCGCCGCGCCGCGGTGATCAGCGTGCTGAACCCCAAGGCGATCCTGTTCTTCGTCTCGTTCTTCATCCAGTTCGTCGACCCGTCGTACGCCCACCCGGCGCTGTCGTTCCTGCTGCTCGGCGCGATCGCGCAGCTCGGCAGCGTGCTCTACCTGAGCGTGCTGATCTTCACCGGCACGTTCCTGGCCGCCCGGTTCCGGGAACGACGCCGCCTCGCCGCCGGCGCCACCACCGGGATCGGCGCCCTCTTCCTCGGCTTCAGCCTCAAACTCGCCACCGCCACCACGGTCTAGCCGCCGGGCCGCGCCCGTCCCGCCGCGCGCGGCGGGACGGGCGCGGCCCGGCCCGGGGCAGGCCGGCGCGGCGTCGATCATGGAGTAATCGTGGGGATCGGCGTCCGTTTTGTGAATGACATCCCCTTGATCGGCGCGGTCGGGGACCGTCGGGGGCCGGGCCGGTCAGCTCGTGCCGTCGGGGGCGCCGCCGCTGTGGCCGGGCTGGTCGTAGCCACCCGGGCCGGCGGTCTCGTCCACCGGCCGGGCCCGACGCCGCCACCAGGCCCGCTTCGCCGCGCCCGACCGGCCCGCCGCCGACCGGCCCGTCCCCCGACGGCCCGTCTCCGAACGGCCCGTCCCCGAACGACCCGCCACCGAACGGCCCGGCGGCGAGTGGGCCGGCTCCGGCGAACCGCCACCCGTCCCCGCCCGCCCGGCCGGGTCGCCGTCCGGGCCCGCGAGCATCTCCCGCAGCCAGCCGTCGAGCACCGCCGGCCAGTCCGGCCCGTCGGTGTGCCGGACCCGGAACCGTCCGACCCGGCCCCGACCGCGGCCGCCGAGCCGCCCGGCCAGCCCGAGAACCACGTCGGCGCCGGTCGGGTCCGCGACGATCGCCACACCGACCTCGGACAACCAACCCGGGTACGACTCCGGCGGCCGGAACGCCACCTCCTGGTGGAACGGCAGCCGCTGGTCGACCCCGTCGAGCCGGCCGTCGCGGATCCGCGCGTCCCGGTAGGAGAATCCGAGCCGGGTGAACGCCACCAGGATCCGCTCGTGCACGGCGGCCGGCGCGACCCGGATCGCGTTCATCCCGGTCTCGTCGACGGCGCGCACGACCGCCAGCCGGGTGTGTACGCCCACCGCCATGCCGGGCAGCGGCCGGCCCCGTACCTCGGTCACCGGGGTCTCCCACGGCACCTCGACCTCGAACGGCAACGCGTGACGGGCGCCGGCGCGCAACGTGAACGCGTCGGCGACGGTGCCCCGGTGGAACTCCACCGAGGCGCCGTCGTCGGGGTCGGCCGCGGACACGTCGACCCGGCAGACGAGGCCGACCGCCACCTGGTCGACGGTGACGTCGATGTCGCCGCCGACCACCCGGACCTCGCCGCGCAGGCGGCCGCCGGGCCGGACCACCGGCTCGGCGAGCACGGTGTCGACGGCCGGGCCGCCGGCACCGAACCTGCTCAGGATCCTCGTCCGGACCACCGCCGCCCGTGCTAGCGCATCCGCCGGCCGCGCGGCACCGGGTCGGTCTCGTCGTCGAACTCGCCGATGACCTCCTCCAGCAGGTCCTCCAGCGCGACGAAACCGACCGGCCGGCCGGTGCCCGCCCCGTTGGTGACCAGAGCCAACTGCGCCCGGTCGGCCCGCATCGCGGCGACCGCCTCGGTGACCGTCGCCCCGGCGCCGAGGCTGAAGGTCTCCCCCATCAGCTCCCCGGCCGTCGCCTTACGGCCCGCCGTCACCGCCCGCACCGCCTCGCGTACGTGCACGATGCCGACCACCTGCTCCGGCCCGTCGAGCACGATCAGCCGGGACCGGCCGCTGTCGCGGCAGATCTCCTCGATCCGCTCGGCGCTGTCGCCCTTGTCGACCTTGACGATCCGGTCGAACGGCTCCATCACGTCGGCGACCCGGGTGGCCTGCAGCTCCAGCATGCTGGTCAGCATCTCGTGCTGGTCGGCGGCGAGCAGCCCGTGCTCGCGCGACTGCTCGAGCAGCAGCCGCAGTTCCTCCGGCCCGTGCACCTGGGCGAGCTGGTCCTGCGGGTTGACCTTGACCAGCCGCAGGGTCGCGTTGGCCATCTCGTTGAGCACCGACAGGATCGGCCGCGACACCCGGGCGAAGGCCCGGAACGGCAGCCCCAGCAGCAGCGCCGACCGCTCCGGGTCGGTGATCGCCCACGACTTCGGGGCCATCTCGCCGACCACCAGGTGCAGGAAGGTCACCAGGGACAGCGCGAAGACCAACGCGATCACGTGGCTGGCCGCGTCGGGCAGGCCCACCGTGTGCAGTAGCGGTGCGACCAGCCGCTCGATCGCCGGCTCGGCCAGCGCACCGAGCCCCAGGGTGCAGACGGTGATGCCGAACTGCGCGCCGGCCAGCATCAGGGACAGCTCGCGTACGCCGTCGAGGGCGGCCTTGGCCGCCCGGCCGCCGGTGGCGGCGGCCTGCTCCAACCGGTAACGCTTGCTCGCCACCAGCGCGAACTCGGCGGCCACGAAGAACCCGTTGAGCGCCAGCAGGACCACCGAAATCAGCAGTGCAACACCCGGGGTCACGGTGCCACCCCCAGGCGTACGGAGTCGGCGACGTGCCGGTCGACGGCCAGCACCTCTACGGCGGCGCTCGCCCGGCCCTGGTCGGCCTCGGCGACCAGCTCGATCTCCAGCCGGTCGCCGACCTGCGGCACCCGGCCGAGTTCGCGCATGACCAGGCCGGAGACGGTGTCGTATTCGGGGCCTTCGGGCAACCGGATGCCGGTGGCGTCGGCCACCTCGTCGATCCGCCAGCGCGCCGGCACCACCCAGGAGCCGTCCGGCTGCCGGATCGGGGTCGGCTCGGGCGGGTCGTCCTCGTCGCGGATCGGGCCGACCAGTTCCTCGGCGATGTCCTCCAGGGTGATCACGCCGGCGAAGCCGCCGTACTCGTCGACCACGCAGGCGAGCTGGCGGTGGCCGCCCCGCAGCCGGTCCAGCACGGTCGGCAGCGGCAGGGTGTCGGGCACCAGCAGCGGCGGTACGAGCACCGCCGAGATCGGGGTGGTGTCGCGCTTCCCCGGTTCGATGGTGAGTACGTCGGCGATCCCGACCACACCGACGACGTCGTCGACGCCGTCGGTGCCGCGTACGGGGAACCGGGAGTGCCCGGTGTCGACCATCTCGACGATCCGGCGGACCGGCTCGTCGGCGCGTACGGTGTGCACGTCGACGCGGGGCACCATCGCCTCGCCGGCGGTCAGTTGACGGAAGTCGAGCCCCCGGTCGAGCAGGTCGGACATCTCGGCGTCGAGGTGCCCCTCCTCACGCGACTCGGCGATGATCTGCTCCAGGTCCTCCGGGGTCGCACCGGTGGGCAGCTCCTCGATCGGCTCGATGCCGACCCGGCGCAACAGCCGGGTCGCGGAGGCGTCGAAGAGCCGGATCAGCGGCCCGGCGACCGCCATGTAGATCAGGGTGGAGCGGCTCAGAGCCCGGGCCAGGACCTCCGGCCGGGCAATGGCGAGGTTCTTCGGGGCCAGTTCGCCGAGCACCATCTGGATCACGGTGGCGATGACCAGCGCAAGCGCGATGGCCAGCGGCAGGGTGACCGACTGCGGCACCCCGGCGCCGCCGAACAACTGGGCGAGGCCGTCACCGACAAAGGGTTCGGCGACATAGCCGACCAGCAGTGCGGTGACCGTGATGCCGAGCTGCGCACCGGAGAGCATGAACGACAGCCGGGCGGTGACCTTCAGCGCCCGCTCGGCGGCGGCGTCGCCACCGTCCGCGAGCTGCCGCAGCTTGCCCCGGTCGACGGCGACGTAGCCGAACTCCTGGGCGACGAAGTATCCGGTTGCCGCGGTGAGAACGATGATCAGCACGAGGCCGACGAGGATCAACACGGGTGGCTCAGCGCCCCCGGGCCGGACGCCGCGTGCTGGTTGTGCCGGGCGTTACCCGGCCAGCTATAGCTGCCCTCCTGGGCAGTCGGTTCGGTCATCCGGTCAGTTTATAAGCCTCGACCGGCCCTCCGGGTCACGGAACGGAGGGCCGGGCCGGGACCGTCCCGCCCGGCCCGACCCGGCGCCGTGGGTCAGCCGCGGCGCCGCCGCCGGTTGCCGCCACCGCCGCCGCTGTCGACGGCCCCGGTCGGCGCCCGATCGGCGAGTTCGTCGACGACCAGGTCCGGTTCGGGACGCTTCAACCGGTACGCGGCCCGGCCCACCATGTGCGCGGCCACCGGCGCCGTCACCAACTGGAAGAGGCCGACCAGCAGCAGCATCGTCAGGTCGGACCGGGACCGGATCCGCAGCGCGACACCGGCCAGGATCAGCAGCAGTCCGAGCACCTGCGGCTTGGTGGCCGCGTGCATGCGGGCCAGCACGTTGGGGAACCGCACCAGGCCCACGCCGGCGGCCAGGCTGAGCAGCGCGCCGGCGATCAGGAAGATGGCCGACAGCGTGTCGGCGGCGGTGTTCACGAGTCGTCCCGGGCGGCGAAGCGGACCACGCTGACCGAGCCGACGAACCCGAGGATCGACAGCACGACGAGGATCGGCAGGGTGGTCGCGTGGCGGTTGAAGGCCGCCTCCGCGCCGATCGCCCCCACGAGCACGGCGAGCAGGACGTCGGTGGCCACCACCCGGTCCAGCAGGGTCGGGCCGCGCACGATCCGGACGATCGCCAGTACGGCGGCGGTCGACAGCAGTGCGGTGACGGCCACGACGACGGCGATGGTCATCGGGATGCTCCTTCGTCATCGGAGTTGGCGGCTTTGCCGGCCTGATCGGCTTTCCCGGTCTTCCCAGTGGAATCGCCGGTCTTCTTCCGGGTGGATTCGCCGGTCTTCCGGGTGGAATCGCCGGTCTTCCGGGTGGATTCGGCCGGGCCGGCCTTGCCGGTGGCGGTGGCCTCCCCGGCCATGTCGGTCTTCCGCGCGGTGTCGCCCGGGCCGGTGGCTCCGGACTCCAGGAGACGCAGCTCGGCGTCGGACCCGGTCGCCCGGATGATCCGCGCCTCGAGTTCGAGGATCTCCTGACGCATCCGCTCCACGGCCTCGGGTCCCGCCAGGTCGAGCACGTGCACGTAGAGGGTGCCGGTGGACCGGTCGGCCTCGACGATCAGGCTGCCCGGCACCAGCGACAGCGCCTCGGCGGTCAGCGTCAGGTTGAGGTCGGAGTGCACCCGCAACCGCACCGCGATGATGGCGCTGCTCGGCCGGTAGCCGGGCCGCAGCGCCACCCCGGCCACCTCGATGCTCGCCGTGATCAGGTCGGCCAGGAAGCGCACCACGAAGCGGAGCAGGGCGAACGGCCGGATCCGGCCGCCGAAGGTCACCCTGGGCAGCGGGAAGAAGACGAGTACGACGACCGCGACGACCAGACCACCGACCACGTTGCCGACGGTGAAGTCGCCCCACAGCAGGTTCCAGACCACGACCAGCCAGGCGACCGCGACCATCTGGTCACGCCAGCGCCGGGGGGTGGCGCGTGGTGGGGGTGATGTCGTCGTCATCGGGTTCCTTCCGGGAAGACCGCCTCGACGTACGGGGTGCGGGCCCGCAGGTCCTCGGCGGCGTCGGAGCTGACGTCGAACAGCGGCCCGGCGACCACGGTCAGCGCCAGCCCGAAGATCACCAGCCCGAGGGTGGCGCCGACCATCAGCGGCGGCAGCGACGTCTGCGCCCCCTCCGACACCTGCTTCGGGCTGCGCCAGAACGCCAGGTTCCAGACCTTCATGGTGGCGTACAGGGTGAGCAGGCTGGTCGCCGTACCGCCGGCCACCAGCAGCCAGGGCAGCAGGCCGCCGGCCTCGACGCCGGCCTGGAGCAGGCCGAGCTTGCCGAGGAACCCGGAGAAGGGCGGTATGCCGGCCAGGTTCAGCGCCGGTAGGAAGAAGATCACACCGAGTAACGGTGCCATCTTCGCCAGCCCGCCGAGCTTGTCCAGGTTGGTGCTGCCGGTGCGGCGTTCGACCAGACCGGTGGCGAGGAACAACGTGGTCTGGATGGTGATGTGGTGGACCACGTAGAAGATCGCCCCGGACAGGCCGGCCACCGACATCAGCGCCACCCCGAAGATCATGTAGCCGATATGGCTGACCAGGGTGAACGACAACAGACGTTTTATGTCGGACTGGGCGACCGCGCCGAAGATGCCGACCACCATGGTCAGCAACGCCACGATCATCAGCAGGTCGGCGGTGCGCCCGCCGGGGAACAGCAACGTCTCCGTACGGATGATCGCGTACACGCCGACCTTGGTGAGCAGGCCGGCGAACACGGCCGTGACCGGAGCCGGCGCCGTCGGATAACTGTCCGGCAACCAGGCCGACAGCGGGAACACCGCCGCCTTGATGCCGAAGGCGAGCAGCAGCATCAGTTGCAGCACCAGCCGCAGGTTGTCCGGTAACGCGTCGAGCCGATCGACGAGCTGGGCCATGTTCAGGGTGCCCGTGGCCGAGTAGATCAGCCCGATCGCCGACAGGAAGATCAGCGACGAGAGCAGACTCACCACGACGTACGTCGTACCGGCCCGGATCCGTACCTCGGTCCCGCCCAGGGTCAGCAGCACGTAGCTCGCGGCGAGCAGGATCTCGAACCCGACGAAGAGGTTGAACAGGTCACCGGAGAGGAACGCGTTGGTGACACCGGCGGTCAGCACCAGATAGGTCGGGTGGTAGATGGCTACCGGTGTGCCCTCGTCCCCGTCGGCCCGGCCCTCGCCGATCGAGTAGAGCAGCACGCACAGCGTGACCGCCGCCGAGACGACCAGCATCAGCGCCGACAACTGGTCGGCGACGAGCACGATGCCGACCGGCGCCGGCCAGCCGCCGACGTTGACCACCAGCGGGCCGTCGCGGTGGGCGACGACCAGCAGCACGCAGGCCACCGCCAGGGTCGCCGTGAGCACGACCACGCTGACCGCCCGCTGGCTGCGGGGATGCCGGGCGAGCACCAGGGTCAGCGCCGCCCCCAGCAGCGGCATGACCACGGGCAGGGGCACCAAATTGGTCATCGCTTGCCGTCCTTGTCGTTCTTGTCGACGGTGGTCTGCGCGGCGTCCACGGCGATCTCCTCCGGCCGGTCGGCGGGCGCGCCCTCGGCGGGCGCCTCGTCACCGACCGGTTCGGGATCGACCTGTTCCGGGTCGACACCGTCGTCGTCGGTCCCGTCGGTGCTGTCGTCGGTGCCGGAGACCTCGTCACGCTCGGCGAGCTGGACGATGCGGCGGTCCTCCAGGTCGTCCTGGACCTCGTCGTGCCCGATCACCTGCCAGCTCCGGTACGCCATCGCGAGCAGGAAGGCGGTCATGCCGAGCGTGATGACGATGGCGGTCAGCACCATCGCCTGCGGCAGCGGATCGCTCATGTCGGCCTCGTCGGTGACGCCGACGATGGGCGCGCCACCCGCCCGCCCGCCGACCAGGATCAGCAGGTTGGCGCCGTTGCCGAGCAGGATCACCCCGAGCAGGATCCGGGTCAGGCTCCGCTCCAGCAGCAGCGTGACACCGCAGGCGAAGAGCACCCCGATGACCACCACCAGAACCAGATTGGGGCTCATGCCGTCACCTCGCTCCGCTCGGCACCGGCATGACCAACACCGAGCCACCCGATTCGCACGCTGCGCGCGCTCATGCCCGTCACCTCGCTGCGCTCGGCACCGGCATGACCAACACAGAGCCCGATGATTCGCACGCTGCGCGCGCTCATGCCAGCTCCTCCTCTCGGCGGGCCGGGGACTCGGCCTCGCCGTCGGCCTCCATCTGCCGGTCGACCTGCGCGCCGAGGCTACGCAGGATGTCCAGGACCAGGCCGACGACGATCAGGTAGACCCCGATGTCGAAGAAGATCGACGTCACCAGGTGCACGTCACCGATGAGCGGCGGATGGAGGTCGACCACCGTGCTTTGCAGGAAGTCGCCGCCGAACAGCAGGGCCGCCAGGCCGGTGCCGACCGAGACGAACAGTCCGGAACCGAGCACGAGTCCGGCGTCGACCGGGGCGGCCTCGTCCAGTTCGTACCGGCCACCGGCGAGATACCGCACGACGAGGGCGAGACCGGCGACGAGACCGCCGGCGAAGCCGCCGCCTGGCGCGTTGTGCCCGGAGATCATCAGGTAGATCGAGAAGAGCACGATGGTGTGGAAGATCAGCCGGGTGACCACCTCGAAGACGATGGACCGCTGCCGGCTGTGCACCGTCGGCCCGGCCCGCAGCCACACCGGTTCGCGGCGTCGTTTCGGCAGGTCGCGGCGGCGCGGGCCGGGGCCGCCCCGGGGCCGCAGGAAGATCAGGCTGGCCACCCCGGTCGCGGCCACCACCAGTACGGCGATCTCGCCCATGGTGTCCCAGGCGCGGATGTCGACGAGTGTGACGTTGACGACGTTGCGGCCGTGGCCGTACGAGACGGCGAGCTCGGGGAAGTCGACGGAGATCGGCACCGCGTCCCGCCCGCCGGCGGCGGCCAGCGCCAGCCCGGACATGGTCACGCCGACGGCGACCCCGATGACGATCCGGGTCCACCGGCTGCTGCGCAGCGGCCGGGCCGAGAAGTGGGCCGGCAGCCGGCGCAGCACCAGCACGAACACCACGATCGTGACGGTCTCCACCAGGAACTGGGTCAGCGCCAGGTCGGGTGCGCCGTGCAGGACGAACATCATCGCGGTGCCGTAGCCGGTGACCCCGACCAGCACCATCGCGGTGAGCCGGCGCTGGGTGCGTACGGCGAGGATCGCGGCGGCGGCGAGGACCACCCCGACGACGAGCTGCAGCGGGGTGTCCCACAGCGACACCTGCTCCGGCCAGGGCCGACCGATCAGCAGCGCGCCGCCCGGCACGGCGACCAGCACCACCAGGATCGTGCCCAGGTACTGCGGCAGCGCACCGCGCTGGGTGGCACCGGTCAGTTCGACGGCACCCCGGTCGAGCCAGTGGGTCAGCTTCGAATAGACCTCGGCGCCCTCGATCGGGACACCGATCCGTCCGACGGCGCGGCCGCCGCGGCCGTACCGCTGGAAGAAGAGCAGGCCGACGACCACGGCGAGGACCGACAGGCCGAGCGGCAGGGTGAGGCCGTGCCACAGGGCGAGGTGGTAGCGGCCCTCGCCGGCCAGCCGGGCGTACGGGCTCAGGTAGCTGTCGACGACCGGGGCGAGCGGTCCGAGCACCAGCCCGGCCAGGGCCAGCACCCCGACCGGGGCGAAGAACGCGCCGCCGACCTTGCGGACCGGGGTGGGTTCGAGCCCGGGCTTGTCGGCGAAGGTGCCCCACACGAACCGGGCGCTGTAGGCGACGGTCAGCGTGGCGCCGACGACGAGTACGGCGAGGACCAGCGGCTCGTCCAGGAACGCCTCGAAGATCGCCTCCTTGCCGACGAAGCCGAGCAGGGGCGGGATGCCGGCCATCGACGCGGCGGCGAGCAGGGCGGCGGCGAAGACGGCCGGCATCCGGCGCCACAGCCCGGACAGTTCACCGAGCTGGCGGGTGCCGGCGTTGTGGTCGACGATGCCGACGACGAGGAACAGGGTGGCCTTGAACAGGGCGTGTGCCAGGAGCATCGTGGCACCGGCGAGGGCGGCGTTGTAGGTGCCGGCGCCGGTGACCGCGACGAGGAAACCGAGCTGACTGACGGTGCCGTACGCCAGGAGCAGCTTCAGGTCGGTCTGTCGCAGGGCCGCCCAGCCGGCCATGACCATGGTGAGCCCGCCGAGGGCGTACACGATCAGGTGCCACGGCCCGGCGTACGCGAACAGCGGCGCGATGGTCGCCACCAGGTAGATGCCGGCCTTGACCATGGCCGCGGCGTGCAGGTAGGCGCTGACCGGGGTGGGTGCGGCCATGGCCGCCGGGAGCCAGAAGCTGAACGGGAAGATCGCCGACTTCGACAGCGCGCCGGCCAGGATGAGCACCAGCGCGACGCCCAGGTACGCCCCGGACGGCTTCGCCCCGTCGACGATCTCCGACCAGCGGTAGGTGCCGGCGTGCTGGCCGAGCATGATGAAGCCGATCAACATCGCCAGGCCGCCGACGGTGGTCACGATCAGCGCCTGCGCCGCCGCCCGCCGGCTCGCCCGCTTCTCCGGGTTGTGCCCGATGAGCAGGTAGGAGAAGACCGTGGTCAGTTCCCAGAAGACGTAGAGCAGGATCAGGTCGTCGGCGACGACCAGGCCGAGCATCGCCCCGGCGAAGCCGACGAAGACCCCGGCGAACCGGCCGAGGCCGGGCTCGCTGTCGGAGAAGTAGCGGGCGCAGTAGACCAGCACCAGCGCGCCGACACCGCCGACGAGCAGGACCATCAGCCACGACAGGGTGGTCACCCGGAACGACAGGTCGAGCCCGAGCTGCGGAACCCAGGGGTACGTCTCGACGACCGCCCGACCGTCGCGGACGCCGGCGGTCTGGGCGACGGCCCAGCCCAGTGCGGCGGCGGGGGCGATGGCCAGCGGGTAGAAGGCATGCCGGCCCCACCACCGGACGAACAGCGGCGCACAGAGCGCCATCACGAGGTGGAGGGCCAGCAGCACCAGCATGCGTACTCCAGATAGGTGTCATCGCAGGCCCTGCGGCAGGGTCTGCGGCTGCTATACGGATCAGACGGCACCGGCCCCGCGTGACGGACCTGTATGGCCGAATTGCACGCGGGTTGGTGCCGTTCCCGGTAGATGGCAGGCCGTCCGGGGGTTGCGGACAGCTCAGTGTGCCTGGTGGCGACCCGTCCGTCCGATCCCGGTCAGCCGGGAGGGGTGCCGACCGGACCGCGCAGGGTCGGGCCGGTGGACCGGGGTGGGTCGCCCGCCACGTGGCCGGCCCGCGGACGCGGACCTTCCGTGGGCGGCTAGCCGACCGGCGGTGCCCGGCCGGGCTGGGCCCCGACCGGGCTCTCCGGTAACCGGGCCCCGGGCGGTGCGGCGCGGGACAGGTCCAGCGGCTCCGGCTCCGGTTCGGGAGGGACGGTGGGGTTGCCCAGCTGCACCTGTTCCACGGCCGGCCGGCGCAGTTCCTCGTAGGTCCACTGCCGGTTGGTGGCGCGTCCGGCGCCGGCATCACTGTCGGTGCCGGCGCCCGTGCTCGATGCGAGCGGGAACAGCGCGGCGCCGATCGAGGCGTGCGCCTGCGCGATGGCGCCGGCCGGCACGGCGGCGGAGGCCGCGCCATGCACGAAGGTGATTGCGAGTACGGTGAACAGAACGGCCGCGAGCAGCCGATCGATCGGTCGGAGTGCCTGGGTTCGTCCCCGCATGTCACCTCCCACCGATCGTCCGGCGGTAAGTGTAGCGGCTCCCAATGGTCGTTACTTGAACGAAACATTGCAATCCGAAGGCCCCGGGGAACGCCACGGCCGGCCGGCGTCCGGCTGCCGCTTCCCGGTGGCGTGGCCGTTTCCGAGCGGTGGCGGACGGTATCCGGGCGCGGCGGCCGGTGCCGGTGGCCGTGGATGGTGCCGGTGACGGCGGGTGGCGCCCGGGTCAGGCGGCCCGGGCGGGTCCGGCGAGCGGGGTGACGCCATCCACCACCAGGTCGGGCCGGCCGAGCGCCAGCGCGATCTCGTTGATGACCCGCTGGTCGGCGGTCAGCGAGCGGATCGACCGCCCGCGGTGGCGGCCCTCCCGGCGCAGTACGAAGTAGTGCACGGCGGCCCGCACCCAGGCCCGGTCGGCGGCGCTGGCCCGGGTGGTGCTCACCACAAGGTCGCGCAGTGACGCGGCGAGCCGCTCGGCGAGGCCGAGGTCGCCCGCGTCCGCGGTCCGGAGCACGGCGAGGTGGTTGTCGACCTGGCGGATGAGAACGTCGCTGTCGTGCTGAAAATTACGCTGAATCCCGGTCATTCCGGCCCCCCCGACTGACCTTTGGCGTTGCCGGCGAAGTTACTGCATTCCTCGCAATACCGGCAAGTGTTTCCATCAATTGCCGGTATCAACGTTCGTCCCGCCCATCGGTTTCGTGACCTGGACAACTTCCGGTCCCGCTCCGGTGCGGCGAGCGCCGGCGACCGGTCGTCACCGTCGTACGGGATGGCAGGGTTGTGTCGTACCGGGCGGGCAGGATGGGGACGTGGTGGAGGTACTCGCGGGGTTCACGGCGGCGACCCGGGACTGGTTCGCCGCCGCGTTCGCCGCGCCCACCGAGGCCCAGGCGGGGGCGTGGCGGGCGATCGGCGCGGGGCGTAACGCGCTGGTCGTCGCGCCCACCGGGTCCGGCAAGACGCTGGCCGCGTTCCTGTGGTCGCTGGACCGGCTGGCCCGCGAACCCGCCCCGGCCGACGCCCGGCACCGGTGCCGGGTGATCTACGTCAGCCCGCTCAAGGCCCTCGCCGTCGACGTCGAGCGCAACCTGCGCGCCCCGCTGGCCGGCATCCGGCAGGCCGCCGCCCGGCTCGGGACACCGCCGCCGGACATCACCGTCGGGATGCGGACCGGTGACACCCCGGCCGACGAGCGGCGGGCGTTCGCCCGCACCCCGCCGGACATCCTGATCACCACGCCGGAGTCGCTGTTCCTGCTGCTCACCTCGGCGGCCAGGGAGTCGCTGCGCGGAGTGGAGACGGTGATCGTCGACGAGGTGCACGCGGTCGCGGCGACCAAGCGCGGCGCCCACCTGGCGCTGTCGCTGGAACGCCTCGACGAGCTGCTGCCCCGCCCGGCCCAGCGGATCGGCCTGTCGGCGACCGTACGGCCGGTCGACGAGACGGCCCGCTTCCTCGGCGGTGCCCGCCCGGTCGAGGTCGTCGCACCACGCACCGCCAAGACCATCGAGGTCAGCGTCGAGGTGCCGGTCGAGGACATGACCCGCCTCGACGAGGTCGAGCGGCCCGGCGACCCGGACGGCCCGCGCCGGGCGTCGATCTGGCCGGCGGTCGAGGAGCGGGTCCTCGACCTGATCGCCGGACACCGGTCGACGATCGTGTTCACCAACTCCCGGCGTGGCGCCGAACGGCTGTGCGCCCGGCTCAACGAACTGGCCGCCGAGCGCGCCGCCGGCGGACCCGCCCCGGACGGCGCCGGCCCCGGCCCCGACGCTGGGGTGGGGCGGCCGGCCGGGCCGGCCCGGTTGCCCGCGCAGATCATGGCCCAGTCCGGGGCGGCCGACGGTGCCCCGCCGGTGATCGCCCGCGCCCACCACGGCAGCGTGTCGCGCGAGGAACGGCGGCAGATCGAGGAGGCGCTCAAGTCCGGCCGGCTGCCGGCCGTGGTCGCCACCTCCAGCCTCGAACTCGGCATCGACATGGGCGCCGTCGACCTGGTCGTGCAGATCGAGGCGCCGCCCAGTGTCGCCGCCGGCCTGCAACGCGTCGGCCGGGCCGGGCACCAGGTCGGCGCGGTGTCGCGGGGGGTCGTGTTTCCCAAGCACCGCGGTGACCTGCTCGCCTGCGCGGTGGTGGCCGAGCGGATGGCCGACGGGGCCATCGAGGAGCTGCGCCATCCACGCAACCCGCTCGACGTGCTCGCCCAGCAGATCGTGGCGATGGTGGCGCTCGACCCGTGGCCGGTGGCCGAGCTGGCCGCGGTCGTCCGGCGGGCGGCGCCGTACGCCGAACTGCCCGACTCGGCGCTGCACGCGGTGCTCGACATGCTCTCCGGGCGCTATCCGTCGACGGCGTTCGCGGAGCTGCGGCCGCGGCTGGTCTGGGACCGGGTCACCGACCTGCTGACCGGGCGGCCGGGGGCGCAGCGGCTGGCGGTGACCAGCGGCGGCACGATCCCGGACCGGGGCCTGTTCGGGGTCTTCCTCGCCGGGGCGGAGCGGGCCGCCCGGGTCGGTGAGCTGGACGAGGAGATGGTCTACGAGTCGCGGATCGGCGACGTCTTCCTGCTCGGCTCGTCGTCGTGGCGGATCGAGGACATCACCCCCGACCGGGTGCTGGTCTCGCCGGCCCCCGGGCAGGCCGCCCGGATGCCGTTCTGGAAGGGCGACTCGATGGGGCGCCCGCTGGAGCTGGGCCGGGCGCTGGGCGCCCGGCTGCGCGGGCTGGTCCGTGGCGGCGACGCGGCGGCCGACACGCTGCGGGCCGGTGGCCTCGACGAGTGGGCCGCCGGCAACCTGCTCGCCTACCTGCGCGACCAGCGCGACGCCACCCGGTCGGTGCCGGACGACCGGACGGTGGTGGTCGAGCGCTTCCGCGACGAACTGGGCGACTGGCGACTCGCCGTCCACTGCGTGCTCGGCGCCCGGGTCAACGGCCCGTGGGCGCTGGCGATCGGGCGGCGGCTGGCCGAACGCTACGGCGTCGACGCCCAGGTGCTGCCCTCCGACGACGGCATCGTGGTCCGGCTACCGGACACCGCCGACGAACCGCCCGGCGCCGACCTGGTCGCGTTCGACCCCGACGAGATCGGCGCGATCGTGGAGGAGTCGGTCGGCTCGTCGGCGCTGTTCGCCGCCCGGTTCCGCGAGTGCGCCGCCCGCGCCCTGCTGCTGCCGCGCCGCGATCCGCGCCGCCGACAGCCGCTGTGGCAGCAGCGGCAGCGGGCCGCCCAACTGCTCGACGTCGCCCGCGAGTACGCCGACTTCCCGATCACGCTGGAGGCCGCCCGGGAGTGCCTGCGCGACGTGTTCGACCTGCCCGGGCTGGTCGGTCTGATGCGCGACGTCGCCGGCCGGCGGGTGCGGCTGGTCGAGGTCGAGACGTCGCGCCCGTCGCCGTTCGCCCGGTCGCTGCTGTTCGGATACGTCGGCGCCTTCCTCTACGAGGGTGACGCACCGCTGGCCGAGCGCCGGGCCGCCGCCCTCGCCCTGGACTCCGCCCTGCTCGGCGAACTGCTCGGCCGGGTCGACCTGCGCGAGTTGCTGGATCCGGCGGTGGTCGCCGAGTCCGAGCGGCAACTGCGCTGGCTGACCGAGCAACGCCGGCCCCGCGACGCCGAGGACGTCGCCGAGATGCTGCGGGTGCTCGGTGACCTCACCGGAGCGGAACTGGTCGAGCGCGGCGCCGACCCCGGATGGCTGACCGACCTGGAGTCGGCGCGCCGGGCGCTGCGCATCCGGGTCGCCGGCGAGGAGCGCTGGATCGGGGTCGAGGACGCCGGCCGGTTCCGTGACGCGCTCGGCGTGGCGCTGCCGGTCGGGGTCGCCGACGCGTACGTCGAACCGGTCCCCGATCCGCTCGGCGACCTGGTCGCCCGCTATGCCCGTACCCACGGTCCGTTCGCCGCGGCGACCTGTGCGGCCCGGTTCGGGCTCGGGGTGTTCGTGGTCGAGCAGGCGCTCAAGCGGCTCGGCGCGACCGGCCGGGTGGTGTCCGGCGAGTTCTCCCCCGGCGGGGTCGGCACCCAGTGGTGCGACGCCGAGGTGTTGCGGCTGCTGCGCCGCCGGTCCCTGGCCGCGCTGCGCCGCGAGATCGAGCCGGTGCCGCCCCGGGCGCTGGCCACGTTCCTGCCCCGCTGGCAGCAGGTCGGCTCGTCGGCGCGCGGGGTCGACGGGGTCGCCGCCGTGGTCGAGCAGCTCCAGGCGGCGGCGGTGCCCGCGTCGGCGCTCGAACGGCTGGTGCTGCCCGCCCGGGTCGCCGACTACTCCCCCGCCCACCTCGACGAACTGTGCGCCAGCGGCGAGGTGCTGTGGGCCGGCGCAGGCGCCATCGCCGGTGGCGACGGCTGGGTGAACCTGGTCTACGCCGACAGCGCCCCGCTGCTGCTGGCACCGCCCGACGAGTCGCTGGCCCGTACGCCGTTGCACGACGCGGTGCTCGACGCCCTGGCCGACGGTCAGGCACTGTTCTTCCGGGCCCTTTCCGAGCGGGTCGGTGGCGGTGACGAACCGGCGCTGGTGGCGGCGGTGTGGGATCTGGTCTGGGCCGGCTGGCTGACCAACGACACGCTGGCACCGCTGCGGGCCAGCCTCGGCGCCGGTGGCACCCACCGGGCGCGGGCGTCGGCGCCGCGCGCCCGGCAGCGGCGGCCGGGACGGGTGGCGCTCGGGTCGCGCGGCGGGCCGCCGACGGTCGCCGGCCGGTGGTCCCGGCTGCCCGACCGCGACCTCGACCCGACCCGGCGGGCGGCGGCGCTCGGCGACCTGTTGCTGGAGCGGCACGGCGTGGTGACCCGGGGCGCGGTCGGCGCGGAGGGGATCACCGGTGGGTTCGCCGGGGTCTATCCGGTGCTGGCCGCGATGGAGGAGCGGGGCGCGGCCCGGCGTGGCTACTTCGTCGAAGGGCTCGGGGCGGCCCAGTTCGCGGTTCCCGGCGCGGTCGACCGGCTGCGGGCGCGGGCCGAACCGGACGGGCCGGGGCAGCGGCCCGGCGGGCCGGCGCTGGTGCTGGCGGCGACCGACCCGGCCAACCCGTACGGCGCGGCACTGCCGTGGCCGGACCGGGTGGTCGACGCCGGCGACGGCGAGCCGGCCACGGCCACCGGGCACCGGGCCGGCCGCAAGGCGGGTGCCCTCGTCGTGCTGGTCGACGGCGAACTGGTCCTCTACGTCGAGCGCGGCGGTCGCACAATTCTGTCCTTCATGGACGATTCGGACGCATTGGCCCGGTCGGCGCGGGCGCTGGCCGGCGCGGTCCGTTCCGGCGCGCTCGGCGCGATGTCGGTCGAGCGTGCCGACGGCGCGGCGGTCCGCGCCTCCCCGCTGCACGACGCGCTCACCGAGGCCGGCTTCCGGGCCACCCCACGTGGCCTGCGCCTTCGCGGCTGACGATCGGCGCCGCCGACGGGCGGAACGGGACCGCCGACGGCGGGTGGGCCGGACCGCCGGCGGGCAGGGGGCGACGGGCGGGCGCGGGCGCGATAACGTTCCGGTCATGGTCGACTACCCCGTGATCAGCCTCACTACCGACTTTGGACTGTCCGACGGATTCGTCGCCGCCTGCCACGGGGTGATCGCCGGCCTGGCCCCGGCCGTACGGGTGATCGACGTCACCCATCTCGTCGATCCGGGTGACATCACCCGGGGCGCCGTGGTGCTCGCCCAGACCGTGCCGTTCCTGCCGCCGGCGGTACACGTGGCGGTCGTCGACCCGGGCGTCGGCACGGCGCGGCGACCGGTGGCCGTACAGACCCCGGGCGGGCTGCTGGTCGGGCCGGACAACGGCCTGCTGCCGTGGGCCGCCGACGCGCTCGGCGGGCCGACCGCCGCGGTCGAACTGTCCAACTCGGACTGGTTCGTGGGCGCGTCGCGGACCTTCCACGGCCGGGACGTCTTCGCGCCGGTCGCCGCCCGGCTCGCCACCGGGGCGTCCCTGGCCGACGCCGGCCCGGCCATCGACCCGGCTGGCCTGGTGCGGCTGCCGGAGCCGGCGGTGTCGGCCGGCGAGGGCTGGCTGGAGTCGCAGGTGCTGACCGTCGACCGGTACGGCAACGTACAGCTGGCCGCGTCCGGTACGGCGCTCGACACCCTGGGGTCGCGACTGCGGGTCGGCGGCATCCGGGCCGTCCGGGGTGGGACGTTCGGCGACACCCACCCGGGTGGCCTGGTGGTCTACGTCGACTCCGCCGGCCGGGCCGCGGTGGCGGTCAACGGCGGGCGGGCGGCGGCGGTGCTCGCGGTCCGCCCCGGCCACGTCGTACGACTGGTGACGGTGCACTGACCGGAGGTGCGCTGCGCGCCCGATCGCTTACTGTGAAAGGCTTGTGAGGTGGATACGTCTCCGATCACCAAGTGTCCATGTTGCAGCTACCGGACCGGCTGCCTGACCTGTCCGGTGTGTTTCTGGACCGACGACGGCCAGGGTGACCATGATGCCGACGTGGTCCGCGGCGGCCCCAACGGCGATCTGAGCCTCGCCCACGCCCGACTCAACTTCGCCATCTACGGCGCGAGCCACGAGCGCTACCGGGAGACCGTCCGGCCGCCCCGGGTCGACGAGTACCCGTGACCGGCCCGGTGCGCCCGCGGGCGCACCGGCCGCTTCTCCACCCGCCCCCAGGGTCTGCCCGGCCCTCGCCCGCCGCCGCGCGGCGGGTCGACCGGTGGCCGCCCGGCGGTTGCCCGGCAGGTCGACGGCGGTCGCCCGGTGGCCGCCGGACGGCCCGGGGCACGCCGATCCGGGCGACCGCCCGTCGGGTACAGACAATCGCGAATTCGTCGATGTACAGTCTCGGATATCGCTTCACCGTTTCAGCGAAGAATCCCGGAGACATGATGGAAGAACTCGAAGACCGCCGCCTTTACCACGTGGTCGTCAATGACGAGGAGCAGTACTCGATCTGGGCCGACGGATCCGAGATCCCGGCCGGCTGGCGCACCACCGGATTCAGCGGCGACCGCGCCGCCTGCCTTGCCCACATCGAAGAGGTCTGGACCGACCTGCGTCCGCGCAGCCTTCGAGAATGGGCCGCGAGCAACATCTGAACGCGGCGCCAACCAGCTCGGATCGACCGCGACACAACCGTCCGTCCGCTCCTTTCCGGAGCCGGACAACCGTCGACCGGCCACCTCGACCGACGTTTCGTCGCACCGGTGACCGGTTGAACCGCAATCTGCCCCCAAAATGCAGTTCCCGTAACCGTAGTCCATGCGCGCAAAGCCGTCGCGCCAACCCCGCGGGTCCGCCACCCCTCGCCGGACCCGCGGGCCGAGGCCCCTCTGTCTCGACCCGCTCACCAGGTGTAACAGCAAGATCGGACATCCCACCCTCTTGCCGCCAAGATCAGGACAGCCGGGCTGGCCGGTCAGCCCTCCCGTCGGGAACCGTACGGCCGCCACACCGCCGCCGAATGGCCGACGCAGGACAGGACAAACGGTCAAACGCACAAAGCGGGATAGCTCAGGCACCTAAGTGAATTTCCTGACTCTTAGCTCAGTTCTCGCCACATCGGCAGATGTCCACATTTCAGCAACACATCACAACATCGACGGAACCAATGTCACCCGCTAGAACAGTGGTTGACACAGGTGAATGGTTCTCGTAATTTCTTGTCAGGCCCGCCGTGGGCCTATCAATCGTTCGGCAATGCCGCAGCCCGGCCGCAAGATTTAACAATCTTCCGCGCCGGTTCAACGGGGTGTTCGGCAAGCAGTCATCAGATAGGGATCCAAACTGTGCGAAGCACGCCCCTCGACACCGTCGTCGACGATCGGTACAACACCGTCACGCTCCAGCCCGGCATGTTATTCGCGCACAGTTACGAACCCCGGTCCGGCATCGACATCATCCAGGTGGTCGTCGACTGGCCGCTGCCGCTGGACAGCGCGGCGATGCGGACCGCGTGGCAGCACGCCGTGGACCGCCACCCCGTCCTGCGCACCGCGTTCACCTGGCCCGACGACGGCGAGCCGGTGCAGGAGGTGCTGCCCCGGGTGACGCTGCCGGTCGCCGCACTCGACTGGACCGACCACGCCCCCGACGGCGCCGACGACCGGCTGGCGGCGTTCCTCGCCGACGACCGCGCCGCCGGGGTCGACCTCGCCACCGCACCGCTGGCCAGGCTCGCGCTGATCACGCACGGCCCGGGCCGGCACAGCATCGTCGTCACCTTCCACCACGCGATCCTCGACGGCCGCTCGCTGCACATGCTGCTCGACGAGGTCGTCGCCGAATACGACGCGACGACCGCCGGGCAGGCGTACGAGGCCCCGACCCGGCCCGCCTTCCGCGACTTCGCGACCTGGGCCGGCACCCGCGCCACCGACGCCGACCGGGAGTTCTGGACCGGCCGGCTGGCCGGCGTACCCCTGCCGACCGCGCTGCCGCTGGCCAACGCGCCGGTCGGCCCGTCGGCCCGGCCCGACCCGTCCCGCGAGACGACGCTGACCCTGACCGCCGCCGAGACGGCCGCGCTCAACGAGGCCGGCGCGGCGGCCGGGGTGCCGCTGAGCACCCTGGTCAACGCCGCCTGGGCGGTGCTGTTGCACCGCTACAGCGGCGGCGACGACGTGGTCTTCGGCGGCACCCGCACCTGCCGCCGGGGCACGGTCGACGGCGCCGAACTGATGATGGGCCTGCTGATCAACACGGTGCCGCTGCTGATCCGGGTCGCCCCGGACCGCACGGTCCGCGACTGGCTGGCCGACGTACGGCGGCAGATCGACGCCGTACGCCCGCACCAGGTCGCCCCGCTGCCACAGATCCAGCGCTGGACCGGGCTGCCCGCCAACACCCCGCTCTTCGACAACCTGCTCATGTACGAGCACCGCGACCTGCAGGCGGCGCTGCGCCGGACCATCCCCGACTGGGGCGACCGGTCGGCGCGGGTGCACCGGCGGCCCGCCCCGCCGATCACGGTCTGCGTCTTCGGCGAGCCGACCGTACGGGTCCTGCTCTACCACGACCGACGCCGGCTCACCGACGGCGCCGCCGACGCGATGCTGCGGCAGTTCCACACCATCCTCGTCGGGTTCGCGGCCGGGCTCGACCGCCCGGTCGCCGACCTGCCGCTCCAGGACGCCACCGACCGCGCACTGCTGACCGGCGCCTGGGCCGGCCTGCCCGCACCGTCCACCCCGGACACCCACGACGCCGACTACCCGGTCGCCGCCACCGTCCCCGATCTCGTCGCCGCGCAGGCCGGCCGGCGCCCCGACGCCGTGGCGGTCAGCGCGCCCGACGGCGAGCTGACCTACCGGGAGCTGGACGAGCGGGCCAACCGGCTCGCCCACCTGCTGCGCGCCCACGGCGTACGCGTCGACGAGCCGGTCGCGGTCGCCCTGCCCCGGTCGCTCGACCTGATCGTGGCCCTGCTCGCCGTCCTCAAGGCCGGCGGCGCCTATCTCCCGCTGGACCCCGACGACCCGCCGGCCCGGACCGGTCGGCTGCTCGCCGGCAGCGGCCAGCCGCCGGTGCTGGCCGCCGGCCCGGTACCCGGCGCCGACCGGGTGCTGCGCCTCGACGAACTCGCCCCGGCCCTGGCCGACCAGCCGGCCACCGCGCCGGCCACCCGGCCCCGGCCGACGAGCCTGGCGTACATCAGCCACACCTCCGGCTCGACCGGGCGGCCGAAGGGCGTCGCCGTACCGCACGCCGCCGTGGTCCGCCTCGTCCACGAGCCGGGCTACCTGCGGCTCGGTCCCGAGGAGACGGTGCTGCACCTGGCCCCGGTCGCGTTCGACGCGGCCACCCTGGAGATCTGGGGGGCGCTGGGCAACGGCGCCCGGCTGGTGGTCGCCCCGCCCGGCCCGTTCGGCGTCACCGACCTGGCCAAGCTGCTGCGCGGCGAGAAGATCAGCGTGCTGTGGCTGACCGCCGGCCTGTTCCACCAGGTCGTGGAGTTCGACCCGGAGTCCCTCGCCGGGGTCGGCCAGCTGCTGGCCGGCGGCGACGTGCTCGCCGCCAGCGCGGTCCGCCGCGCCCTGCGGGTCCGCGGCGGGGCACCGCTGGTCAACGGGTACGGCCCCACCGAGAACACCACGTTCACCTGCACCCACGTGCTGACCGACCCGGCGGCGGTGCCCGACCCGGTGCCGATCGGCCGGCCGGTGCCCCGGACCACCGTCTACGTGCTCGACGACCAGCTCCGCCCGGTGCCGGTCGGGATGCCCGGCGACCTCTACACCGGCGGCGACGGGCTGGCCCGCGGCTACGTCGGCCAGGCCGCGGCCACCGCCGCGGTGTTCCTGCCCGACCCGTTCGACCCGCGCCCCGGCTCGCGGATGTACCGCACCGGCGACCGGGTGCGCTGGCGGCCGGACGGCACGCTGGACTTCCTCGGCCGGGCCGACGAGCAGGTCAAGATCCGTGGGTTCCGGGTCGAGCCGGGCGAGGTCGCCGCCGTACTGCGCGACCACCCGGGCGTCGGTGACGCCGCGGTCGTCGTCGACGGCACCGGCGAGCAGCGCCGGCTGCTCGCGTACGTCACCCCGCGCCCGGGCGCCGCCGCCCCCACCCCGGACGACCTCGCCCGGCACACCGCCGACCGGCTGCCCGGGCCGCTGCGGCCGGCCGCCCACGTGGTGCTGAGTGCCCTGCCGCTCAACCGCAACGGCAAGATCGACCGGCGGGCGCTGCCCGCGCCGGCGGCACCGGCCGCCGACCGCCCGGACTGCGCGACGCCGCCCACCGATCCGACCCAGGCCGGGCTGGCCGCCACCTGGGCGCAACTGTTGGGCACCGCACCGGGAAGCGCCGACGACGACTTCTTCGCCCTCGGCGGCAACTCGCTGCTGGCCACCCGGCTGACCTTCGCCATCGCCGACCGGTTCGGCGTCGAGGTACCGGTCCGGGTGGTCTACGAGCGGCCGAGCCTGGCCGCCCTGTCGACCGCGATCGACGAGCACCTGGCCCGGCCGGCCGCCCCGGTCGAGGGCGTGGTCCGCCGCGACCGCGACCGCTACCGGATGCCCGTCCCGGCCGCGGCCACCGCCGCGCCGACCGCGACCGCGACCGCCCCGGCCACCGCCGCGCCCGCCCCGACCGCGACCGCCCCGGCCACCGCCGTACCGGGCCCGACCGCCACGGCGGCGCGGCAGACCGGCCCCGGGTCCCCGGCACCCGACGGCGTCCCCGGCCACCTGGTCAAGCCGACCCCCGGCCCGTGGGCGATGTGGCGGTGGGTCGGGCTGCGCGCCGCCGGCTTCCCGCTCGACCTGCTCACCGCGCTCGGCGACGTCGACCTGGTCGCCGCCGCCGACGCGGTGCTCGCCGCCGAGGACCACCTCGACACCGCCCGCCACGACCTCGCCGACCGGCTGCGCCGGGTCCGCGCCGCCGCGCCGGCCGACGAGCGTGCCCGCTGGAACCGGGCGATCCGGCAGGGCCGGCGCGACGCCGCACCCGATCCGCTGCCCGACGGCGCCGAGGAGGTCGACGGCGGTGCCCTGGTCCGCGCCCACACGACGGTGGTGGCCGCGTACGCCGGGCTCGACGCCGCCCGCGACCGGTTCGACGCCGCCCACCGGCGGGCCGCCGCCGGCCGCTCCGAGGCGCTGCGCGCCGCCGCCGCCGACCCGCTCTTCCGGGAGGCGGTGACCTGGCAGAACCGGCACGCGCTGCGGACCGGGATCGACGCGGTCCGCACCGCCGACGGCGGCACCGGCTCCAAGCACCGGCAGCACGAGGCGCTGGTCGCCACCTACCTCCAGCGCTACTGCGTCAAGAACGACACGATCGGCTTCTTCGGTCCGGTCGGCTGGGCCCGCGTCGACGAACAGGACGAACCGGTACGCGTCCGGCACGGCGCCGCGCCGCTGGCGAAGCGTACGGTCTACTTCGAGAACTGGGCGGTGGCCGAGGCAGCGGCGGCGGTGGTCGCCCGCGAACCCCGGCTCGGCCCCTGGCTGATCCCCCGCCGGCTGCCCTACCTGACCGTGGTCGACGGGCAGTTCGCCATGCCCCTGACGCCGCCCACGCCGCTGCCGCCGGGTGTGGCCGAGCTGCTGCTCGCCTGCGACGGCAGCCGTACGGCCCACGAGATCGCCACCGAGCTGCTGGCCGCCGGAACCCCGGGGCTGACCGGCCCGGAGCAGGTCTACCGGCTGCTCGGCGAGCTGCGCGACACCAAACGGATCACCTGGTCGCTGGAGGTACCCAAGGAGGACCTCTTCGCCGAACGGGTGGTGCGCGCCCGGCTCGCGGCGGTCCCCGACCCGGCGTTGCGCGAGCCCGCGCTGGCCGCCCTCGACGACCTGATCGCCGCCCGCGACGCGGTCGCCGGCGCGGCCGGCGACCCGGCGGCCCTCGGCGCCGCGCTGGCCGACCTCGAGGAGCGGTTCACCACTTTGACCGGCAGCGCCGCGACCCGGCGGGCCGGCAAGGTCTACGCCGGCCGCACGCTGGTCTACGAGGACTGCCGGTCCGGTACGCAGGTCAGCCTCTCCCCCGAGTTGGCCGGGACGCTGTGGCCGACGCTGAGCCTGCTGCTGGAGAGCGCCCGGTGGTTCACGTTCGCCGGGGCGGCCCTCTTCCGGCGGGCCTGCACCGAGCGCTACCAGGAGCTGGTGAAGCGGACCGGGTCGACGTCGGTCCCGTTCGGCGACTTCTGGCTGTGGGCCAACGACCTGCTCTTCGACCTGCCGGAGAAGCTGATCGCCCCGGTCACCCGGGCGCTGCAGGACCGCTGGGCGCGGATCCTGCCGGCGGCGGTCGACCACCGGATCACCACCACCAGCGCCGAGATCCACGACCGGGCGATGGCCGAGTTCGCCGCGCCGCGCCCCGGCTGGATGGGCGCCTACCAGCACAGCCCGGACGTGATGCTGGCCGCCGACGGTCCGGACGCGATCGCCCGGGGTGACTTCCGCTGGGTGGTCGGCGAGGTGCATCCGGGCGTCAACACGCTGCGCTCGGCGCTGTTCGTGGCCCAGCACCCCGACCCGGAGCAGTTGCGCGCGGCGATGGCCGCCGACCTGCCCGACCAGCGGCTGGTGCTGGCCGCCACCGGCGAGGAGGGCGGCGCGCCGGCCCGGATCACCGACAAGCTGATCATCGGTCGGGACGTCCGGCTGGTCTTCGGGCACGACAGCGGCGGCCTCGACCCGGCCACCGCCGTGGCGGTCGCCGACTGCGTGCTGGAGCCGGTCGACGGGGTGCTGACCGTACGCAGCCGCGACGGCCGCTACCGCCTGCCGCTGACCGAGGTGATCGGTGAGCCGCTGATGCTCCAGATGATCCAGCGGTTCGACATCCTGCGCCCGGCCGACCACCAGCCCCGGGTCACCGTCGACCGGGTGGTGCTGGCCCGGGAGAGCTGGCGGTTCACCGCCGCCGACCTCGACTTCGCCCGGGTCGCCGACGAGGGCGAGCGGTTCCGCGCGATCCGCCGCTGGCAGGCCCGCGTCGGGCTGCCCCGCCACGTGTTCGTCAAGACCCCGGTGGAGAAGAAGCCGTTCCACCTCGACCTCGCCAGCCTCGCCTCGGTCGACGTCTTCTGCCGGGCGGTCCGCCGGACCGTCGACGGGGCGGGCGACACCGCGACCCTGCGGCTGAGCGAGATGCTGCCCGGCCCGGAGCAGTCCTGGCTGACCGACGCCGAGGGCCGGCGCCGGACCGCCGAGCTGCGCCTGGTCGCGGTCGACACCCGTACGCCCGCCGCACCGACCACCACCGCCGCACCATCCGGTCACCCCGGGGAGAGGCCGCCCGCATGAGCGCCGCCGAGACGTTCGTCCTGCCCTCGTCGTTCACCCAGCGTCGACTGTGGGTCATCGACCAGATGGAGCCGGGCACCGCCACGTACAACATCGCCTGGGCGGTCGACCTGGCCGGCCCGCTCGACGTGGCGGCGCTGTCGTCGGCGCTGGGCTGGCTGGTCGACCGGCACGAGGCGCTGCGTACCCGGTTCACCGCCGTCGACGGCGAGCCGGCCCAGGTGGTCGGCCCGCCGTGGCCGGTCGAGCTGACCGTGGTCGACGCCGCCACCGCCGGCCCGGACGGCGCGGCGGACCCGGTACGCGAGCTGGTCGACGCCGCCGGCCGCGAGCCGTTCGACCTGGCGGCCGGCCCGCTGACCCGGTTCGGGCTGATCCGGCGCGGCCCGGACGACCACGTGCTGACCGTGGTGATCCACCACTCGGTCGCCGACGGCTGGTCGTTCGGCATCCTGTTCGGCGAGTTGGCCGCCGGCTACCGGGCGGCCGTCGGTGGCGGCGTGCCGGACCTGCCCCCGCCGCCGGTGCAGTACGGCGACTTCGCCGTCTGGCAGCGCGAGCAGTCCGAGCGTGGCGCGTTCGACGCCGACCTGGACTTCTGGCACGAGGCGCTGGCCGGCGCGCCGACCCTGCTCGACCTGCCCGCCGACCGGCCCCGCCCGGCCGAGCAGACCGCGCACGGACGGGAACTGTCCTACCCGGTGCCGGCGGCGCTCGCCGGGCGGCTGCGCGAGCGCGCCGACAGCACCCTGTTCGCCGTGCTGCTGGCCGGGTTCCAGAGCCTGCTGCACCGGCTGACCGGCCAGGACGACCTGCTGGTGGCGGTGCCGGTGGCGGGGCGTACCCGGCCGGAGACCCGCGACGTCGTCGGCTTCTTCGCCAACACCCTGGCGCTGCGGGCCCGGTTCGACGGCGCGACGAGCTTCGCCGACGTACTCGACCGGGCGCGGGCGAGCGCCACCGCCGCACAGACCCGGCAGGACGTGCCGTTCGACCGGATCGTGGACCGGCTGTCGCCCGAGCGCAGCCTGGCGTACGCCCCGGCGGTGCAGGTCATGTTCGCGGTCGACGAGCCGCCGCCGGTGGTGTCCTCGGCCGGCCTGCGGATCGCGCCGCAGCAGTGGCACAACGGGACCGTCAAGTTCGACCTGACGCTGACCGTCGACGTACGGCCCGGGGGGCTCACCGTCCGGATCGCCTACCGGACCGACCTCTACGACGAGGCCCGGATCGACCGGGTCGCCGGCCAGTACCTGACCCTGCTCGGGGCCGCGCTGGAGCGGCCCGGCTCGCCGGTCGGCGCGCTGCCGCTGCTGGCCGACGCCGAACGCGAGCGGATCCTGCACGGCTGGAACGACAGCGACCTGGCGCTGCCCGACGTCGCCTCGGTACCGGAACTGCTCGACCGGCACCCGGCGACCGACCCGGACGCCGTGGCGGTCGCCGGCCCCGACGGCACCCTGACCCACCGGCAGCTCGCCGAGCGCGCCAACCGGATCGCGCACCTGCTGCGGGCGCACGGGGTCGGACCGGACGTACCGGTCGGGTTGTCGCTGCGGCGCGGCACCGACCTGGTCGCGGCGATCCTCGGCGTGTGGCGGGCCGGCGGCGGCTACCTGCCGCTCGACCCGGCGCTGCCGGCGGCCCGGCTGGCGACGATGCTGCGCGAGGCCGCGCCGCCGGTGCTGCTGACCGACGCGTCCACCGCCGAACGGGCCGCCGAGGCGGTCGCCGGTGCCGGTGACCCGGTGCCGGTCGTGCTGCGGCTGGACACCGCCGACCTGGCCGGGCTGCCCGGCACCCCGCCGGCCGTGGCCGGCCACCGCGACAGCCTGGCCTACCTGCTCTACACGTCCGGCTCGACCGGCACCCCGAAGGGCGTCGCCGTCACCCAGGGCTCGGTGGTCAACCTGCTGGCCGGCTTCGACCGGCTGCTCTGCCTCACCGCCGCCGACCGGGTCGCGGCGATCACCACCCCGGCGTTCGACATCTCGGTCGTCGAACTCGTCCTGCCGCTGCTGGCCGGCGCCCGGATCGAGCTGGTCGACGCGGCGACCGCGCTGGACGCGGCGGCGCTGCGCGACGCGCTCGCCGCCCGCGGGATCACCGCCGCGCAGGGTACGCCGGCCACCTGGCGGATGCTGGTCACCGCCGGGGGCGTACCGGCCGGGGTGCGGCTGCGGATCAGCGGCGGCGAGGCGCTGCCGCGCGACCTCGCCGACGCCCTGCGCGCCGACGGCGCCACCCTGATCAACGGGTACGGCCCGTCGGAGACCACGATCTACTCGACGGCCGGCGCGGTCGGCACCGACGGCCCGGTCGACCTCGGCCGGCCGACCGCCAACACCCGGATCTACCTGCTCGACGAGGCCGGCCAGCCGGTGCCGGAGGGCACCGTCGGCGAGGTCCACATCGGAGGGCTCGGGGTGGCGCGCGGCTACCACCGGCGGCCCGCGCTGACCGCCGACCGGTTCCGCCCCGACCCGTTCGGGCCACGGCCGGGCGGCCGCCTCTACGCCACCGGCGACCTGGCCCGCTGGGGGCCGGGCGGGCGGCTGGAATACCTCGGCCGGGGTGACCACCAGGTCAAGGTGCGCGGGTTCCGGATCGAACTCGGCGAGATCGAGGCGGTGCTGCGCGACCACCCGGCCGTCGCCGAGGCGGTCGTGACGACCTGGCGCGGCGACGCCGACGACGTCCGGCTGGCCGCGTACGTCCTCACCACCACCCCCGGCACCGACAGCGCCGCGCTGTGGCCGGACGTACGGGCCGCGCTGGCCGGCCGGCTGCCGGACTACATGGTGCCGGCGACCCTGGTCGTGCTCGACGCGCTGCCGCGCACCGGCAGCGGCAAGATCGACCGCCGGGCGCTGCCGGAGCCGTCCTGGCGGGAGACGACCGCCGACGGGCCGGCCTGCGCGTCCAACCCGGTCGAGGAGAAGCTCGCCGAACTGTGGCGCGAGGTGCTCGGCCTGACCGAGGTCGGGGTGCACGACAACTTCTTCGCCCTCGGCGGGCACTCGCTGACCGGAACCCGGCTGATCGCCCGGATCCGGACCGCGTTCGGTGTCGAGCTGCCGCTGCGCAGCCTGTTCGCGGCACCGACGATCGCCGGGCTGGCGCCACTGCTCGACACCGCCGGCGGGCCGGGCCGGCCCGAACCGGTCACCGACCACATCGGATCGGCCAGCCGGGCCCCGGAGGACCTGCTCGCATCGCTCGACGACCTCTCCGACCGGGAGATCGACGAGCTGCTGGACACCCTGATCGCCGAGGAGGGCAAATGACGGACGGGCAGAACCCGTTCAGTCGCCAGGAACGGGTAGTCGTCATCGGTGCGGGCCTGTCCGGCTCGCTCGCCGCGGTCTACCTCGCCCGGCGCGGATACCAGGTCGACGTCTACGAGCGCCGGCCCGACCCCCGTACCGCGCCGGCCGGGCTCGGCGGCAGGTCGATCAATCTCGGGCTCTCCGCCCGGGGCATGCGGGCGCTGGACGAGGTGGGGCTGCTCACCGACGTACTCAAGCGCAGCGTGCCGATGCGCGGCCGGGTCGTGCACTCGCCGGACGGCGCGGTGCGGTTCCAGCCGTACGGGGTCCGCGAGCACGAGATCCTGCACTCGGTGCTGCGCGACGAGCTGATCGCGCTGCTGGTCGACGCGGCGGAGACAAGCGCCGGGGTCCGGTTCCACTTCGGCTGGCGGCTCACCCGGCTGGACCGCGACACGGCGACGGTCGAGGTGCTGCCCGAGGCCGGCGGCGACCCGGTCGAGGTGACCGCCGACCTGGTCGTCGGCGCGGACGGCATCCACTCGGTGGTCCGCCAGCACCTGCAGCGGGGCCTGCGGGCCGACTACTCGCAGGAGTTCCTGGAGTGGGGCTACAAGGAGCTGACCATCCCGGTCGGCGACGACGGCGACCCCCGGGTACGCCTCGAGGCGCTGCACGTGTGGCCGGGCGACTCCGCCATGATGGTCGCCCACCCCAATGTGGACGGTTCGCTGACCTGCTCGCTGTTCATGCCGCACGAGGGCCCGGTCAGCTTCGCGACGCTGGACACCCCGGAGGCGGTCCTCGGCTTCTTCCGGGCCAACTTCGCCGACGCCGAGGAGCTGATGCCGAACCTGGTCGAGGAGATCGCCGGGCACCCGGTCGGCCACCTGGTGACCGTACGGACCGCACCGTGGCGGCACGGCGACCGGGTGGTGCTGATCGGTGACGCCGCGCACGCCGTCGTCCCGTTCTACGGGCAGGGCATGAACTCGGCGTTCGAGGACTGCCTCGTCCTGGACGGCTGCCTGGCCCGGCACCCCGACCGGGCGGCGGCCCTGGCCGCGTTCGAGGCGGCCCGCAAGCCGCACACGGACGTGCTCGCCGACCTGTCCATCGCCAACTTCGTCGACCTGCGCGACCGGGTCCACAAGCCCGCCTACACCGCGCACGCGGTCGCCGACCGGCTGCTGTCCCGCCTGCTGCCGGACCGGTGGACCCCGCTCTACACGATGGTCGCCCACACCACGACGCCGTACGCCGACGCGCTGGCCCGGGCGAGGCGGCAGGACCGGATCCTGCGCGGTGCCACCGCGGCCGCCGGTGCCCTCGCCGCGCTCGGCGCGGTCACGACGATCGGAGCGGCGCTGCGGCGTCGTTCCCGGGGCAGGTGAGCGCGGTGCTGACCCATCCCGACCGGCCCGGACTGGCCCTGTTCGAGGCGGCCGACCTGGTCGCCGAACCGCTGCACCCGCGCATCGACGGCATCGCCGACCGGCTGCGCGGGGTGATTCAGTGGGCCCGCGAATACCTCTGCGAACCGCATCCGGACCTCGGCCGCAAGGGACCGGTGTGCCCGTACGCCCAGGGGTCGCTGGACCGCGGCATCTTCTACCTGGCCGTCTACCGGGGCAGCACCGTCGACCTGGTCGAACTCGACGAGCTGCTCGCCGGCTACCGGGACTGGTTCCGGCGGCTCGACCCGGTCTCCGGCCCGGCCGCCCAGTTCAAGACGATCCTGGTGACGCTGCCCGACCTGGCGAACGAGACCGCCCGGCCGATCATCGACGCGGCGCAGGAGCGGCTCAAGCCGGCGTACACCGAGCAGGGGCTGATGATCGGCGAGTTCCACGACGGGCCGCCGGCCAAGGGCGGGCTGTGGAACCCGGACTTCCTGCCGTTGAACAGCCCGCTGCCGCTGCTGGCCGTGCGTCACATGGTGGCCAACGACTTCCCGTTCCTCGCCGACAACCCGGTGACGCTGGCCGCGTACCTGCGGCACTTCGCGCACGCGGGGTCGGTCGGGTTGCGTGAGCAGGTCGCGGCGGCGGCCGGCCGGTTCGGCCTGACGGTGCCCGAACCGCGTACCGAGCCGGCCCCGCTGCGCCGGATGTCAATGAGCGAGCGAATCGAGAAGGTGTCATGACGGCGGACGTTCCGGCCCAGGGCGGCAAGCGGGCGCTGCTCGCGCGGATGCTGACCGAGCGGGCGAAGGCGCCGCGCAGCTACCCGGTGTCGTTCGGGCAGCAGCGGCTGTGGTTCCTCGACCGGTTCCAGCCCGGCGACCCGGTCTACAACATCCCGGTCGCGTTCAAGGTGGCCGGTCCGCTCGACGCCGGCGCGCTGCGGGCCGCCCTGAACGTGGTCGTCGGGCGGCACGGTGCGCTGCGCACCACGTTCGCCGAGGCCGGTGGCGAGCCGGTCCAGGTGGTCCGGCCGTCGGTCGACTTCGACCTGCCGGTGACCGACCTGTCCGGGCATCCGGCGGCGGACCGGGCGGCGGAGGCGGTCCGGCTGGCGTGGGCCGACGCGGCCGCGCCGTTCGACCTGGCCGCCGGGCCGCTGTTCCGGGCCGGGCTGATCCGGGTCGACGAGGAGGAGCACTACCTCACGCTCAACCTGCACCACATCATCTGCGACGCCTGGTCGCTGGGCGTGCTGTTCCGGGAGCTGAGCACGGCGTACGCGGCGATCCTGGCCGGCGAGAAGCCGAAGCTGCCGGAACTGCCGACGCAGTACGCCGACTTCGCCGTCTGGCAGCGCGACAGGCTCGCCGGCGACACCCTGCGCGAGCAGCTCGACTACTGGGTCGACCACCTGCGCGGGGCGCCGGCGCTGCTGTCGCTGCCCACCGACCGGCCCCGGCCGGCGGTCCGGTCCTACCGGGGCGCGCTGCACTACTTCACCCTGCCGAACACCCTGAAGCAGCGGCTGGAGACGTTCAACCAGGCGACCGGCGTCACGATGTTCATGACCCTGCTGGCCGCCTTCCAGGCGGTGCTGTCGCGGCACAGCGGCCAGGATGACATCGTGGTCGGCACCCCGGTCGCCGGCCGTAACCACCCGGACCTGGAGGGGCTGGTCGGTTTCTTCGTCAACACCATCGCGCTGCGGGTGTCGACCGCCGGTTCGCCGTCGCTGCGGGAACTGGCCGGCCGGGTACGGGAGGTGACGCTCGGCGGGCTCGGCCACGCCGACGTGTCGTTCGAGCGGCTGGTCGAGGAGTTGCAGCCGGAGCGCAGCCTCGGCCACTCGCCGGTCTTCCAGGCGCAGATGATCCTGCAGAACGCGCCGAACGACGAGCTGGTCTTCGGCTCGGCCACGGCGAACTCGCTGGAGGTCGACAGCGGCAGCGCCAAGTTCGACATCTCGCTGGTCGGCGAGACGATGCCGTCGGGTGCGCTGCGGCTGGCGTTCGAGTACGACACCGACCTGTTCGACGCCGAGACGGTGGCCCGGCTCGGCCGGCACCTGACCGCGCTGCTCGACGCCGGAACGGCCGAGCCGGACCGGCCGCTGAACCGGATCCCGCTGCTGACCGGGGTGGAGCGCTGGCGGGCGGTGGTGGAGTGGAACGACACCGAGCGCGGCCTGCCGCCGGTCGACTCGATCCTCGACCTGCTCGACGACGAACCGGCGGCGCCCGGCACCCCGCCGGCGCTGACCGGCCCGGACGGCGCCGTCGACCCGGCCGGGCTGGCGCGGCGGTCGGACCTGATCGCGCACCGGCTCGTCGCGGCCGGGGTCGAGCCGGGCACGCCGGTCGGGTTGTGCCTGGACCGGGGCGTCGACATGGTCGCCGCGGTGCTGGGGGTCTGGAAGGCCGGTGCCGGCTACCTGCCGCTGGACCCGGGCCTGCCCGCCGACCGGCTGCGCTACATGCTGTCCGACTCCGGCGCCCGGGTGGTGGTGACCCAGAACGCGGTCGCGAACCGGCTCGACGGGGCGCTCGACGACGTACCCACGGTCCTGCGGCTCGACGACGGCGCGGGCGGCGACGTCCCGGCCGGTCCGCCGGGCGTCGCGGTCCACCCGGAAGGGCTCGCCTACCTGATCTACACGTCGGGCTCGACCGGCCGGCCGAAGGGTGTGGCGGTGCCGCACCGGGCCGTGGTCAACCTGGTCGCATCGTTCCACGACGACCTGGATCTCGGGCCGGCGGACGTGTTCGCGGCGGTGACCACGCTGTCGTTCGACATCTCGGTCCTCGAACTGCTGGTCCCGCTGGTGCGTGGCGTGCCGCTGCTCGTCGTCGGCACCGACGAGGTCGGTGACGGCCCGGCGCTGCGCCGCCGGCTGGTCGACGCCGGCGTCACCGCGATGCAGGCGACCCCGGCGACGTGGCGGCTGTTGCTGGCCACCGGCGGGGTGCCCGAAGGGCTGCGGCTGCGGCTGTGCGGCGGCGAGGCGCTGCCGCCGGACCTGGCCGCCGCGCTGACGACCGACGGCGCCACCTTGTGGAACTGCTACGGCCCCACCGAGACCACGGTCTGGTCGGCGGCGACCCCGGTCGCGCCGGACGCCGCCATCGACCTCGGCGCCCCGATCGCCAACACCCGGCTGTACGTCCTGGACGAGGCCCTCCAGCCGGTGCCGGTCGGGGTCGTCGGCGAGGTGCACATCGGCGGCGCCGGTGTGGTGCGCGGCTACCACGGCCGGGCCGGGCTGACCGCGGAGCGGTTCCGGCCGGACCCGTTCTCCGACCGGCCCGGTGCCCGGATCTACGCCACCGGCGACCTGGCACGGCAGCGGTCCGACGGGCGGCTGGAGTTCCTCGGCCGCATCGACCACCAGGTCAAGGTGCGCGGGTTCCGGATCGAGCTGGGCGAGATCGAGGCCGCGCTGCGCGAGCACGAACTGGTCGCCGACGCGGTGGTCGGCACCTGGGCCGGCGAGGGCGGCGACGCCCGACTGGTCGGGTACGCCGTACCGGCGCCGGGCACCGACCCGGAGGCACTGTGGACGGCGGTCCGGCCCACCCTGGCCGGACGGCTGCCGGAGTATATGATCCCGGCTACCCTGATGCCGCTGACCGCGCTGCCGCTCAACGCCAACGGCAAGGTCGACCGCAACGCGCTTCCCGAGCCGCGGTGGGGTGACCCGGAGGCGGAGCGGGTGCCGCCGCGCGACCCGGTCGAGCGGGTCCTCGCCGAGATCTGGCAGGAGGTGCTGCGGGTCGACGGGGTCGGGGCGTTCGACGACTTCTTCCGGCTCGGCGGGCACTCGCTGCTGGGGGCGCAGGCGCTGAGCCGGATCGGCGCGACGTTCGAGATGGAGGTGCCGATCCGGGTGCTGTTCGAGGCTCCGACGGTGGCCACCATGGCCGGGGCGCTGCGCGACCGCGAGCCGGCCGCCGGTCACGTCGACACGATCGCCGCCCTGCGGCAGGAGGTGGCCGGGCTGTCCACCGAGGAGCTGCGCGCACTGCTCGGCGAGCAGTCATGACCGGAATCGGCTGGCTCGGTGCAAGGCACGCCACCGCCGAGCGGAGCGAGGTGGGGGCGTGACCGACGTCGATCGGGAGCGGTTGATCCGGGAGCTGATGGCCCGGCGCGGGCTGGCGACGGCGGTCCGGCCGACCGGCATCCCGCGCCGGCCGGCGGATGCCCCGATCCCGCTGTCGCCGATGCAGGAGGGACTGTGGTTCCTCGACCGGCTCGAGCCGGGCAACCCGGCGTACGTCCTCAGCCAGGCGGCCCGGCTCGGCGGCCCGTTGCGGCACGGGGACGTACAGGCGGCCGTCGACGACGTGGTGGCCCGGCACGAGGCGCTGCGGACGTACTTCACCGAGCGGGACGGCCGGGTCGAGCAGGTGGTGCTGCCGGCCGGTGACCCGCGGACCCGGTCGGCCTTCTTCCACGAGGACCTGTCCGACCGGCCCGACCTGGAGGCGGCGATCGTCGCGGCGGCCAGGGCCGAGACCGAGACCGGGTTCGATCTGGGC
This sequence comes from Polymorphospora sp. NPDC050346, assembly GCF_040655695.1. Classification (NCBI taxonomy): domain Bacteria; kingdom Bacillati; phylum Actinomycetota; class Actinomycetes; order Micromonosporales; family Micromonosporaceae; genus Polymorphospora; species Polymorphospora sp. NPDC050346. The sequence continues at coordinate 165,975 of NZ_JBFAKM010000007.1, read as the reverse complement.
CGGGCACCGCTGCTGCGGGTACGGCTGTCCCGGCTCGGCGCCGACGACCATCTGCTGGTGGTCAGCCTGCACCACATCGTCGCCGACGACCGCTCGGTCAGCGTGGTGATGACCGAGATCCTCGACGGCCAGCACCGGCACCGCACCGGGGAGGGGGCGGCGGAGCCGCCGGCGGTGCAGTTTCCCGACCATGTGGTGTGGCAGCACGGCCGGATGGCGGCCGGGGCGGCGCAGCGGCAGCGGGAGTTCTGGACGGGGCAGCTCGCCGGCGCGACCGGGATGCTGGAGCTGCCCACCGACCGGCCGCGGCCGGCGAAGCAGACGTTCGCCGGCAAGACCCGCCCGTTCCCGATTCCCGACGAGCTGGCCGCCGCGGTCGACGCGCTGGCCAAGCGGACCGGGTCGACCAGGTTCATGGTGTTCCTGGCCGCGACGCAGGTCCTGCTGTGCCGGCTCAGCGGCCAGGACGACGTCATCGTCGGCTCGCCGGTGTCGATCCGGCGCGGGCCGGAGCAGGAGTCGGTCGTCGGCCTGATGGTCAACAGCCTGCCGCTGCGCACCGACCTGTCCGGCGACCCGACGCTGGCCGAGGCGCTGGGCCGGGTACGGCGGACCTGTGTCGAGTCGCTCGACCACGCCGAGCTGCCGTTCGAGCAGGTGGTCGAGCTGGCGAAGCTGCCCCGCGACCTGAGCCGCAACCCGCTCTTCCAGGTCATGGCCCTGATCAACCCCGGTGGGGTGACCCGGCCGTGGAAGGACCTGACGCTGCGGCCGGTCGGGCTGGCCCGCGACACCTCCCGGATGGACCTGACCGTGGCGGCGTACGAGTTCGCCGGCCGGCTCGCCGGGGTGATGGACTACAACACCGACCTGTTCGACGCGGCGACCATCGACCGTCTCGTCGCCCGGTTCCTGGCGGTGCTGTCGGCGCTGGCCACCGAGCCCGACCGACGGCTGTCCACACTGGACCTGACCGGGCCGGCGGAGCTGGCCGACCTGGCCCGCTGGAACGACACCGGCCGCGACTACCAGTCCGGTGCCGGCCTGTACGACCTCTTCGCCGCGCAGGCGGCCCTGGCCCCGGAGGCCCCGGCGCTGCTCGACGCCAGCCCCGACGCGGACGCCGGGACGCGGTCGGCCACCGCCCGCCCGGACGGGTCGGCACCGCCGCCGGCCGTCTCCGACACCCCCGTGGTGACGTACGGCGAACTCGACGACCGGGCCGGCGTGCTCGCCGCCCGGCTGCGGGCCGCCGGGGCACACCCGGACCGGCCGGTCGCCGTCGCGCTGCCGGCCGGCGTCGCCGCGGTCACCGGCATCCTCGGCGTGCTCCGGGCCGGCGCCGGCTACCTGCCGCTCGACCCCACCCACCCGCCGGCCCGGCTGCGGGCACTGCTCGACGACGCCGGGGTGACCGTGACGGTCACCGGCGCCGCCGAGGCGGCCGCGTTCGCCGGCTGGCCGGGCACCCTGGTCGTGCTCGACGCCGACGGACACCCGACCGGCGACGGGCCGGCGGCCGACCCCGTGGTCCCGGTCGGCGGGCACCCGGACCGGCTCGCGTACGTCATCTACACGTCCGGCTCGACCGGCACCCCCAAGGGCGTCATGGTCGGCCACCGCACCGCCGCCAACCTCGCGCTCGCCTTCGCCGACCTGCACGACATCGGCCCCGGCGACCGGCTGCTGATGCTGCCGCCGCTGAGCTTCGACGCCTCGGTCGGCGACCTCTTCCCCGCCCTGGTCAGCGGGGCCGCCGTGGTCCTGCACCGGGAACCGGCCGCGCTGACCGGTCCGGGCGTGCTCGACCTGTGCCACCGGCACGGCATCACCCTGGTGGACACCGCCGCTCCACTGTGGATTCGCTGGGTGGGTGACCTGGCCACGGCCGGCGACACCGTCGACACCGGGCCGCTGCGGGCGGTCATGGTCGGCGGCGAGGGGGTGCCGCTGTCCGCCGTACGGGATTTCGCCGCCCGCACCAACGGCAAGATCTCGCTGTACAACCACTACGGACCGACCGAGGCGACGGTCTGCGCCACCACGTACGCCACCGTCGACGGCGCGGAGCTGCCCGGCCTGACCCGGCTGCCGATCGGCCGGCCGGTGCCCAACGTCCGGGTGCACGTGCTCGGCCCCGATCTGCGCCCGGTGCCGATCGGCACCCCCGGCGAGGTGTACGTCGGCGGCACCGCACCGGCCCGCGGTTACCTCGGCGCGCCCGGGGTGACCGCCACCCGCTTCGTACCCGACCCGTTCGGTGCCCCCGGCGACCGTCTCTACCGCACCGGCGACCTGGCCCGGCACCGGTCCGACGGCACCCTGGAGTTCCTCGGCCGCACCGACCGGCAGGTCAAGATCCGCGGCCACCGGATCGAGATCGGCGAGGTCGAGGCGGCCTGCGCCGACCTTCCCGGGGTGGCCCGGGCCGCGGTCGTGGTCGCCGACGGCACCGCCGGGCCCCGGCTGGTCGCCTACCTGGTGCCCGGTGCCGGCGACGTCGACGTACCGGCGGCCCGGGCCGCGCTGCGCCGGCGGATGCCGGACCACCTGGTGCCGTCGGCGTTCGTCGTCCTGCCCGACCTGCCGGTCAACCGGCACGGCAAGCTCGACCTGGCCGCCCTGCCCGACCCCGGCGAGGCCGACCGGCCGCCGTACGTGCCGCCGCGCACCGACACCGAACGCGCCGTCGCCGCCGTCTGGTCCGAACTGCTCGACGGCGCGCGGGTCGGCGCGCACGACAACTTCTTCGACCTCGGCGGCCACTCGCTGCTCGCCGCGCCGTTCGTCGCCGCGCTGCGGGGCCGGCTCGGCGTCGACGTCTCGATGCGGGCGCTGTTCGACACCGCCGACCTCGCCGGCCTCGCCGCCCTGGTCGACGGCGGTGGCACCGACCGGGCCGCCGCCGGCGTGGAGCTGCTGCGGGCCGAGGCCCGGCTCGGCGACGACCTGCCGGTCCCCGCCGGCGAACCGGCCGCCGTACCGGCCGAGGTGCTTTTCACCGGCGCCACCGGCTTCCTCGGCGCCTACCTGCTCGCCGACTGGCTCGACCACACCGCGGCCACCGTGCACTGCCTGGTCCGGGCCGCGACCCCGGCCGCCGCCACCGAACGGGTACGCGCCAACCTGCGCAAGTACGGCAAGTGGCGGGACGGGTACGCCGAACGGATCGTCGGGGTGCCCGGCGACCTCGGCGAGCCCCGGCTCGGGCTGACCCCGGCCGGGTTCGACGATCTCGCCGGCCGGCTCGACGCCGTCGTGCACAACGGCGGCGTGGTCAACTTCCTCCAGGCCTATCCGGCGCTGCGACCGGCGAACGTCGGCGGCACCCTGGAGGTGCTGCGGCTGGCCGGCACCGGCCGGCCGACCGCCGTCCACTTCGTCTCCACCCTGGGCGTCTTCCTCACCCCGTCGAACACCCTCGGACTGGTCCACGAGGGCGACCGGCCGGACGACTGCGAAGGCATCGGCGAGGGCTACAACGCCACCAAGTGGGTCGCCGACGCGCTGGTCCGCGCCGCCCGCGACCGGGGGATGCGGGTCGGTGTGCACCGGCCGGCCCGGATCACCGGCGACGCCGTCTCCGGCACCGGCAACGTCGACGACTACTTCAGCCGGCTGCTGAAGACCTGCGTGCAGCTGCGCGCCGTACCCGACATCGACGACGCCGTCGACCTCGCCCCGGTCGACTACGTCGGTGCCGGCATCGGGCACCTGACCCGGAGCGGGTCGACCGGCGACCACCACTTCTACAACAACCGGACGATCAGCTTCGGCGGCCTCGCCGAGGCGCTGGCCAGCTTCGGCTACCCCGCCGAGCTGATGCCGTACGGGACGTGGCGGGCCGCCCTGCTCGACCGGCCGGACGCCGCGCTGGCCGGTTTCGCCCCGATGTTCGGCACGCAGACGCCGGTACGTACCCAGCCGACCTTCGACTGCTCGGCCACCGAGGCGACGCTCGCCGCCGCCGGCATCGTCTGCCCGCCGGCGGACGCGGCCCTGGTGCACACCTACCTGTCGGCGTTCGTCCGGGCCGGCTTCCTCGACCCACCATCTACCGGGAGCAGCAATGGCTGACCTCGCCATCCCCGCCCGCCGGCTGGTCGCCATCTGGCTCGCCCAGCTCCTCTCGCTGATCGGATCCAGCCTCACCGCGTTCGTGCTGGGCGTCTGGGTCTACCAGGAGACCGGGTCGGTCACCCAGTTCGCGATGATCTTCCTGTCCGCGACGCTGCCGGCCGTGCTGGTCGCCCCGTTCGCCGGGGTGCTCGCCGACGGCCGGGACCGGCGCAAGCTGATGCTGGTCAGCGACACCGTCGCCGCGCTCGGCACCGCCGCCCTCGCCCTGCTGGTGGCCAGCGACAACCTGGCGGTCTGGCACATCTACGTCGCCGGTGCGGTCACCGCCGCCGCGTCGACGGTGCAGGGGGTCGCCTACCAGTCGATGACCCCGTCGCTGGTCGGCAAGAAGCACCTCGGCCGGTTCAACGGCCTGATGCAGGTCTCCCGGGCCGTGCAGATCGCCGCCCCGCTGCTCGCCGGCGTACTCGTGGTCACCATCGGCGTCGCCGGCGTGATGGCGATCGACCTGGTCACCTTCGTCATCGCGGCGACCACCCTGATGCTGGTCAAGATCCCGTCGTCGATCACCCGGCCGCCGAAGAGCGGCGACGCGGCCGAACCGCTGCTGCGCCGGGCCGCCGCCGGCTGGCGGCACCTGCGCGACCGGCCCGGACTGCTCCAGCTCATGGTCGTCTTCGCCGTCTACAACTTCCTCTTCGGCATCGCCGGGGTGCTGGTCCAGCCGCTGATCCTGTCGTTCGCCGACGCCGACACCCTCGGCGTGCTGATGTTCGCCGGCGGCGCCGGCCTCTTCGCCGGCAGCCTGGTCATGGGTGCCTGGGGCGGCCCGAAGCGCCGGATCAACGCGGTCTGCGGCGGCCTCGCCGGCGGCGGCGTCGCCCTGGTGCTGCACTCGCTGTCGCCGTCGGCGTGGCTGATCGGCATCGTCGCGCCGCTGTTCCTCTTCATGTTGCCGATCATCAACAGCTCCACGATGACGCTGATCCAGACCAAGACCGAGCCGTCGGTGCTCGGCCGGGTGCTCGCCACCGCCCGGGTGCTCGGCGACGCGAGCGTGCCGCTGGCGTACGTCATCGCCGGCCCGCTCGTCGACGGCTTCTTCGAACCGCTGCTGCAGCCCGGCGGCGCGCTGGCGGACTCGGTCGGCTCGGTGATCGGCACCGGTCCGGGCCGGGGCATCGCGCTGCTGTTCGTGATCACCGGCTCGGTGATGGTGGTGCTGGCCGCGGTCGCCTGGGCCACCCCCGGCGTACGGCGGGTCGACGACCTTCCCGACGCGCTGCCCGACGACCCGGCCCCCGCCGAGCCCGCCGCGGCCGAGGGCGGGGCCGGCACGGTCGCACCGGCCGCCGCCGGACCCGTGCCGGACACCGAGCCGGCACCCGTGCCGAAGCCGGCCGGCGAACCGGAGCCGGACGCCGCACCCGCCACCCGCTGACCAGAACCACCCGAAGGAGCCCAGCCATGCCGGTGCCGATCCAACCCGACGAACTCAAGCAGTTCGTCGAAACCGACGAGGCGCCCGCCGCGTACCTCGACCTGCTCAACGCGGTGTCGTTCCGGACCGCCGGCGCCGGCCTGCGGCTCGGCGTCTTCGAGGCGCTCGCCGACGGACCGCTGCCGCTCGACACGCTCGCCGAACGCACCGGCACCGACCGGCTCGGCCTGCGCCTGCTGGTCGAGGCCCTGGCCGGGTACGGCTACCTGGAGCGCACCGACGCCGGCTACGCCAACAGCGCCAACACCGCCCGCTGGCTGCTGCGCTCCGCGCCGGGCACCTTCGCCCCGGTGCTGTCGTTCTGGTCGGCGCTGGTCACGCACTGGTGGCACGACCTGGAGGAGTCGGTCCGGCGCGGCGGCCCGACCGGCGACTTCTACGCCTGGCTGGAAACCCGCCCGGACACCCTGGCCGACTTCCAGACCATGCTGCGCCGGCTCGCCGACTGGCTCGGCGAGGAGATCGTCCCGCTGGTGCCGCTCGGCGCCGGCGCGACCAGCCTCGTCGACCTCGGCGGCGGCCACGCCAGCTACTCGGTGGCGTTCCTGCGCGCCAACCCGGAACTGCGGGCCACCGTCGTCGACCTGGAGGGCGCGCTGCGCCAGGGCGCCCAGACGGTGACGGCGGCCGGGGTCGACGACCGCGTCGACCTGCGCCCCGGCGACCTCTTCGGCACCGAGATCGGCACCGGCCACGACCTGGTGCTGCTCTTCAACATCGTGCACGGCTACCAGCGCGACGACGTGCTCACCCTGCTGCGCCGGGCCGCCGCCGCGCTGCGCCCCGGTGGCCGGGTGGCACTGCTCGAACCGCTCGCCGACGTACCGGAGCGGCCGCCGGGGGTCGGCGAGTCGTTCGTGCGGATGTTCAGCCTCAACCTGTTCCACACCCAGGGCGGCCGGGCGTACGGCCTCGACGAGCTGACCGACCTGCTGGGCGAGGCCGGCTTCACCGACGTACGGCAGACCCTGCTGACCCGCTCCGACACCGACCACCTGGTCGTCGCTACCCTGCCCACGGGTGACTGACCTGCCGAGGCGTCGTTGTTGATCTGGGCGCCAGACACCTTATCCGCGCCGGGTTAGGTGGCTGACGCCCAGATCAACAGCTCGGGCCATGCGGGTCGGAGGTGGTCAGTTCGACCACGCGGCGGGGTTTCGGCCCGTCCGGCTTCCGTACGCAAGCTCTGCCGCAGAAAAGGGGCGTCATGGCAAGGAAATCCCGTCCGGAAGAGTTCGGCGTTGTCCGGGACGGGATTATCCTGCGTGGCTCTTGGGACCTGGCCCTTCATGCCGACACTATGCTGATCCGCAACGCGGAGGCTGTGTTCGAATCAATCGAGGAGTTCCAGTTCCCAGGCGAACACGCCGAAGACCTCTACACCGCCTTGCAGGATGTGAGACGATCCGCCGTCGTCAGGGCGTGGTTCTCCCGGGACGGCTTATTGCCTATCGAGTCGCTTTGGCGACTCCAACGATCGGACAGCCGGTGCATCATTCGACGAGTGTTCCGGCCCGAGTACGCAATCACCGCGCGACCGGACGCCTTTCTCCTGAACTACTGGGAACTGCCGTCACTGTTGGACACCTTCAAGAACAGGGGTCGCGTCGAGCACCTGCCCGCGCCGAATGGAGAGCCCGGACGGCAGGAGGGCCGGCCCGGGAGATCGGATGAGGATGACGCCCCCGCGCTGGACAACGAATCCGAGCCCGGCCGGCCCAGCGCGCCGGGAGAGGAGGACGACCACGCGCGATGGCTGAGTCACGAGACGTCCCACCACAAATGGGAGGCCGTGCTAGGACAGGCGCACCTTGACGGTGCATCCTGCCCGCTACCCGACGGACAGGTGGACGTGTTCGCTGGACAGCGGGTTCGGTTCGTTCTCGACCACCAGGATCCAGACACCGGACACATCCGGCGAGCCTTCGAATCGACGCTGCAGCAAAGCCGCAGCGGCTGGCAACTGGCTGGCATTGATTGGCCGGCCGACCTACGCCCTGGCACCATACTCACCGTCACCTGGAATGAGGACGACCGCCTCGCGGTGGGCTGCACGGACCGGCTGCCGCAGCCGGTGAGCATCGACGGCGTCGGCTACTTCCACCGATACGATCCCCGAGTCGTCGCGCGAAATCTCGACGCCGGCGACGAACGGCACTCGCAAGACGGCCGCCTGACAGACCCAGGCTGGGTGACGTACACCCTGCGCCGACTGGGATACCTCTTCGACGACGGCAGCGTCATCCTCACGGAGGCGACGCTGACTGAAACTGTAGAGCCCTCGGCATGCCGCCCGCTCGGCTTGGCCGCATCCGTCAAACCGTCGAGCAACTGGTGCGCTACGGGCATGTCACACGACTGCGCGGCAGTGTCGACGCTGCCGGCTACCCCAGTTACCCGGCGCGGGCGGGGCACGCCCGTACCAGTCTCCTGCGCTACGCGCCGGCAGTCGAGCCCCTGGAGCCGCCGGCAAACAGCCCCGGCTCCACTGCCCTGGGCGCAACTCGGCGGGCCCATTGGGTCAGTGGTTTCGTCCGTAAGCTGCCGCTGGGTGCTCGACCTTCACCGGAGCAACTCGAACTGCACCAGGAGGCGATTCGAGCCGCGCAGGTCGTCGACCGTCCCTTGGACCCCGGGTACACCTTCGTGCGGAGCCACCGCCGGAAATGATCCAAGCGAACTGGCCCAGGTCCGGCCGTGAAATCGCGATCCGGGTGCTCTTCGTGTTCGACCCTTCGTCCCAAGCGGTGCTGCTGGTGGGCGGCAACAAGGCCGGCAACTGGGCACGGTGGTACAAGACCGCGATCCCGGCCGCGGAGATCGCCTACGAAACCTGGCTGGCGTTCGAACGGAAGCGGAGGGAGGAATCGTGACAGAGTTTCACGACTGGGAGGACATCCGGGCCGAATTGGACGACGGAGACAGCGACGCGCTTGACACGGAGCGCGCCCGCACGGAGGCCTGGGTCAGCGCGTTCCACCTCGCGGAAGAGCGCAAACGACTCGGACTCACCCAACGGGAGGTCGCCGACCTCATGGGCGTCACCCCGGGGCGGGTCAGCCAGATCGAGAACGGGGATCTCGACGCCAACGAGGTTGCCACCCTGAGCCGGTACGCACGGGCGCTGGGCGCCCGGATGCGGATCATCTTCGACTACGGGAACGACCTCCGCCAGATCGCGTGACAGATCAGCGGGGGTGCGGCTGGTGTGCGGCAGGATTGACGGGTGCCCGAAGGCGACACCGTCTGGAACACGGCCCGCGTGCTGGAACGCGCGCTGGCCGGCCGACTCCTGACCGGGTCGGACTTCCGGGTGCCGCGACTGGCGACCACCGACCTGACCGGGTGGGCGGTGCTGGAGTCCGCCAGCCGGGGCAAGCACCTGCTGCTGCGGCTGCGCCACCCCGACTCCGACCGCCGGCTCACCCTGCACTCGCATCTGCGGATGGACGGGACCTGGCGGACGTACGCCCCCGGCCAGCGCTGGACGGCCCGGCCGGGGCACCTGATCCGGGTGGTGCTGCGGACCACGGACGCGGTCGCGGTCGGATACCACCTGCACGACATCGCCGTGGTACCGACGGATCAGGAGTCGACCCTCGTCGGCCATCTCGGGCCTGACCTGCTCGGCGCCGACTGGGACGCGGCCGAGGCTGCCCGCCGGCTGGCCGCCGCCCCGGCGGTCGAGATCGCCGACGCGCTGCTCGACCAGCGCAACCTCGCCGGCATCGGCAATCTCTACAAGGCCGAGGCGCTGTTCCTGCGGGGGCTGTGGCCGTGGACCCCGGTCGGCGAGGTGCCGGACCTGCCGGCCCTGGTCCGGCTGGCGCAGCGTCTGCTCGCCTCGAACCGGGGCCGCTGGCTGCAGACCACCACCGGCTCGCTGCGCCGCGACGAGGCCAACTACGTGTACGGCCGGGCCGGCCGGCCCTGCCACCGCTGCGGCACCCTGGTCCGCCGCGCCGACCAGGGCGAACGGATCACGTTCTGGTGCCCCACCTGCCAGCCCGGGCCAGGGACCGGGCCGAGCCGGTCCGGGATCAGGTGAGGGTGGCGTAGTACCAGCCGGGGATGGGGTCGTTCCGGTACTGGCAGTCGATGGTCCGGGGGACGGGGGCGCCGCTGGTCATGAGGTCGTTGTACGCGGCCTCGCACTCGTAGTAGCCGTACGGCCCGTACCAGGTCGTCACGTAGGCCTGGGCGGGAACGGCGGTGGCGGCCACGGTGGCGGCGGTGGCGGCCATCAGGGCCAGGATGCGGTGGATCGACGGGCGCACGGCGTCCTCCGGGGCATCAAACGAGCCGGGGCATCAAACGAGCCGGGGCATCGAACGAGCCGGGGCATCAAACGAGCACGTATCGACGATCCTATATCTAATGAGGTTGGTCATTCCAGACCGAGTACGCGGGCGTTGGTCGCTCTGACCCGGTCGGCCAGGTCGGGAATCTCGACCACCTCGACTCCGGCCGCTTCGAGGAGTTCGACGCCGTGGCAGTCGACGAAGACCGGTGGTTCGCGGAGGGCGAGGACGACCCGCGCGATTCCGGCGACAATGATCAGCTCCGCGCAGGGGCGGGACCTGGACCCGCGGATGGAGCAGGGCTCCAGCGAGCTGTAGACCGTGGCGCCGGTCAGGTCGACTCCGGTGCCGGCGACCTTGGCCAGGGCCGACTCTTCGGCGTGGACGCGCGGATCCGTTTCGCGTGAATAGCCCCGGGCCAGTTCCTGATCACGCCGGTCGACGATGATCGCGCCGACGGCGTAGGCGGTCTCCACCGGCGGGCTGAGCCGGGCCAGGTCGACCGCCAACCGCAGCCACTCCCGGTCGACCGCGTGTCTGCGGTTCATGCCGCACCGAACCGCTCGGAGAGGGCGTAGCGCAGCAGCACGACGTCACCGATCTGGCGTACCTCGGCGAGGGTGGCGGGATTGCCGGTGCTCCAGGGGAAGACGCCGTCACCGACGAACCGGGGAGCGCGCGAGTTGCCGACGAAGATCGGAGCGACGACGAGGTGCAGTTCGTCGGCGAGCCCGGTGGCCAGGAACTGGGTATGGACGGCGCCACCGCCCTCGACCAGCAACCGCCTGACGCCACGGCGGGCCAGGTCCGCCAACACCCGCCGCAGGTCGACCGGTTGCCCGGCGTCGACGACGGTGGCCGCACCGTCGAGTCGTTCCCGGGCCTCGCCGGTCGCCGGGGTCGCGCAGTAGACGATCTTCTCGGAGTCGCCGGTCAGGAAGAACCGCGCGGTCGGCTCGAGATCGCCACGGCCGGTCAGGGTCACCTTCACCGGCGAGGCGGGCCGGCCGTGGGCGATCCGCGTGTCGCGGCGGGCCCGGGAGCGGACGAGGAGCCCCGGGTCGTCCCGCCGGACCGTGTTGGCTCCGACGAGGATCGCGTCACACTCGGCACGTACCGCGTCGACCCGGTCGAAGTCGGTGTCGTTGGACAGCAGCAGCCGGTCCGCGGTGGCATCGTCCAGGTAGCCGTCGATGGATACGGCGCAACTGAGGAGCACGTACGGCCGGTCGCCCACGGGGCCGGATCATAGTCGCGGGCCCTCGGTGCCCTCCCGGTCGTCGGGTTCCTCCGGCCGGCGCAGGACATACCAGCGGCGTACCGGGCGGGTCCGCGGTATCCGCTCCTCCTGGTAGGAGCGGGCGGTACGGACCGCCTCGGCCAGGCCGTGCGGGCGGGTCCGCCGTGGCCCGCCGCCGGCCATCGGGTCGGCCGCCATCTCCTTGAGCAGCGCGACCGCCAGACCGAGCATCACCACGACGAACGGCAACGCGACCATGATGGTCGCCTGCTGGAGTCCGCCCAGGCCGCCGGCGACCAGCAGTACGGCGGCGACGGCGCCGATCATGACCCCCCAGAGCACGGTCAGCGCCCGGTGCGGATACAGCGCGCCCCGGGAGGAGAGCGAGCCGAGCACCAGGGAGGCGGAGTCGGCGCTGGTGACGAAGAAGATCCCGATCAGCACCATGGCCACCACGCTGGTGACGGCGGCCAGCGGCAGCGTGTCGAGCAGTCCGAAGAGGGCCTGTTCCGTGCCGGCCTCGACGTCGGCGACGAGGTCGCGCGACCCGGTGGTCTGGGCCCGCAGGGCGCTTCCGCCCATCACCGCGAACCAGACCGCGCTGGCGCCGCTGGGCACCAGCAGCACGCCGACCAGGAACTGGCGTACGGTCCGGCCCCGGGAGATCCGGGCGATGAAGGTGCCGACGAACGGTGCCCAGGAGATCCACCACGCCCAGTAGAAGATGGTCCACACGCCGAGCCATTCCGAGCCGGCGAACGCCCCGGTACGGGTCGAGATCTCGACCAGGCCGGCGAGGTAGTTGCCGACCGCGGCGGGGAGCACGTCGAGGATGTAGACGGTGGGCCCGACCACGAAGACGAAGAACATCAGCGCCACCGCCAGCACCACGTTGGTGGTGGAGAGCCACTTGATCCCCTTGTGCAGCCCGGAGAAGGCGGAGACGACGAAGGCCAGGGTGAACGCGCCGATGACGATCAACTCGACCGAGACGGCCTCTTCGACACCGGCGACGATGTGCAGGCCGGCGGCGATCTGCAGCGCTCCCAGGCCGAGGCTGGTCGCGGTGCCGAAGACCGTGGCGAAGATCGCCAGCAGGTCGATGGCCTGCCCGGCGACACCGTCGGCGCGCTTGCCGATCAGCGGGTGGAAGACGGCGGAGATCCGGTTGCCGCGCCCCTTGCGGAAGGTGGCGTAGGCCAGCGCCAGCCCGGCGACGGCGTAGATGGCCCACGGGTGCAGGGTCCAGTGGAAGAGCGTGTACTGCATCGCGACCGAGGCGGCCGCGCCGGTCTCGGGCGCCACCCCGCTGGCCGGGGGCGGGACCCGGAAGTGGTCGATCGGCTCGGCGACCGCGTAGAAGACCAGGCCGATCCCCATTCCGGCACTGAACATCATGGCGATCCAGGCCAGGTTGCTGAATTCCGGCTCGTCGTCGTCGCGGCCGAGCCGGATCCGCCCGAACCGGCTGAGCGCGATCACGATGGCGAGCACCAGGAAGGCGTTGGCGGCGACGACGAAGAACCAGCCGAAGGTGGCGATGGTCCAGTCGAGCCCGCGCGCGCCGAAGGCGCCGAGCGACTCCTGGGAGAGAATCCCCCACAGCACCACCGCCAGCACCCCGAGCAGGCCGACCCCGACGACCACCGGGTCGGGGGTGCGCCGCTCGCCCGCCGCCTGACGTACCGCTTCCTCGGCCGGCTCCACGCGCTCGTCGGGAGTCGCCGGTTCGCTGCTCATGCCGGGTTCACCGCTGTGTCCACCATAAGAGCGTTATATCGGGTAAATGGCAGGCAAGATAATGGAACGGACATTTGCCCGGTAGTGGCGAGTCGGAACGGCGCGGCCGGTGGGACCACGCGTACGCGGTCCCACCGGCCCGGGTTGCCGGTCAGGCGGTCGGATCAGCCGCCGGCCCGCTGGTCGAGGTGGCCTTCCTTGTGGCCGAGCACGATCGTCGGGTAGTTGAAGGCGACCCGCCTGGTGTTCGGATCGATCACCTGGATACGGGCCAGGGTGCAGTGCTCCGGCCGGATGAGGGTCCGGCCGCCGGAGGGCACGTCGGCGATCTTCTTGATCGGGTTGCCCTGGAGGTCGAAGTACCAGGCCTCCAGCTGGTACCAGCCGGTGTTGGTGAACTCGAGCGCGGCGAGCAGCGGGTACGCGCTGGCCCGCTGCACGCCGACGGTCGCCGTGGTCGTACGGCCGTCCGGGCCGTACGCGGTCAGCGTGTAGGCGACGTTGCCGTCATGGGTGCCGCCGGCGACCTCACCCGTCCAACTGGCGACCGTGTTCTGGGTCTTGTCGTACAGGGTGGCGTCACCGCGCTTGACCACCACCCGGTTCGCCCCGGTGGTCCGCCAGCTCAGAGTGATCTTCGCGTTGACGCAGGCCTGCACCGCCGCCGGCGACGAGGTGAAGCTCTCGACCTTCGGGGCGCCCTTGGTCCACGCGGTGCCGTTGAGGCTCTCCCCGGTGTCGTGGCCGGCCCTGCGCGGCAGCACACCGAACTCGTAGTGGGTCGACGACGTCAGGCCCTTGATGGTGTACGTCATCACGCCGGTGCCCGGGTTGGCCGGGATGGTGACGTTCTTCCAGGTCTCCTCGCCGACCGGGCGCCATCCGACGACGTAGCTGTCCTCGCCCTCGGCGTTGTCGTTCCACCGGATCTGCAGCGACGCCTCACCCTCGGCGACCACGGTCAGGCCGCTCGGTTTCGGCAGCGCCGGGTGGAGGGTGGTGGCACAGGTCTCCGACGCGGCCTGGGACGCCTCGTTGAATGCGATCACCCGGTAGCAGTAGCGGGTGGCCGGGGTGACGTCGCGGTCGGTCAGCCAGCGGATGTCGGCGCGCCCACGGTAGATCTCCTGCCACGCGCCACCGGTCGACCTCTCGACCCGGTAGCCCGTCACACCGGTGGTGTTGCCGGCCCACCTCAGGGCGATCGAGGTGGAGTAGATGGACCACTGCCCGAACGGCTCGATCACCGGCGTGGGGACCGGCACCGGGACCGTGTAGTCGCGGCAACCCAACTGGACCCGGTCGTTCCCACCGTGCGAGCGGTTGACGGCCTGGACACAGATGGTGTGCGCCCCCGGCCGCATCGTCGCCGGCAGGTCCGTCACGTCGAACCCGTGTGCCGGGCCGTACTCCGGGCCGAGTTCCGGCCGGTGGGCGCTCGCGGTCACCGTACGCACCAGGGCGCCGTCCTCGTAGATCTCGACCTGCACCGGGGCGCGGGGTTCGTCGGGGTCGACGGCCCAGCCCCGGACCCGGACGGTGCCGCCGACGCGGGTGACCTCGTCGACGGTGCCGATCGGGTCGTGCCGCACCGTGTACGTACGGCAGCCGAGCTGGGTGTTGACGCTGCCCGCGCCGACGTTGAGGGCCCGGACACAGATGGTGTGCTCACCGTCGGACGGGTGCTCGGGCAGTTGGACGGTGAAGCCGTGGGCGGTGCCGTAGGCGGCGTACCCGGCCGGCGCGGCGGCCAGCGCCCGGTTCGCCCGGGTGGTGGCGACCAGCGATCCGTTCTGGAGGACCTGCACGTCGACCGCCCCGGCGGTGTCCGGGTCGAGGGCCCAGCCGTGCAGCGTGACGGTGGTTCCGGACCGGTCGATCCGGTCGAACGAGCCGACCGGGTCGACCCCGACGGCCAGCGGTACGCAGCCGATCCCCACGTCGTGGCCGGGCCCGTTGTTGATCGCCGTGGCGCAGACGTTGCCGCCGACGACCGCCGGCACCGTGCCGGAGAACCGGCCGTCGGCACCGGCCGTCACCGAACCGGCCTTCTTACCGCCGATGGTGATGTCGACCCGGACGTTGCCGCCGTCCGGGTCCTCGGCCTGCCCCGTCACGGCGACGCCGGCCGGCACCCGGGTCGCGGTGCCGAGCTTCCCCCTCGGGGGCAGCCCGGGTCCGCCGGTGTCGCAGGCCGGCGGGGGTTTCGGCCGGTCGCACATGGGACTGGCATGGGCCGGGGCCACCTGCGCCAGCATCCCCCCGGCCGCGGCCACCGCCGCGACGACCGCGGCTTGGATGAGTCTTCTCACGTCGTCCCTCTCTCGTGGAGAGGGCGGTGCCCCCCCGGTCCGCCCGGAACCGCTCCGTCCACTTCAGACGGTGTGTCGGTTCCAGTCCAGCGTGACAGGGGTGTGGCCAGGACACTCGTAACTATCGACTGGCCGACAGGTGACCGGTGCCACTGACCGGCGGCTCAGCGACGGGCACGCACCGGCACGAGACGGCGCCGGTTCACCACGGCCAGACCCACGGCGCCGGCGACCACGACCGCCGCTCCCCCGACGAGCCACCACCGCATCCCGGCCCCCTCCCCGGCGTCCGCGGCGGCCGGCCCGGCCGCGCCGGGCGGAGCCTCCTGCGGTACGCGGGCCCGCACCGACGTGGTGACCCGGGTCGGGTTCGGCGGCGGCGTGTCGACGGTGATCTCCCAGTCGCCGGGCGAGAGCAGCGATCCGACCCGGTAGAAACCGAGCCCCTCGTTCGACGGGCCGACCTGCACCGGCCCGACCATCCGACCGCCCTCGCCGGTGCCGTTCAGGACCAGCCGCATGCCGTTGTCGACCGGGTGGCCGTCCTCGTACCGGGCCTGGATGGTCACCCCGGCACCACCGTCACCGGCCACCTCGAGCGTGACCTTGCCACCGTGCGCGGCGGCCGGCTGGCCACCCACCGCGACGAGCGGGGCGGCCAGCAGGGTGACGAGGACGATTCTGAGCAGTCGCATCTGACCAAACCTCCAGTGGCGCCGGGTGGCGCCGTGGCCGGGGTGCGGGGCGGCCGTCCGGCGGCCGCCCCGCACCTCCTTGCTTGCAGGCCGCCTGCCGGCGACCGAAATTCCCCTTGCAGGCCGCCTACCGGCGACCCAACTCCTCCTTGCAAGCCGCCTACCGGCGACCGGTGGTGCCTAGAGCTTGCCGCCGGGGGCGATCCGGGTCGGGTCCTCGGCCACCCGGCCGGCCCCCTTCACGGACTTCCCGTCGTTGGCCCTGACGCCGGCCGTACTGGCCGAACCGCCCAGCCGGACGATCATCGCGTCGGTGTCGCGGACGAGCACCGCGCGCACCTCGGCGTCGGTCACCAGCGCGGTGTCCGACGCCAGCCCCCGGAACGCGGTGAGCTGCTGGATCGCCCGGTTGTCACGCCCCTCGGCCTCGGACAGCCGGGCAGCTGCCAGCTTGTTCGTCAGCTGCCGGTGGGCCTTGTTCGACAACCGTCCGGTGGCCTTGAACCGGTCGATCAGGTTCTGCATGTCGCGGAACGAGGTGGTGACGAAGAACCGTACGGTCGAGGTCGTCTCGTTCCCGGCCTTGTCCGTGGCGGTGACGGTCAGCTCGTGCATGCCGAGGGTCAGCTCGTACATGGCCTGGAGCGTCCCGCTGTGGTACGTCACCCCGTCGAGCTTCCCGACGGTGGCCTCGATGCCGCTGGTGGGGTCGACGGCCGCGAAGGTGACCCGGACGTCCTGGCTGTCCCCGTAGAGCTGGCCGTCGGCGAGCCCGGCGACGATGACGGTCGGCTTCGTACCGTCGATCTTGATGATCGCGGACTTGAGCGTCTCGACGTTGCCGGCGGCGTCGGTGGCCCGGTACAGCAACTCGTGCTGCCCGTCGCCGCTGACGTCGACCGGTTCGGTGTACGGCGTCCAGTCACCGCCGTCGAGCGCGTACTCGACCTTGGTGACGCCGGATCCGGTCTCGGTCGTGGTGAGGGTGACCGGGACGGTGCCGGCGTGCCAGCCGTTGTCGTTCGACGGGGCGAACTCGGCCGCCGTCACCGGCGCGGTGGTGTCGATCCGGACCTCGACGGTCTTCGTCTCCTCCACGTTGCCGGCCTCGTCGGTCGACCGGAACCGCAGCTCGTGCTCGCCGTCGCCGCTGATCACCACCGGTTCGGTGTACGCCGTCCAGCCGGTCTCGTCGTCGAGCTGGTACTCGGTCGACGCGACGCCGCTGCCGCCGGCCTCGTCGGTGGCGGTGAGGGTGACGGTGGCCGGGCCGGTGTACCAGCCGGCGTTCACCGGCCCGTCGACGGTGCCGGTGGTGACCGGCGCGGTGCCGTCGGCGGTTTCGGTGGTCAGCCGGAAGTAGTCGAACGACGCGGTCTTCGACGCCGTCTGGTTGGCGCCGAGGGTGAACAGGCCGACGTTCGGGGTGGCCCCGACGGCGGTGTTCGTCAACGGCTCGAAGCTCGTCCACTCCTGCCCGTCGAGCGAGTACGACGCGGTGTAGACGTTCCCGGTCCGGCTCAGCCGCAGGTGCCACACCGAGTCGGTGAGGTTCGTGACCTGGGGCTGCGGGTTCTGGACCACCGACCCGATCTCGCTGCGGAACTCGATCCGGCGGGAGACCGGCTGACCGGGGGTGTTGTCGACGATGTAGTCGAGTTTCAGGTAGTTGTCGTCGTCGGCGTGCACGATGAGGCCGGCCTGCTGGTACTGCTCGTTCAGCAGGCTGCCGTCGACCTTCGTCTCCAGGGTCCAGTCGCCTTCCGGCGCGCCCTGCATGATGAAGTTCGTCGGCCCGGTGTTGCTGCCGGTGTAGATGTCACCGTTCGGTACGTCGATCTTCAACGACCCGCCCTCGAGCCGGTAGGCGGTCGCGTCCTCGCGCAGGATCGCGTCCCACCGGCACTTGTCGAGCGCGCTGCCGTCGAACTCGTCGGACGGCTCGACCGGTCCGGCCGGCTCGTCCGGGGTGACCTGGAACCAGTCGAAGTGGGCTTCGACCACCGGCGCGGTGGTGCCGCCGTTGAGCGCGAACAGGCCGATCTTCGGGTTCTCGATGCCGGCGAGCGCGGCCGACCGGCCCACCGGGGTGAAGTTCTGCCCGTCGGGAGACGCCTCGGCGGTCAGGGTCGTGCCGTCGCTGATGATCCGCAGGTACACGGTGTCACCGGCCGGCGCCGGCGCGGCGTCGGCCCCCTCGTTGCGCGGGGTGCCGGCGGTCTGCCGAATGAACTCGATCTTCCGGGAATCGCCGAAGAGCAGGTCGAGCTTCGCCCAGTTGGCGTCGTCGCCGTAGACGATCAGACCGGCCTGCTGGTAGTTGGCGGTGACCGGCACCGTCACCTTCGTCGTCGCCTGCCAGGCCCCGCCGGGCGCCGGCTGGAGCACGATGTTGGTGGCGTCGGTGCGGGCGCCGTACAGGTCGCCGACCGAGGTCGGCAGCTTCAGCACGCCGTCCGCGACCGAGTAGAGCTGGTTCTCCCGTACGACCGTGGTCCACCGGGTCTTGTCGAGCGAGTTGCCGGTGAAGTCGTCCGAACGCGCCCCGAAACAGGACGTGTTGGGCGCCTCGGACCGGACGGTGGTGCTGGCGTACGCCTTGGCGCCCCGCGCGTCGGTGACGGTGAGGGTGGCGGTGAACGTGCCCGGCACGGTGTAGGTGTGGGTGGCGTTCGCCGTGGTGGCCGAGCCGCCGTCGCCGAAGTCCCACTGGTAGGTCAGCGGGGATTCACCCTCGGGGTCGGTCGCCGTCCCGGTGAAGTTCACGGTCAGCGGGGCGGTGCCGGTGGTCGGGTCGGCGGCGACGGTCACGACCGGCGGGGCGTTCTCGGTGACGCCGCGGCCGAGGAAGTCGACCCAGTTGACGTTGAACAGCGAGTTGGCGCCGCCGCTCGGATGCTTGGCGACGAAGAACAGCGGTGCGCTGCCCGCCGGCGGGTCGGTCAGGTCGACCGTGACGTCGGTGTACGTCTGCCAGGCGCCGGTGCCGGGCACCGTGGCGGTGACCAGCAGCGGACCGTCGACGGCGCCGCTGCGGACCTGGATCAGGCCGCCCTGTTCGGCGGACGCGACCCGGAACCGGAGCTGGTCGATGCTGTAGAGGCTGGCGGGCGCGACCGACCACCAGTCGCCGTCCTCGATGAAGCCGATGTTCTGGAAGCCGCCGGCGGTGTCGCCGGTGGTCTCCTTCTGCACGCCTGGGTCGCCGCCGCCGGTGCCGTCGGCGGTCCGGCCGGTGGCGGTGAAGTACTCGGCCTGCTTGCGCTTGGGCTGCAACCGCTCGATGGACCGGCCGGTCAGCGGGCTGGCGCCGCCGACGCCGCCGTTGTCGGTGTAGCTGGCCTCGAAGACCGCGAACACGTTGGCCTCGGCACCGTGCCCGGCGGCCAGCGACGTCTGCACCGTGCCGGTGCAGCCGTGGTAGGTGTCCAGCGGGTGGGAGTGCTCGTCGTGCCCGAGGAACGACTGCAGGACGACCCGGTCGCAGTCGATCTCGCCGTCCTCGGGGTCGGTGACCCGCACGGTGTATTCGACCTGGTCGCCCCAGTCGAAGAAGCCGCCGTCCGGCGGGAACTCGATGGTCACCGTCGGCGCGGTGTTGCCGACCGTGACGGGCACGTTCGCGACCGCGTCCCGGCCCTTCTCGTTGGTGACGGTGAGCTGGGCGGTGTAGTTGCCCGGCTCGGCGTACGTGTGTGCCGGGTTGGCGGCGGTCGAGGTGCCGCCGTCGCCGAAAGTCCAGGCGAAGGTGATCTGGCCGCCGTCCGGGTCGCGGGAGCCGGCGCTGGAGAACTGTACGGCCAGCGGCGCCTGCCCGGACGTGGGCTCGGCGCTGGCGACCGCGATCGGGGCCCGGTCACCGGCGATGTAGTCGATCCGGTAGACGCCGGAGTTGTCGTTGTTCCCGCCGAACCCGCTGCCCCACTCGATCATGTAGAGGGCGCCGTCGGGGCCGAACTCGAAGTCCATCGGGCGGATGAACTCCATGCCGGTCAGCAGGTTGTTGATGTCGACCAGTTCGGTCGCGTCGGCACTGACCTGGAACGTGTACATCTTGGACTGGTTCCACTCGCCGAACAGCGCCTTGCCGTCGAAGTACGCCGGCCACTTGGTGTCGGAGGCCAGTTCGGGGTCGTACCGGTAGACCGGGCCGCCCATCGGCGCGCCGCCGCCACCGATCTCCGGGTAACGCGGGTCGGGGCTGTAGCCGTAGTCGACGGTGGCCGGGATCGCCGGCGGCAGGTTGGTCAGGCCGGTGTTGTTCGGCGAGTTGTTCACCGGCGCGGCGCAGTCGAACTTCGCCCCGCTCGGTCCGGACGGGAACGTGAAGTCGTTGTACGCCAGGTTGCTGCCGTGGCAGTACGGCCAGCCGAAGTTGCCGGGCGCGTCGACGACGTTCCACTCGACCCGGCCCTCGGGTCCCCGGTTGGGGTTGGCGGTGCCGGCGTCGGGGCCGTAGTCGGCGACGTAGAGGACGCCGGTCTGCTGGTCGATGCCGATCCGGAACGGGTTGCGGAAGCCCATCGCGTAGATCTCCGGGCGGGTCTGCGCGGTGCCGGCCGGGAACAGGTTGCCGGTCGGCACGGTGTAGCCGCCGGCGTCCTCCGGGTGGATCCGCAGCACCTTGCCACGCAGGTCGTTGGTGTTGCCGGAGCTGCGCTGGGCGTCGTAGTCCTGCCGGCCCGGCCGCTCGTCGATCGGGGTGTAGGCGCTGGACTCGAACGGGTTGGTGTTGTCGCCGGTGGCCAGGTAGAGGTTGCCGTCGGCGTCGAAGACCATGCTGCCGCCGGCGTGGCAGCAGGTGTTGCGCTGGGTGTCGACCTGGATGACGACGCTCTCGCTGGCCGGGTCGATGGTGGTGCCGGTGACCGTGAAGCGGGAGAGCAGGTTGCGCGGGCCGCCGCCGGCCGGCGCGTAGTAGAGGTAGATCCAGCCGTTGGTGTCGAAGCCGGGGTCGAGCCGCAGCCCGATCAGACCGTCCTCGTTGCCGGTGAAGACCGGCAGGGTCATCGCGGTGCTGGTCAGCCCGGTCTCGGGGTCGATCACCTGGACCCGGCCGTCCCGCTCGGCGTAGAAGACCCGGCCGTCGCCGGCGACGTCGAGTTCCATCGGGTTGTTGGTGTTGCTGTCCAGACTGATCTTCTCGAAGCTGTCGTCCAACGTGGCCCGGCAGTCGGCGTCGACGGCACCGGCGGCGGTCTGGATGCCGCCGAGCAGGTGCGCGACGAACTCCGGTTCGGTGTACGACTCGTTGGTGTGGCCGCCGCCGGTGTACCAGGCCCGGCCGCCGTCGTAGTCGTGGCACCAGGCGATCGGGTGGTCGGCGCCCATCGCCCCGGCCCCCGGGGTGTACGTCCGCTCGTCGAGGCTGGCGAGCACGTGTACGTCGCCGCGCGGGTTGGTCTGGAAGTTGTACCACTCGTCGTAGCGGGACCAGTTCGCCGGCAGCGCCGCCGTGGACGGGTGCGCCGGGTCCTCGACCTTGATGGTGGCCTGCTGGTTGGCCGGGTGGGCGGAGAAGTACGCGCCGACGAGTCCGCCGTACCACTCCCAGCTGTATTCGGTGTCGGAGGCGGCGTGCACGCCGACGTAGCCGCCGCCGGCCCGCACGTACCGCTCGAACGCGGCCTGCTGGTCGGGGTCGAGGACGTCGCCGGTGGTGGACAGCCAGATCACCGCGGCGTACCGGGCGAGGTTGGCGTCGGTGAACGCGGCACCGTCCTCTGTGGTGTCGACGGTGAACCCATTGTCGGCGCCGAGTTGCTGGATCGCGGCAATGCCGGCCGGGATCGAGTCGTGGCGGAACCCGGCCGTCTTGGAGAAGACCAGGACCGAGTACGGGTCGACCGCCGTCACGGCGCGCGTGGGTACGGGCGCGGCGGAGGCGGGTGCCGGGCCGGCCACCACGCCGGTCGCGGCGAGCGCGAGGGCGAGGGTGCCGGTGAGCAGGAGGCGGGTCAGGGCGCGCGGTGATCGCGATCGGCGCGTTGGGGACACGGGGATCTCCATCATCTGTCGAGGACAGGGATGAGTCCCGTCGCCAGCTCGCCGAAGGGCCGGAGTCGGGTGGTGGGGGTTCAGGCGCGCGCGACCCGCCGAGGTCGCCCGCCCCATTTTGTAGGGTGGTTGAACAAATTAGCCCCGGTACGCCCCGACGGCGCAAGACATAGACAAGCCAACATTTGTAACGGTTACGTAAACACAAGATCGGCTTGATCGATTCGCCGGATTGATCCGCAATCCAGAACCCGAGCCCGCGCGGGCGAGGGCGACACCGGTCGGCACCGCCGGCCGGGCACCCGGTGCCCGGCCGCCGTCAGTGCTGCTGCTGGGCCCGCATCGGGTCGGCGAACTTGCGCAACTCGGCCAGGTCCGAGGCGACCCCGCGCAGCCGCTCGCTCGCGTCGGCCAACTGCGACACCGCCGGATGCTCCACGGCACCCCGGCCGTCCTCGGCCACATAACCCGCCGCCGCCGCGACCAGCCGCTCGTAGGCGGTCACGCCCCCGGTCAACTGGTCGACCAGGTTACGGTGCGCCTCGTCCAGACCGTCACGGGAGTCGGCGGGCGCGACCCGCAGCGCCCGCTCCACGCCGGCCACCCGCTGGGCGAGTTCGCGCAGCGACCGCTCGGCCACCGCCGCGTCCAGCACCGCCGCGTCGGCCGAGCCGGTCAGGTCGCCCGCCAGCCCGGCCATCGCCGCCGACGCCCGGTCCAGCCGCGCCGACGGCTCGGCCGCCGAGGAGCCGCGCAGGGCCATCCGGGACCGCTGCCGGCGGACCTCCTCCATCGCGGTCTTGCCGACGGGCAGCCGCTCGACCGCCGCGACCAGCCGGGCCCGGGCCTGCTCAGGGCTCACCGGCTCGGGCGGGGGCGGCGCCGGCTGGGCGGCCAGCGCCCGCAGGTCGATCCACCGCCACGCGGCGAGCGCGATCGAGCCACCCGCGGCGGCGGCCCAGGCGGCGTCGGGCAGCCCGATCCCGGCGTACGGGATCAGGATGGCGGCGGCCCCACCGAAGCCGCCACCGAGCACGGTCCAGCGCCGGGCGGACCGGCGCAGCTTGCGGAGCCGGCGGAAGTAGCGCGCCCGCTGGTCGGCCACGTGAAGCCCCTCCCCCGCCCCGGCCGGATCAGCCGGCGGCGCTCTGATCGCCGGTGTTGCGCTCCTTGGACAGGCTGGCCCGGATCTCGTCCAGCCGGGCCACGCTCGCCGGGTCACCGGTCGCGGCCTGGCCGACGGAGGGCTGCCCGGCGGCCTGCTGGCCACCCAACTGCTCACCGGACATGCTGGCCCGGATCTGCTCCAGCCGCGACGAGCCGGCCATGTCCAGCGTCGTCTTCTGCACCTCGAGCATCCGGCCCTCGACGGAGTTGCTGGCCAGTTCGGCCCGGCCCATCGCGTTGGCGTAGCGGCGCTCGATCTTGTCGCGGACCTCGTCGAGCGACGGGGTGTTGGCCGGTGCGGCCAGCGACGACATCGACTCCAGCGACCGGGCCACGGTCTCCTGCATCTTGGCCTGCTCGAGCTGGCTCAGCAGCTTGGTGCGCTCGGCCAGCCGCTGCTGGAGGACCATCGCGTTGTTCTCCACCGCCCGGCGGGCCTGGGCGGCAGCGGCCAGCGCCTGGTCGTGCAGCGCCTTGAGGTCCTCCATCGACTGCTCGGCGGAGACCAGCTGGGTCGCCAGCGTCTGCGCCGTCTGCTCGTACTTGCCGGCCTCGGCCTCGTCACCGGAGGCCCGCGACCGGTCGGCGAGCACCAGCGACTGCCGGGCCATCGACTGGAGCTTCTCGACCTCGGACATCTGGCGGGACAGCTTCATCTCCAGCTGCCGCTGGTTGCCGATCACCGCGGCCGCCTGCTGGACGAGCGCCTGGTGCTGGCGCTGGGACTCCTCGACGGCCTGCTGGATCTGCACCTTCGGATCGGCATGTTCGTCGATCTTGGCGCCGAAGAGCGCCATCACGTAGCGCCAGCCCTTGACGAACGGGTTCGCCATATTCGCGTGTCCCCTCAGTGTCATCAGTGCGGTGTCCCGCCCGGGTCGACCCAACCCGGGCGACCGTACGGCACGTCTCCATCGTCCCAGCCCGGCGCCAGCGCGTCACCCGGCCTCAGGGGGATATCCGGGGATACGGTCCGGTCAGGAGATCAACCTTACCCAGGCCCGGCCAGCATTGCCGAGCCGGCGCGTGCCCGTACGGACACACCGGGTAGCGCGGGCGATCGATCAGGCGGCGTAGACGACGTCGAGGTCGTGCTTCTTGCCGGAGCGCACCGTGCGGGTGGTCCGCAGGGTCGCCTTCAGCGGCCCCTCCTGGCGCACCGACACCGAAACCTTGCCGTCGGAGGTGACCTGGCGCACCTTGGCCTCACCGACCGGCAGCCGGCCGGCGTCGGCGGTGGGCCGCACCTCGGCGGCCCGGGGGGCACGCGCGTCCGCGCCGACCGCGGTCCGGGCCGGCCGGGCGGCACCGGCGGGCCGCACCTCGCGTCCGGCGGCCGAATCGGCGCCCGGCGCGTCCTGCACCGGCACGAGCACGCCCTGCATCTGCTCGGCCAGCGCGACCGTGTGGCTGACCTCGCGCAGCAGGTCGGACAGGTGGGCGCCGAGCGCGTCGCAGATCGACGCGAGCAGCTCGCTGGACGCTTCCTTCTGACCCCGCTCGATCTCGGACAGATAGCCGAGACTGACGTTGGCGGCGGTGGAGACCTCGCGTAGGGTGCGGTGCTGTCCCTGCCGGCGCGCGCGCAATGCGTCACCGATCACCCGGCGTAGCAGGACCATGGCACCTCCTCCTCACGCGGGGCCAACCGGCGTCTGCCGGAGGCTTCCCGCAACCGTACCCGCTGCGGAGCCCTTAAGACATCCTGCCCCGCCGGGGCATTCGTCCACCATCCCCCCGCGGTGATCAGTCCGCCGCGGGGGCCCAGAATCCCACCCATCGGGCACATCTCGCTGGTTTCAGCCAGATTCCGGCGGCTCGTCACCCCGCTCGGCGCTGACGGCGGCGGCCGCTCCTCCGACGCCGGTGGCAGCGGCCGATTTCCCGACGCCGGTGGGGGCGGCCGCTTTTGCGACGCCGGTGGCAGCGGCCGTTCCTCCGACGCCGATGGCGGCGGCCGTTCCTCCGACGCCGGTGAGGGCGTCGATTTGTTCGGCCAGCAGGCGCAGCGCGGCAACGACACTGCCCGCCCGGACGGCGGTCCGGTCGCCGTCGAGGGTCAGCCGGCGGACCGCCGGCCCCGGCGGACCGGACACCGCGACGTAAACCAGCCCCACCGGCTTGCCGTCCTGCGGCTCCGGCCCGGCCACCCCGGTCGTCGCCAGCCCCCAGTCGGCCCCGCAGGCGGCCCGCGCGCCGTCCGCCAGCGCCACCGCCACGTCCGGGTCGACCGGACCGCGCTCGGC
Organism: Polymorphospora sp. NPDC050346; assembly: GCF_040655695.1. Lineage (NCBI taxonomy): Bacteria > Bacillati > Actinomycetota > Actinomycetes > Micromonosporales > Micromonosporaceae > Polymorphospora > Polymorphospora sp. NPDC050346. Next base: position 140,696 of record NZ_JBFAKM010000007.1, on the reverse strand, counting down.
CAGCAGACCGGCCGGTACGCCGGCCAGCGACCCCTTCAGTTCGGTGGCGTAGACCACCAGCCCGCCCCGGAAGACCGCACTGACCCCGGGCACCTCGACCAGGGTGGCCGCCAGCAGGCCACCGGTCAGCGACTCGGCGGTCGCCAGGGTCGATCCCCGCGCCTTGAGCCGGTCCACCAGCCCGGTCAGCGCCGCCGGGTCGACGCCGGCCGGCCGGGCGGCGGTCATCCGGCCCGGCCGCGCAGCCGCAGGGCGCGCAGCACGTAGTCGAGCCCGGTGAGCACGGTCACCAGCACCGCCGCGGCCATGATCCACGGACCGACACCGGCCAGGGCCGCCGGCACCGGCCACAGGTACCAGACGATGGCGAGGGTCTGCAGCGCCGTCTTCAGCTTGCCGCCCCGGCTGGCCGCGATCACCCCGTAGCGGATGACCCAGAAGCGGATCAGCGTCACCCCGAACTCGCGGACCAGGATCAGCCCGGTCACCCACCAGGGCAGCTGGTCGTACCAGGAGAGCAGGACCAGGGCGGTCCCGGTCAGCGCCTTGTCGGCGATCGGGTCGGCGACCTTGCCGAACGCCGTGACCAGCCCGAACCGGCGGGCGATCCAGCCGTCGACGAGATCGGTCGCCGAGGCGACCGCGAAGGTCACGCAGGCCGCGATCCGGGTGCTGGAGTGCGTCATCGCCGAGGTGACGACCAGCACCGCGAAGACCGGGATGAGCACCATGCGCAGGGCGGTCAGCGCGTTGGCGGCGTTGAGCAGTGGCACCTGGCCGGCGACGGAGGACGAACTGGACGGCGGGTGACTCGTCGTCTCCATCAGCACGTCCCCGCCCGGTCGCGCCGCGGCCGGACCCGGTGGGCCGCCCCGGTCACGCCGCTGCCGAGATCATTTCGACCGGCACCGCGAGGAGGTCGACCCCCTCCGTGCCGGTCACGGTCGCCCGCACCAGGTCGCCGGGGCGCAGGACGGCGAGGTCCACTCCCCCCGTCGGTGGCGCCACCAGCGTCGTCGAACCGTCGACCTCGGGTGCCTGGTGGGCGGCCCGCCCCTCGATCAGTCCGTCGTCGATCGAGTCGACGAGCACCTCGACCGTCGTCCCGATCCGCTCCTCGGCGCGCTGCGAGCACAGCTCATCGGCCAGGGCGGCGAGCTTGTCGTAGCGCCGCTTCACGGTCGCCGCCGACACCTTGCCGGGCAGCGCGGCGGCCTCGGTGCCGTCCTCGTCGCTGTAGTCGAAGACGCCGATGGCGTCGAGCCGGGCGTCGGTCAGGAAGCGGACCAGTTCGTCGACGTCGGCCCGGGTCTCGCCGGGGAAGCCGACGATGAAGTTGCTGCGCGCGCCGGCCTCCGGGGCGAGCGCCCGGGCCGACTCCAGCAACTCCAGGAAGCGGGCCGTCGACCCGAACCGCCGCATCCGGCGCAGCACCGGCTCGCTGGAGTGCTGGAACGACAGGTCGAAGTACGGCGCGACGCCGGGCGTGGTGGCGATCGCCGCCACCAGGCCGGGCCGGGTCTCGGCCGGCTGGAGGTAGCTGGCCCGGACCCGCACGATGCCGGTGACCGCGGCCAGCTGGGGCAGCAGCTTCTCCAGCAGCCGCGGGTCGCCGAGGTCCTTGCCGTACGACGTGGAGTTCTCGCTGACCAGGACCAGCTCGCGGACCCCGGTCTTGGCCAGCCACTCGGCCTCGGCCAGCAGTTCGTCCGGCGTACGGGAGACGAACGCGCCGCGGAAGGCGGGGATGGCGCAGAACGAGCACCGGCGGTCGCAGCCGCTGGCGAGCTTGAGCGAGGCGACCGGCCCGGCGTCGAGCCGGCGGCGCAGCACCGGCCGCAGGTGGGCCGGGGTGTGCGCGTCGACGGTCGCGTGGCCGGGCACCACGACCGCGCTGTCGCGGCGGGACACCGGGGTCAGCGGCAGCAGTTCGCGCCGGTCGCGCGGGACGTGCGCGTCGAGCTGCTCCCCGGCCAGCACCGACCGGAGCCGGGCGGAGATGTCGGGGTAGTCGTCGAAGCCGAGCACCGCCTGGGCCTCGGGCAGGCTGCCGGCCAGCTCGCGGCCGTAGCGCTCGGCCATGCAGCCGGCCGCGACCACCTTGGCACCGGTGTCGGCGGCGTCGAGAAGGGTCTGGATGGAGTCCTGCTTGGCCTTTTCTACGAAGCCGCAGGTGTTGACCAGCACCACGTCGGCGCCCTCGCCGTCGGTGCTGACCTGCCATCCGTCCGCGTGCAGGCGGGCGGCCAACTCCTCCGAGTCGACCTCGTTACGAGCGCAGCCCAGGGTCAGCAGCGCCACCCGGCGGCCGTCGGGAGATGGGGAGGAGGAGGTCACAGACACCTCCCGAGGGTACCGGGCCGGACTGACAGCCCGGCCCCCCGGCACCCGTACGGCGTCAGTGGTCGGTCCGCAGCGCGGCGAGCGCCTCCTCGAGTTCGTCGGGTTTGACCAGCACGTCGCGGGCCTTGGAGCCCTCGGAGGGGCCGACGATCCCGCGGGTCTCCATCAGGTCCATCAGCCGGCCGGCCTTGGCGAACCCGACCCGCAGCTTGCGCTGGAGCATCGACGTCGACCCGAACTGCGAGGTCACCACCAGCTCGATCGCCTGGATCAGCACGTCCAGGTCGTCGCCGATGTCCTCGTCGATCTTCTTCTTGTTGTCCTGCGCCGGGGCGAGCACGTCCGGCCGGAACTCCGGCTCGCGCTGGTCCTTGCAGAACTTGACGATGTCGCTGATCTCGGACTCGCCGACCCAGGCGCCCTGGATCCGGACCGGCTTGGAGGCGCCCATCGGCAGGAAGAGGCCGTCGCCGCGACCGATGAGCTTCTCGGCACCGGGCTGGTCGAGGATGACCCGGGAGTCGGCGAGCGAGCTGGTCGCGAACGCCAGCCGGGAGGGCACGTTGGCCTTGATCAGGCCGGTGACGACGTCGACCGAGGGCCGCTGGGTGGCCAGCACCAGGTGGATGCCGGCGGCCCGGGCGAGCTGGGTGATCCGGACCACGGAGTCCTCGACGTCGCGCGGGGCGACCATCATCAGGTCGGCCAGCTCGTCGACGATCACCAGCAGGTAGGGGTAGGGGCGGATCTCCCGTTCGCTGCCCGGCGGCGGCTTGACCTGCCCGGCGCGCACCTTGCGGTTGTAGTCGTCGATGTGGCGGACCCCGGCGGCGGCCAGGTCGTCGTAGCGCATGTCCATCTCGCGCACGACCCAGTCCAGCGAGTCGGCCGCCTTCTTGGGGTTGGTGATGATCGGGGTCACCAGGTGCGGGATCCCCTCGTACGCGCTCATCTCGACCCGCTTGGGGTCGATCAGCACCAGCCGTACCTCGTCGGGGGTGGCCCGGCTCAGCAGCGAGACCAGCAGTGAGTTGAGGCAGGAGGACTTGCCGGCACCGGTCGCGCCGGCGATCAGGATGTGCGGCATCTTCGCCAGGTTGGCCACCACGTAGCCGCCCTCGATGTCCTTGCCGAGGGCGACCACCATCGGGTGGTGGTCGCTGGTCGCCGCCCGTGAGCGCAGGACGTCACCGAGTGCCACGTCCTCACGGTCGGAGTTGGGGATCTCCACGCCGACCGCGCTCTTGCCCGGGATCGGGCTGAGAATGCGTACGTCGGGCGATTTGACCGCGTAGGCGATGTTGCGGGAGAGCTGGGTGATCCGTTCGACCTTGACGCCGTGGCCCAGCTCGACCTCGTAGCGGGTGACGGTCGGGCCACGGGTGAAACCGGTCACCGCCGCGTCGACGCCGAACTGGTCGAAGACGCCCTCGAGGGCGGCCATGACGTCGTCGTTGGCCTTGCTGCGGGTCTTGGGCGCACTGCCGCCCTTGAGCAGGTTGGCGGGGGGCAGCCGGTAGTCGCCGGCCATCCCGGAGATGGCCAACTGCTCGGCCCGGGTCGGGGCCGGGGAGTGCTCGGGCGGCGGGGCTGACTTGCGGGCGGCACCCTTGCCGGCCGGCTTGCGCGGCAGCACCACGGTGTCGTGGACGACCTCCTGGTCGTCGTATCCGGGCTCGTCGGGTTCCGGCTCGGCGGCGGCGGCGACCCGGCGGCGGGCCGGGCGGCGCTTGGCCGGCGGTGGTTCCTCGTCCTCCCCGTCGGGACCGTCGGCGTCGTCGATGTCGTCGTCGGGGTCGTACGGACCCGACGGGCGGCCGAGCAGCGAGCCGACGAGCATGCCGACCCGTTCCGGCACCTTGTTGATCGGGGTGGCGGTGATGACCAGGAGCCCGAAGAGCATCAGCAGCACGAGCAGGGGTACGGCGACCCAGCCGGTCACCGCCTTGACCAGCAGCTGCCCGACGCCGGCCCCGATCAGGCCGCCGGCGTAGTCGCGCTGGGCGTTGTCGACCGGGTCCTGCCCGATGTGCAGCAGCCCGGCGGTCGACACGATCAGCGCGGTCCAGCCGACGAGGCTGCGGCCCCGGTGTGCGGGGTCGCCGGGTTCGCGCATGAGCTTGACCGCGCTGACGAGCAGCAGCAGCGGGACGGCGGCGGCGATCGCGCCGAGGAAGAGCCGGACGGTGTCGGCGACGCGGGCGCCGACCGGCCCGGCGCCGGAGAACCAGACCGCGACGCCGGTCAGGATGGCCAGCCCGAGCAGGAACAGGCCGGCGCCGTCGCGGCGGTGGCCCAGGTCGAGGTCGCGGGCGGGGGCGACCTGGCGGCCGACGGCGCGCACCGCCCAGCCGACGGAGTGGGCCACTCCCATCCACACGGCACGGACGCCGCGACCGAGGTGGACGGCGGGGCCGGCCCGGCCGCGGGTCGGGGTGCGGGCCGGCCGCTTGCGGGGGGTGGCGGCGGCCCGGGTCTTCGCCGGCTGGCGGGCGCGCGGCGTCGCGGCGCCGCGCGTCGGTGACGCGCTCCGACGCCGGTTAGCCGAAGAGGTCCGCCCCGCCATAGAGTCACACGGTAGCCGCGCGGTCCGACTAATCCTCGCTTTTGACTGCCGTGTCCCGCCGTCCGTCGCCGGTGGCGGTGCCGGCTGTCACACCCGCCTAGCATCATGGGCGGACCAACCGGCACAAGCCACACAACACGCGGGGTGGCGGCGCGGCCTTACCGTGCTGTCTGCCGGACCGCGATCCACTCGGGCCCGTGGTCCGTCACCCCCGCCCCCCGCACGTCAGGAAGGACGCCGCACATGCCACCGCCGGGTTTCCAGGACACTTCAGACGAACCCACCAGCGGTGGTCAGTTGCAGACACTTCAACCGCTCAGCCACGAACTGATCGCCTCGGTGCTCGACGCGCGGGACTATTCGTTCCACACCGACGAGGACGGCGACATCTTCGGCAAGTGGGATGACAACCTCATCTACTTCTTCCGGCTCGGCAACGCGGGCGAACTGCTCCAGATCCGCACGATGGCGGCCAGCACGTTCGGGATCGACGACGTGCCCCGGCTCTACGCCTTCTGCAACGAGTGGAACCACGACCGGCTGTGGCCCAAGGCGTTCGTGCACGTCAACGACGACGGCAGCGTCCGGGTCTGCGGCGAGGTCATCACCGACCTCGAACAGGGCGTGACCCCGGCCCAGCTCGACCAGCTCCTCAACTGCGGTGTCTCCACCGGTTGCCAGATGGCCGACGCCGTCGCCGAACTGCGGGACTGACCGCGGGTGTCCACCATGGAGCATCGCTTCCAGGTCGACCTGCGCGGCATCGTCGACCTGCTCAGCCACCACCTCTACGCCAGTCCCCGGGTCTACGCCCGGGAGTTGCTGCAGAACGCCACCGACGCGATCACCGCCCGGCGGGGGTTCGACGCCGCCGCCGAACCCGGCCGCATCGTCGTCGAACCGCTGCCCGACGGCGCGCTGCGGGTGCACGACAACGGCATCGGCCTGACCGAGCCCGAGGTGCACCTCTTCCTCGCCAGCGTCGGCCGCACCTCCAAGCGCGACGACCTCGGCTTCGCCCGGCAGGACTTCCTGGGACAGTTCGGCATCGGCCTGCTCTCGTGCTTCATGGTCGCCGACGCCGTCGAGGTCGTCTCCCGCTCGGCCAAGGGCGGGCCGGCCGTACGCTGGACCGGCCACGCCGACGGCCGCTACACCACCGAGACCGACGACACCGCCCGCGCGGAGATCGGCACCACGGTCACCCTGCGCCCGCGGACCGACACCCGGCACTGGCTGGTCCCCGACCGGGTCGGCGAACTCGTCCGGTTCTACGCCCACCTGCTCGACGTCGACGTCGAACTGGTCGCCCCCGACGCGGCCCCGGTCCGGCTCACCGACGAGCGGGCCCCGTGGGAGATCGACCACCCGAGCCCGGAGGAGCGGCACGCCGCCCTGATCGACTACGGCCGGCAACTGCTCGGCACCCGGCCGATGGACGTCATCGACCTGCGGGTGCCCGAGGCGGGCCTGGTCGGCGTCGGGTTCGTGCTCCCCTCGGCGTCGGCGGTCGGCCAGGGCGGCCACCGCGTCTACCTCAAGCGGATGCTGCTCAGCGAGGACGCGAGCAAGGTCGTACCGGACTGGGCGTTCTTCATCCGCTGCGTGGTCGACACCGCCGTGCTGCGGCCGACCGCCAGCCGGGAGGCGCTCTACGAGGACGACCTGCTGTCGTCGGTACGCCAGTCGCTCGGCGAACAGATCCGCGGCTGGCTGCTCGACCTGTCGGTCAACCACCCCGACCGGCTGTCCGCCTTCCTGCGCGTCCACCACCTCGGCGTCAAGGCCCTCGCCGTACGCGACGACGAGATGCTGCGCCTGGTCGACGCCTGGCTGCCGTTCGAGACCAGCCGGGGCGCGATGCCGCTGCGGGTGTTCCGCCGCGGCCTGTCGATGGTCCGTTACGTCGATACGGTCGACGAGTTCCGCTCGCTGGCCGCGATCGCCAGCGCCGCCGGCACGCCGCTGGTCAACGCCGGCTACGCCTACGACAGCGAGATCCTGCAACGGCTGCACCGGGTCGACCCGACGATCCAGGTACGTCGCCTCGACCCCGGTGAGCTGGCCGCCCGGCTCGACCCGCTGCCGCCGGGTCAGGAGGCGGCCGCCGCCGGCTTCCTGGAGACCGCCCGCACGGTGCTGGCCGACCTGGGCTGCAAGCCTCTGCTGCGCCAGTTCGACCCGGTGACGGTGCCCGCGCTCTACATCGTCGGTCAGCAGGCGGCGAACCAGGACTCGCTGCGGCGCAGCATCGAGGCCTCCGACGAGTTGTGGTCCGACGTGCTGTCGGCGTTCGACGGCGTCGAGGTCGACCACCGTCCGGAACTCGTCTTCAACTGGCGCCATCCGCTGGTCCGCCGGATCGCCGCCGACCCGTCCGGCCCGGCGGTACGGCACGCCGTGGAGGCGCTCTACGGTCAGGCGCTGCTCGCCGGCCACCATCCGCTCCGGGCGGTCGACACGGCGGCGCTGAACCGCTCGTTCCTCGCTCTGCTCGACCGGGCGTTCACCGGTCCCCCCAACCGCTGGACCGGCGACGGTCCCACCGAGGAGAAGTCGTGACCAGCAAGGAAGAACTGACCGAGGCCCTGGAGGACGCCCAGGACCTCCCCGACGGCGACGGCAAGATCGCCGAACTGGAACGCATCGTGGCGCACGCCGACGCCCTCGCCGACGTACGGCTCGGCTTCGACGCGCGGTACGCGCTGATCGACGCGTACAACAACCACACCGAGCGGTGGCGGATGCTGCCGGCGTTCGGCTGGTGCCTGGCCGCGTTCGACCGCGACCCGTCGATGTTCGACGACTGGGACACCGAGATGCTGCGCTGGTACCACAAGTGGGCGGTGGCGACCCTGCGCAGCACGCCCCGGGTCGGGCTGGCCCAGACCCGGGCCGCGCTCGACGACATGGAGCGGCGGTTCCGCGAGGGCAGCCAGAGCCTGCAGACCATCTACAACCTGCGCTGCAAGGTCGCCGACCACCTCGGCGACGAGGCGGAGGCGCGGGAGTGGCTGGCGAAGTGGCGTACGACGCCCCGCGACGAGAACAGCGACTGTGCCGGCTGCGACCCGTCCCGGCAGGCCGAACTGCTCGCCGGCTGGGGCGAGTGGGAGGAGGCCCTGAAGATCGCCGAGCCGGTGCTCAGCGGTGTGCTCGGCTGCACCGAGCAGCCGGAGAAGGCGCTCGTCGCGGTGATGGTCCCCTACCTGCATCTCGGCCGGTTCGAGGAGGCCGCGCAGGCGCACGTACGCGCCTACCGCCGGCACCGGTACGAGCGGGACTCGTTCGCGTTCCTTCCCGAGCACCTGCGGTTCTGCGCGCTGACCGGGCACCACGAGCGGGGTCTGACCATCCTCGAGGAGCACCTGGGCTGGCTGGACCGGCCCTACGACGAGGCGTCCGCGATGGAGTTCGCGGCGGCCGGCGCGCTGGTCTGCCGGCTCGCCGACGAGGCCGGCCTCGGCCGGCGGACGATCCACCGCCCGGAGCACGGCGACCGGGCGGCCGCCGACGTCACGGTCACCGCGTTGGCGTCCGATCTCGTCGCGACCGCGCAGGATCTGGCCGGCCGGTTCGACGCCCGCAACGGCACCGCGCACCAGTCGGGCCGGATCGCGGCGTGGCTGGCCGCCCGTCCGCTCACCGAGCCGTTCGAGCTGCCGCCGGACGAGCCGCCGCGGGCGGCCGTGCCGGCCGGGCTGCCGGTGGAGGGCCGCGACGACGTGGTGGCGCCGCTGACGGTCGAGGCGATCGTCGCGGCGCTGGAAGAGCGCGGTGACCACTACTTCGTCGACGAGGACGGCACGGTCGGCGGCCGGTGGGGCGACGCGCTGGTCCACTTCGAGCGGTTGGGCGAGCGTCGGGAGATCCTGCACGCCCGGGTGGTGGCGCAGCGGCGCCTGCCGGTCGACCGGCTCGCCGAGGCGTACGAGTTCTGCAACGCCTGGAACCACGACCGGCTGCTGCCGAAGGCGTACGTGCACGACACCGGCGAGGGCGAGCTGATCCTGGCCGGCGACGTCACCACCGACCTTGAGCACGGGGTCGCGGCGCCGCAGCTCGCGGTGCTGGTCAACGCCACGCTGGCGACGGGTTCGGCGTTCGCCACCGCGGTCGACCAGCTGCCGTAGCGGGGCTGCCGGCGCGAAACGAGCGGCGGCGGGGGCCTGCCGGGTGGACACCCGGCGGGCCCCGCCGTCACGGCCCGGGCGGTCAGAGCGGAAGGTCCGGCAGGCCACCGGGAACGAGGCCGCCGATGACGCCGAGCAGGCCGGTGATGAAGTCGGTGACGACGCCGATCAGATCGTTGGCCATTGGAATTACCTCCTTGGGTCGATGACTTGCCTACCTCGACCCACTACCCAACGCACACATGTTAATACTCACCGTGACCGACTTTTTCCGGCGACCGCCCGCACCGGCCACATCGTCCGGTGCGGCCGGCTACCTACGCTGGTCGGCCCGGAGCCTCGACGCGGCCCGGCGACGCAGGAGCAGCACCGTCCACGAGCCCAGCACCGCGACCGCCACCAGCGCCTGGACCAGCGGGGTGAAGCGCTCCGGATAGAGCACACCCTCGATGTAGCGGTCGATGAATCCCCCGGTGTAGCCCGATTCACCCGCCTGCCGCCGCGACCACGCCTCGGCGGTCGTGAGCGGACAGGTCAACCCGGCGGCCACCACGATCAGCCCCCACGACGCGGCGACAGCGTGCGCCCAGAACGTCCGTGGCCAGCGCCACGCGATGAAGCCACCCAGCACGACGTACGCCACGAAGGCGAAGTGCAGCACCAGGATCACGGTCGTCAGCAGTTCGTAGCCCATCGATCCTCCCGCCGGCCAGCCTATGGCGGCCGGCGGGATGTGCCATACGCATCGGACCCGGGCGGTACTGAGTACGCGTACGGAGTTGCCGGTGGCGGTCGCTCAGACCTCGACGACCGTCGGCACGATCATCGGCCGGCGCCGGTAGGCGTCGTTGACCCAGCGGCCGACCGTGCGCCGGACCAGTTGGCCGAGCTGGTGCGGATCGGTGATGCCCTCCGAGGCGGCCCGGTTGAGGGCCTCGGTGATCAAGGGGATGACCGCGTTGAACGCCGCCGGGTCGTCGGAGAAGCCCTTCGCCGACACCGTCGGCCCGCCGACCACCTTGCCGGTGACCGAGTCGACCACCACGGTCGCCGCGATGAAGCCGCCGTCGCCGAGGATGCGACGCTCGGTGAGCAGCGACTCTCCGACGTCACCGACGGCGAGCCCGTCGACGTAGACGTATCTGCTCTTGACGTGCCCGACCAGCGACGCCCGCCCCTCGACCAGGTCGACGACGTCGCCGTCCTCGCACAGCACGACCCGGTCCGGCGCCACGCCCGACTCGATGCCGAGTCGCGCGTGGGCCCGCAGGTGCCGCCACTCGCCGTGCACCGGCAGCAGGTTGCTCGGCCGTACGACGTTGAGCAGGTAGAGCAGTTCACCGGCGGGCGCGTGCCCGGAGACGTGCACCTTGGCGACGTCCTTGTGGATCACGGTCGCGCCGGCCCGGGAGAGCTGGTTGATCACCCGGTAGACCGAGGTCTCGTTGCCCGGCACCAGCGAGCTGGCCAGCACCACGGTGTCGCCGGGGGCGATCGTGATGTGCCGGTGGTCGCCGGTGGACATCCGGCCCAGCGCGCTCATCGGCTCGCCCTGCGAACCGGTCGACATCAGCACGATCCGGTCCGGGGGCAGCGCGGTGGCCTCGTCGAGGCCGACCACCAGGCCCGGCGGGATCTGCAGCAGGCCCAGGTCACGGGCGATGCCCATGTTGCGCACCATCGAGCGGCCGATCAGGGCGACCTTGCGGCCGTGCTCGCCGGCCGAGTCGAGCACCTGCTGGACCCGGTGCACGTGCGAGGCGAACGACGCCACGATGATCCGGCCGCGGGCCTTGGCGAAGATCGAGTCCAGGACCGGGCCGATCTCCCGCTCGGGGGTGACGAAGCCGGGGATCTCCGCGTTGGTCGAGTCGGACAGCAGCAGGTCGACGCCCTCGGCACCGAGGCGGGCGAAGCCGGCCAGGTCGGTGACCCGGCCGTCGAGCGGCAACTGGTCCATCTTGAAGTCGCCGGTGTGCAGCACCAGACCGGCCGGGGTCCGGATCGCGACCGCGAGCGCGTCCGGGATCGAGTGGTTGACCGCGAAGAACTCGCACTCGAACGGGCCCAGCCGCTCGCGGCCGCCCTCCTGGACCGTCAGCGTGTAGGGCTCGATCCGCCGCTCGGCGAGCTTGGCCTCGACCAGGGCGAGGGTGAACTGCGAGCCGACCAGCGGGATGTCGGCCTTGTGCGCGAGCAGGTAGGGCACCGCTCCGATGTGGTCCTCGTGCCCGTGGGTGAGCACGATCGCCTGTACGTCGTCGAGCCGGTCCAGGATCGACGCGAAGTCGGGCAGGATCAGGTCGACGCCCGGCTGCTCGACGTCCGGGAAGAGCACGCCGCAGTCGACGATCAGCAGCTTGCCGCCGAACTCGAAGACGGTCATGTTGCGGCCGATGGCACCGAGCCCGCCCAGCGGGATCACCCGCAGCCCGCCCTCGGGCAGCGGCGGGGGCAGCTCCATCTCGATGTGCGCCTGACTCACCGCAGCTCCAGTCCGGCGTCGGCGCAGTCGCTGCGCAACTGGTCGATCTCGGCCTCGGTCGCGTCGACCAGGGGTGGCCGTACCGGTCCGGCCGGCAGGCCGCGTTGCGCCAGACCGGCCTTGACGAGGATCGTCCCCTGGGTCCGGAAGATGCCGGTGAACAGCGGCAGCAGCCGCCGGTGCAGGGCCAGCGCCTCGTCGACGTCACCCCGGTCGTACGCCTCGATCATGCGCTTGGCCAGCGCACCCGTGAAGTGGGTGGAGGTGCCGACCAGGCCGACCGCGCCGATCGACAGCGCCGGGAGGGCGAGCGCGTCGTCGCCGCAGTAGTAGGCGAGCCCGGTGCGGCTGAGCACCCAGGAGGTGGCGGTGAGGTCGGCCTTGGCGTCCTTGACCGCGACGATCCGCTCGTGGTCGGCGAGCCGGACCAGGGTCTCGGTCGCGATCGGCACCCCGGCGCGGTGCGGGATGTCGTAGACCATCACCGGCAGGTCGGTCGCGTCGGCGACCGCGGTGAAGTGGCGCAGCAGGCCGGCCTGCGGCGGCTTGTTGTAGTACGGCGTCACGACGAGCAGCCCGTGCGCACCGGCCTTCTGCGCGGTCGCGGCCAGCTCGGCCGTGTGCCGGGTGTCGTTGGTGCCGACGCCCGCGACCACCAGCGCCCGGTCGCCGACCGCCTCGACCACCGCGCGGATCAGGGCCTCCTTCTCCGCGTCGGTCGTGGTCGGCGACTCACCGGTGGTGCCGTTGACCACGACCGCGTCGGCGCCCTGCTCGTCGACCAGGTGGCCGGCGAGCTTCCCGGCACCGTCGAGGTCAAGCGCCCCGTCGGCGGAGAACGGCGTGACCATGGCCGTGAGCAGCCGCCCGAACGGGCGTGGTGCGCTCGCGCGCGTGGCGGATGGGTCCTGCGTCATGCACACAACCTAGCGGACGCCGGCAGCGGGTTTTCCACGCTCCCGCACCGTGTCAGGACAGCTCGGCGTACGGGCTCGTCGCCACCTCGCTGCCGTCGGGCAGCCGGGTGACGACGAAGTCGGCGAACACGTTCGGCGCGACCCGCTGGAGTTGGCGCAGGCACTCCACGGCCAGCTCGCGGATCTCGACGTCGGCCTGTTCGGTGGCGCGCATGCCGATGAAGTGCCGCCAGGCGCGGTAGTTGCCGGTGACCACGATCCGGGTCTCGGTGGCGTTGGGCAGCACCGCCCGGGCCGCCTGCCGGGCCTGCTTGCGGCGCAGGGTGGCGTGCTCGACGTCGGCGAACCGGGCCTCCAGCCCCTCGAGCAGCTCGGTGTAGGCGCGCACGCTCGCCTCGGTCGCCTCGACGAACTTCTTGTGCAGCTCCGGGTCCTCGGCGATCACCCGGGGTTCGACCATGGCGGCGTCGCGCTCGGGTACGTAGCGCTGGGAGAGCTGGGAGTACGAGAAGTGCCGGTGCCGGATCAGCTCGTGGGTGAACGAGCGCGACACGCCGGTGAAGTAGAACGTGACGCTGCCGTGCTCCAGCACCGACAGGTGGCCGACCTCCAGGATGTGCGCGAGGTAGCCGGCGTTGGTGGCGGTGGCCGGATTGGGCTTCTTCCACGACTGGTAGCAGGCCCGGCCGGCGAACTCCGCGAGGGCCTGACCGCCTTCGGCGTCGGTCGACCACGCGACGTCCTCGGGCGCCTCGAAGTGGGTCCACCCGATGAGCCTGACCTGCGGCTCGATGATCTCCGGCACGGTGATCCCCCTATGGCATGGCTGGTGTCCCAGGACTGTAACCGCCAACGGCCGGGCCGGGTGACGGCCCCCCGCGACACCACGCGCGCACCACGATGACAGCACCCACAGCTTGCCATGGCGTCATTGCGATGCCATAGTGACGTCATGGACCTCACGCCGTACCTGGACAACCTGCGTCGCGACCTCGCCGCGACCGCGGCACCCGGCGGTGCCGAGATCAGCCGGGCCGCCGAACTGCTCGCCGGCTCGCTGGAACCGAGCGCCCGGCTCTGCCTGCTGGACGCGCTCTCCGACGCCGCCGACGAGATCACCACGCAACTGTCCGGCGCCGGCGTGGAGGTGCGCCTGCGCGGCCGGCAGGCCGAGTTCGTGGTGACCGAGACCCAGCCGGCGTCCGCGCCGGCCCCCCAACCACCGCCCGTCGACACCGGGGGTGACGTGTCGCGCATCACCCTGCGCCTGCCCGAGGCACTCAAGGACGCCGTCGAGCGGACCGCCGCCGCCGAGGGCGTCTCGGTCAACGCCTGGCTGGTCCGGGCCGTCGCCGGCGCCGTCCACACCGGACACACCGGCCCGCCGTCCAGCCACCGGTCCGGCCGCCGGATCACCGGCTTCGCCCAGGCCTGAACCCCGCCGCCGGGCCCCGTGCCCACGGCACCGACAGCAAAGACCCCCGTGCCCCCGGCACCGACACCAAGGAGGACGTCATGCCCGAGTTTCCCCGCAGCACCCCGGTGACCGTCGTCGTCAGGCTCAACTCCGGCGCGCTCGACATCGTCGCCGAGAAGCGGGACACCGCCACCGTCGACGTGCGGCCGTACGCCGACAACGACCAGTCCCGCTCCCTCGCCGAACGCACCACCGTCGAGATGCGCGACGACACCCTCACCGTCACCACCCCCCACAGCTCCGGCCTCTTCCGCCGCTCCGGCGGGGTGCACGTCGAGATCCGGGTGCCCGAGGACAGCACCGTGCAGGTCAAGGCGGCCTCCGCCGACGTCGACTGCCGGGGCCGGTACACCGCCGCCTCGGTCGACGCGGCGTCCGGCCGGGTCCGGGCCGAACACGTCACCGGCGACGCCACCCTGCACAGCAGCAGCGGCGACGTGACCGTGGGGCGGGTCGAGGGCCGCCTCACCCTGACCGGCGCGTCCGGCGACCTGAACGCCGGGTACGTCGGCGGCGACCTCGTCGCCAAGGGGGCCAGCGGTGACATCGACGTCCAGGAGGCGGCGGCCGGCGTACGGGCCCGTACCGCCTCCGGCGACATCCGCATCGGCGTGACCCGCGCCGGCACCGTCGAGGCGGCGGCCGCCTCGGGCGACATCGCCGTCGGCGTCGTCGCCGGCACCGGCGTCTGGCTCGACGTGAGCACACTGTCCGGCACGGCCCGCAACGGGCTCGACATGGGCGCCCCGGTGCCGCCGAACGGTCACCAGCTCAGCCTGGCGCTGCGCACCACCAGTGGTGACATCGACGTGCACCGGGTCGCCCCGGCCAAGGTGCTCTGAGGCGGCGGGGCGTCAGACGTAGAACCAGTCGAACGGCGCCCACGGCAGGTTGCGCAGCGCCGAGAAGGTGAACCAGACGGCGAGGACGACGCCGATCGTCTTCGGGGTGACCCGAAGTTGCGGCAGCCGCCGGCCGAACATGTGCTGCGCCGCCCAGGCCACGTAGAGATAGACCAGGAACGGTACGACGAACACGAACACCAGGTGGTGGCGGGCGGCGGCGCCGAGGTCGCCGTGCATCAGGTACCAGACGGCACGGGTGCCGCCACACCCCGGACAGTCCAGTCCGGTGGTCATCTTCAGCAGGCAGGACGGCATCGCGTCGGGCGAGCTGCGGGTCGGGTCCATCACCAGTACGGTGCCGAGCGCCGCCGCGACGCAGCCGAGCGCGGCCACCGGCGCCGCCCAGCGGGGCGCCCGGTTCCACAGCTTCGTCATGAAGCGGGTGAAGCGGTCGGGTTCGGCGGGCACGAAGGCAGGCGCCGGCTGCCACTGCCCGTCGGGGCCCGGCTGCCAGCCGTCCGGGGCGGCCTGCCACTGCCCGTCCGGGCCGGGCTGCCAGCCGGCGGGCGGCATCATGGTCGGCTGGCCGGCGGGCACGGGTGGCGGGCCCTGCTCGGGGCCGTCCGGCGCCGGCGCGCCCGTCGTCAGGCCGGCCTTCGGGTCAACCACGATCGCCATCCCACCCCGTCTCGGACCCACCGGCACGCCGGGCATCCCCCGCCCGGCACGCGCTCGTCTCACCGTACACCGGCGGGGCTCGACAGCACGGCGGCGAGCGGACCGCGCAGGTCGCCCGCGACGGGCGGCGCGACGTCGGACAGGCCGAGCCAACCGGCGAGCCGGCGCAGCTCGTCGGCGAGCGCCAGCGCGGTGCCGGCGACGTCGGCGCCCGGCTCGACCCAGGCCGCCGGCACCCGCAGCACCCCGGCCCTGCGGTCGGCCTTCAGGTCGACCCGGGCGGTGAACCGGTCACCCTGCAGGAACGGCAGCACGTAGTAGCCGTACACCCGCTGCGGCGCCGGCACGTAGATCTCGATGCGGTAGTTGAAACCGAAGAGGCGCTCGGTGCGGGCCCGCTCCCAGATCAGCGGGTCGAACGGGCTGACCAGGGTGTTGGCCCGGATCCAGCGGGGCAGCCGGGCCTGCGCGTGCAGGTAGGCCGGCCGGCGCCAGCCGGCCACCTGCACCGGGGTCAGCACGCCGGCGTCGACCAGCTCGGCCACCGCCGTGCGGGCGGCGTCGACCGGCAGCCGGAAGTAGTCGCGCAGCTCCGGCTCGGCGGCCACCCCGAGCGCCCGGGCCGCGACCGCGACCAGCTCCCGGTAGGCGTCGGCGGGGGCCGGCGTCGGGGTGTCCAGCACCACCTTCGGCAGCACCCGCTCCGGTACGTCGTACAGCCGGGCGAAGGCGGTGTTGCGGGACGCGGCGGTGACCTCGCCGGCCCAGAAGAGGAACTCCAGCGCCTTCTTCACCGCCGACCAGTTCCATCCCCAGTTGTCCTTCGACCTCGGGGTGTCCTGCTCGATGTCGGCGGCGGTCAGGGGCCCGTTCGCGCGTACCTCGTCGAGAACCCACCGCACCAGGTCCGGCTGCTCGGCGGCGATCCGCCGCATCCCGCCCCACGACTCGACCCGGGCCGCCGCCATCCGGAAGCGCAGCGCCGGCTGGAGCGTGACCGGGATCAGCGACGCCTCGTGCCCCCAGTATTCGAACAGCTCGCGCGGACGCTGGTAGGCGGCCCGGTCCAGCAACGCCGTCGGATAGGGCCCGAGCCGGCTGTAGAGCGGCAGGTAGTGGGCGCGTTGCAGGACGTTGACCGAGTCCATCTGGAGCAGCCCGATCCGGCCCAGGACACGGCGCAGGTGCCGCAGGTCGGGAATGCCTCCGGGCATCGGGTCGGCGAACCCCTGCGCGGCGAGCGTGATCCGCCGGGCCTGGGCGAGGGAGAGCGATTCGGGTACGGCCACCGCCGCACGCTAGCCGATACCCCCGACACTCCACCGTCCCGCGCGGCGGCGTTTCGGGTTGCCCGGCCGGCGGGCAGGCGGTAGACCGGAGCGGTGCTGACGATCCGGCGTGAGCGGCCCGACGACGCGGCGGCGGCCGCCCTGGTGCACGTACGGGGCTGGCAGGCCGGCTACGCCGGGATCCTGCCCGACGAGGTGCTGGCCCGGCTCGACGTGGCCACCTGGGCACGGCGTCGGCGGGACGTCGGCACCAGCGACCCGGACCAGCCGTTCACCACCCTGGTCGCCGAGGGGCCGGCCGGCATCGTCGGTCACGTCCGCTTCGGGCCGTACCGCAACGAGCAGGACGAGGACGACCTCGACCCGGCGTACGGCGAGATCCTCGGCCTCTACGTCGACCCGGACCACTGGGGCACCGGCGTCGGCGGGCGGCTGCTCGCGGCGGCCCGGGAGGCGCTGGCCGAGCGGGGCTGGACCGAACTGCGGCTGTGGGTGCTGATCGACAACGTCCGGGCCCGCCGCTTCTACGAGCGGGCCGGGCTAGCGCCCGACGGGGCGCGCAGCGTCTACCGGATCGCCCGCCCCGGCGGTCTCGCCCCGTACGTCTTCCCCGAGATCCGCTACTCCGGCGCGGTCGGCGCCGGCTGAGCGGTCCCGGATCGGCAGGGCGAAGAGCAGGACGAGGCTGATCCAGGCGTACGCGTTGCTGCCGAGGAACCCGTCGACGCCGGAGAAGTCGACCTGCCACTGCCAGACCAGCCGGCTGATCAGCAATCCGTAGCTGACGGCGGCCAGCCCCAGCAGGGCGCGTCGGCGCCGGCTCCCGGCCGGTGCCGCCAGCCCGTTGTCGACCAGCAGCAGCAGGGCCGGGATGAGCCAGACCAGGTGGTGCACCCAGGTGACCGGGCTGACCAGGCAGGTGACGATGCCGGTCAGCGCCAGCCCGGTCATCTCGTCGCCGCGGGCGACGGCGGCCCGGACCCGCCACACCCAGTACGCGACCACGACGGCCACCAGCACCAGCCACAGCGCCCGGCTCGGGTGGACCGGGTCGAGCCGGGCCACGATGCCCTGCAACGACTGGTTGGAGACGAACGACAGCACCCCGACCCGGTCGGTGTTCCACAGCGCCTGGGTCCAGAACTCCCGCGACGCGTCGGGGAAGAGCGCGGCCGCGACCAGGGTGACCAGGGTGGCCGTGCCGCTGGCCGTGAGCGCGGCCCGCCATCTGCCGGTGACCAGCAGGTAGACGATGAACAGGCCGGGGGTGAGCTTGATCGCGGTGGCCAGGCCGATGCCGACCCCGGCCCACCGGCTGCCCCGGGACGTGAGCAGCACCAGGTCGGCGGCGACCAGGATCAGCAGGAGCATGTTGACCTGGCCGAAGTTGACCGTCTCGCGCAGCGGCTCGAAAGCGGCGGCGAGGCAGGCGACGACGGCCAGCGCGAACCAGCGGGTCCAGCCCTGCCGGCGGGCGACCGGGTCGATCAGCCACCACAGCAGCAGCAGGGTCGCCGCCGCCGAGGCGGTGACGCTGACCACGATCGCGACCGGCCAGCTCACCAGCGCCATCGGCAGCATGACGAGTGCCGCGAACGGCGGGTAGGTGAACCCGTACAGGGTGTTGACGCGGATCCAGTCGTAGAGGTGCCCGCCGTCGTTGGCCCAGTAGTTGATCGCCCCGTAGTAGACCTGGAGGTCGAAGAAGCCGTGCCGTTCGGCGGCGACGGCGAGGAACGCGGCGACCGCGACGGCGAGTACGACAACCACCAGCACCCGGCGCGCGGTGCCGGAACCCGCCCCCTTCGCCATCACGTCTCCCCTGGTCCGTAGGCTCACCGGTCATGGCGCTCGGGTACGTCCGTCCAGCGCGTCCACAGGACGCCGGCGAAATCGCACGCATCCAACTCGCGACCTGGCGGGTAGCGTATCGCCGGCTGTTGCCGCGACACGTGCTGGACCGGCTCGACGAGGCGTTCCTGGCCCGGCAGTGGAGTGCGGCGGTCGAGTCGCCGCCGTCGCCACGGCACCGGGTGCTGGTCGCGATCGAGCAGGCCGAGCAGTCGGTCCTGGTCGGCTTCGCGGCGTCCGGGCCGGCCGACGAGCAGGCCCTGGCCCCGGAGGAGCCGGCGCTGCCGCCGCACACGGCCGCGGTCACCGACCTGCTGGTGGAGCCGCGCTGGGGCCGGCGCGGGCACGGCAGCCGGCTGCTCGCCGCCACCGTCGACCTGTGGCGCGAGGACGGTTTCGCCACGGCGGTGGCCTGGGCGTTCGACGGCGACGACGCGACCCGGAAGTTCCTGACCTCGACCGGCTGGGAGCCGGACGGGGCGGCCCGGGCGCTCGACGTGGACGACATGCTCGTCCCCCAGTTCCGGCTGCACGTCCGGGTGCCGGACGAGCCGGTGCCGGCACCGTCGGCCGAGACCGGCCCGGCCGGGGCGCCGCCGGCCGAGGCGGGGCCGGCTCAGGCGGGACCGGCGGCGTAGCGCCGGTCAGCCCTTGTCGCTGCCCTCGTTGGCGCCGCGGATGAAGTAGCGCTGGAAGATCACGAAGATCACCGCCACCGGGATGGTCGCCAGCAGGGCCGCGCCGAGCTTGAGCGGATACTGCGAGCCGGCCCCGAGCGAGCCGCTGACCAGGTCGGCCAGCCCGCGCGGCAGGGTGAACAGCGCCGGGTCCTGCACGGCGACCAGGGTGTGCGGGAACTCGTTCCACGAGCCCTGGAACGACAGGATGGTCAGCGTGATCAGCGCCGGCCGGGCCATCGGCAGCACCACGGACCAGAACGTACGGAACACGCCGGCCCCGTCGATGCGGGCCGCCTCCTCGACGCTGACCGGGATCGACTCGAAGAACTGCTTCATGATGAAGACGCCGGCCGCGTCGACGAGCAGCGGCAGGATCAGCGCGGTGTAGGTGTCGTAGATGCCGAGCTGGTTGAGGACCAGGAACTTCGGGATCAGCAGCACGACGCCGGGCACCGCCATCACCGCGATCACCGCCGCGAAGATCGCGCCCCGGCCGCGGAAGCGCAGCCGAGCCAGGGCGTAGCCGGCCAGCGAGTCGAGCAGGATCCGGCCGATCGTCACCACGACGGTGACGACCAGCGAGTTCGTCATCCACAGTGGGAAGTTGGTGCCCTCGAAGATCCGCTGGAAGCTGGCGAGGTCGACCGGGTCGGGCACCGGGGACAGCGGGTTGGCGGCGGCATCCGGCTCGGTCTTGAACGACCCGGCGATCTGGATCACGAACGGGTAGAGGAAGACCAGGGCGAAGAAGACCAGGATCGCGTACCCGACGAGGTTGCTCACCAGGCCGCGCGGCCCGGCGGGCCGGCCGGTCGCACGCGGGGCGCGTTTCGCCGCGCCGCCGGTACGCCGTCCCGGGTCGGTGGTCACGGCCATGTCAGGACCTCCGCTCGGCGCGGCGCCGGAACCGTCGGGGCCGGTCGCCGTCGCGCTCGCGCAGGACCCGCCGCTGGACCAGCGTCAGGACGATGATGATCAGGAACAGGACGAACGAGATCGCCGCCCCGGAGCCGTACTCGAAGTCGCGGAACGCGGTCCGGTAGGACAGGTACGCCGGGGTGAGCGTCGTCTTCGCCGGATTGCCCTGGCTCATCACGTAGATCTGGTCGAAGACCTGCCAGGTGCCGATCAGCCCGAGGGTCAGCACCAGGAAGAGGGTCGGCCGGATCATCGGCAGGGTCACGTACCACAGCCGCTGCCACCGGCCGGCGCCGTCGAGGGTGCTGGCCTCCTCCAGTGCCTCCGGCACGTTCTGCAACGCGGCCAGGAACATCAGCATGAAGGTGCCGGACGTGGTCCACACGACCAGGGCGATGATCGCGCACATCGCCACGCTCGGCCCGGACAGCCAGTCCCACCAGGTCAGCCCGAACGGCCCGCCGCCGGCCAGCGCGGCCGGCGCGCTGTCGACGCCGAACACGCCGAACACGATGTGCAGTACGCCGCGGGCGTCGGAGAACCAGGCCGGCCCGTCGATGCCGAGGAGGGCGAGCAGGCCGTTGACCGCGCCGGAGTTGGCGAACAGGAAGAGGAAGACCACGCTGATCGCGACCGAACTGGTCACCGACGGGAAGTAGAACGCGGTACGGAAGAACGACCGCCCCTTCAGCATCCGCCGGTTGACCACCAGGGCGAGGAAGAGCGCGAGCACGGTCTGCACCGGCACCACGATCGCCACGTAGTAGAGGTTGTTGCGGATCGCGGTCATGAAGTCGCGCCGGGCCAGGCCGTCCTCGGCGAACAGCCGGGTGTAGTTGTCGACGCCGACGAACGGCACGCCGGCCCGGAACGGGCTGCCCTGGCCGTTCCAGCCGGTGAGGCTCACCCACAGCGCCATCAGGATCGGCAGCAGGAGGAACAGCCCGAGGATCACCACCACCGGGGCGACGAACAGCCAGCCGGCGACGGCCTCGTTGCCCCGGATGCCGGAGCCCGGCCGCCGGCCCGCCTTCGCTCGCGTACCGGAGACGTCAGGCATCTTCCCCTCCCCCACGATTCGGTCACCGCACCTAGGGGCGGCCGGTCCGGCCGCCCCCGGTCGCGGGTCAGCCGCCGAGCGCCGCCTCGGTGTTGCGTTGCAGGTTCTGCAGGATCGCCTTCGGGTCGCCGCTGGCCAGGCCGCCGAGCTGGGCGTCGA
Source organism: Polymorphospora sp. NPDC050346 (assembly GCF_040655695.1). Classification (NCBI taxonomy): domain Bacteria; kingdom Bacillati; phylum Actinomycetota; class Actinomycetes; order Micromonosporales; family Micromonosporaceae; genus Polymorphospora; species Polymorphospora sp. NPDC050346. The sequence goes on along the minus strand of NZ_JBFAKM010000007.1, from coordinate 119,295 downwards.
AGTCGACCAGGACGCTGTCCATCTTCGGGGCGTTCACCGGGCCCTGGGCGTACTCGGCGCCCTCGATGAACGGCTTGTCGCCGGGGAACTGCTGGAGGTACCGGTCCCGGGCGGACTCCCGCGACGGCATGACGCCGAACGCCGAGGCGAACGTGAGCTGCTGGTCGACGGCGGTCATCGCCTCGACGAAGCTGATCGCCTGTTCCTTGTACTTGCTCTTGGCCGAGATGCCCCAGCAGTTGGTGAAGGACAGGGTGCCGGTGCCGGCGGGTCCGGCGGGCAGCGGGTGGACGGCGTACTTCACGTCCGGGAAGTCGTTCTGCAGGGCGCCCTTGATCCAGTTGCCCTCGATCGTCATGGCCGCCTGGCCCTTGCCGAACGCCTCGCCGGCCCAGCCCGCGTCGAGCTGCTTCGGGTACGCGGCGAGCCCGCCGGCGACGAGCGTCTTGACGTACTCCAGGGCCCGCAGGTTCTCCGGGGTGTCGGCGGTGGCCTTGGTGCCGTCGGGGCTGGTGATCCAGCCGCCGGCCTGGACCATGAAGGCGCCCACCCGGTCGCGGGTGTCGGCGACGGTCAGCGGCATGATCCCGGCCGCCTTGATCTTCTCGGCGGCGGCGGTCAGCTGCTCCCAGGTGGTGGGGACGTCCGCCTCGGTCAGGCCCGCCCGCGTCCACAGGTCGGTGTTGATCTGGAGGGCGAGGGTGGAGAAGTCCTTCGGCGCGCAGTAGAGCTGGCCGTCGCGGGTGAAGGCGGTGCGCAGGCTCTCGTAGAAGTCGCCGGACTCACTGATCTTGTCGCCGTACGGCTCCAGCGCGCCCACGGCCGCGTAGTCGGCGAACCGGCCGGCCTCGACGTAGAACACGTCCGGCGGGTTGTCGCCGGCGAACGCCTGGCCGAGCTGCTGGGTGAGGTCCTGGGCGGGGGTGACCGTCGCGGTGTTGCCGGACGCGGTCGCCCACGCCGCGGCGGCGTCCTGCACCGCCTTGGTCTCGGCGTCGCCGGAGGACCCGATCAGGATCTGCAGCGCGGCCGGACCGTCCTGCTGGGCCGGGCCGCTGTCGTCGTCGAACCCGCTGCCGCAGGCGGCCGTGCCGAGCAGCGCGATGGCGGTGACGCCCGCGAGGGCGGCCCGCCGGAGTGGCCGGTTGGTCATGTCGTCTCCAGGTGGTTCCGGTGGGATCACGCCGTCTGGCGGAGCACCAGCGACGGGCGCAGCAGCAGGGGGGTCGGGGGTACGGGCGGGCCGTCGAGCATCGCGACCATGAGGTCGACGCAGCCGGCGGCCGCCTCGCGCAGTGGCTGGCTGACGCTGGTCAGCCCCATCGCGGCGGCCACCGGCGTGTCGTCGAAGCCGATGACGGCCAGCGACCCGGCCGGGTCGGGGTCGGCGCGCAGCGCGCCGAGCGCGAGCGAGTCGCTGACGCAGACCAACGCGGTCGGCGGGTCGTCGAGGTCGAGCAGTTCGTGGGCCGTCGCCTCGCCCTCGGCGATCCCGTCGACGGTCTCCCGGGCCAGCCCGTGCGGGTCGAGGCCGACCTCGGCGAGGGTGGACTCCCAGCCCGAGCGGCGGTCGTCGCCGACCGCGGAGCCGGCCGGCCAGCCGATGAAGCCGATCCGCCGGTGTCCGGTGGCGAGCAGCCGGCGGGTCGCCTGGGCGACGCCGTCGGCGCCGTCCACGTCGACCCAGAGGTGCAGGTCGGGGGTGTCCCAGGGGCGACCGAACGTCACGAACGGCACGTCGCGCCGGGCCAGCCAGGAGGTACGGGGGTCGCCGTGCCCGGTCCCGGTGAGCACGAACCCGTCGAGGTCGTACGCCCCGAGCAGGTCGTCGTAGGTGGCGATCTCGTCGTTGTCGTCGCGGGCGGTGTAGAGTATCACCCGGTAGCCGGCCGCGCCGGCGGCGTCGGTCAGCCCGTGCAGGAACCGGTCGGCGACCGACCCGTTGACGCCGTCCCCGGCCGGCTCGATGCGTACGGCGAGGAGGCGGGACCGGCCGGTACGCATCTGGCGCGCGGCCTGGTTGGCGCGGTAGCCGAGGGCGGCGATGGCCGCGCGCACCCGCTCCCGGGTTTCCGGTCGCACGATGTCCGGGCTGTTGATGACGTTAGAAACAGTCTGACGGGACACCTGGGCATACGCGGCAACAGTCGCGATAGTTACCTTCTGCGACATCCACCACCTCCTGAGCTGCTTGAACGTTCCAATTCGGATAGTGCATGATTAGATCGTTCAAGTTTCTGGAATGTTTCGCACTTTGACACCGCGGACACGGTTCTGTCAACTCCCCGACAACGCGTCCGCGCCCCTGTCCTCCACCCGCGAACAGGAGCGCCCATGGAAGACCGCCGCCTGCAACCGCTGCTGCACGATCTCGTCGGCCTCGTCCTCGCCCCGACCAGCGCGCTGGCCGGACCGGACGGCCAGATCCGCACCGCCGGGGTCCAGGGGGTCTTCCACGCCGACGCCCGGGTGCTCTCCCAGGCCCTGCTACGCGTCGACGACCGCGAGCCGGAGCCGCTCACCCACGCCCCCGACGGCCCGTACGGCGCCCGCTTCGTGGCGCTCGCCCGCTGGCTGGGTGACCCCACCCCCGACCCGACCGTCCGCCTCGACCGGGTACGACGGATGACGCCGGCCGGACTCACCGAGGAGATCCGGGTGACCTCGACCGCCGGACTGCCGGTGACCGCCACCGTCACCGTCGACCTGGCCTGCGACCTCGCTTCGATCGAGGTGGTCAAGTCCGGCGGCCGCGGCGAACCGCTGACCGCCAAGACCGGCCGGCCCGGCGAACTGGTCTGGGCGGCCGACGGCACCACCGTCACGGTCACCGCCGAAGCCGGCGAGGTGAGCGGTCCGGTCCGGCCCGCCACGGTCGGCACCGCCACTGCCGCCGACCCGACCGGCGCGTACCGGATCACCTGGCCGGTCCGGCTCGCCCCCGGCGCCCGGACCACGCTGCGCTGGCGGCTCGCGGTCGACGACCCGCGCGCCGTCGTCGTCCGCCCGGTCGGCGACACCGCCTGGTCGCGGCCCACCGTGACCGCCGACGACCACCGGCTGCGCCGCCTGGTCGACCGGTCCGTCGACGACCTGGCCGCCCTGCGGCTGGCCACCGCCGACACCCCGCACGACGTCTTCCTCGGCGCCGGCGTGCCCTGGTTCCTCACCCTCTTCGGCCGGGACAGCATCTGGGCCGCCCGGATGCTCCTGCCGCTGGGCACCGAACTGGCCGGCGGCACCCTGCGCACGCTGGCCCGCCGCCAGGGCACCCGGGTCGACGGCGAGTCCGGCGAGGCCCCTGGCAAGATCATGCACGAGCTGCGCCGGCACGAGTTCCACCTGCGCGGCGACCGCCTCAGCCTGCCCGCCGCCTACTACGGCACCGTCGACGCCACCCTGCTGTGGATCTCACTGCTGCACGACGCCTGGCGCTGGGGCCTGCCCGAAGCCGAGGTCGCCGGCCTGCTGCCGCACCTCGAGGCGGCGCTGGGCTGGCTGGCCGACCACGCCGACGCCGACGGCGACGGCTTCGTCGAGTACGTCGACACCAGCGGACACGGCCTGGCCAACCAGGGCTGGAAGGACTCCTTCGACGCGGTCCGGTTCCACGACGGCCGGTTCGCCGAGGCCCCCGTCGCCCTCGCCGAGGTGCAGGGGTACGCGTACGAGGCGGCCGTCGCCGGGGCCGCCCTCCTCGACGCCTTCGGCCGCCCCGGCGGCGACCGCTGGCGCGGCTACGCCGCCGGGCTCGCCGAACGCTTCCGCACCCGGTTCTGGGTCGACGGCCCGCTCGGCCCCCAGCCGGCACTCGCCCTCGACGGCCGCAAACGCCCGGTCGACTCACTGACCAGCAACATCGGCCACCTGCTCGGCACCGGCCTGCTCACCGGCGCCGAGTCGACCACCGTCGCCGAACTGCTCTCCTCGGTCGCGCTGTCCGGCGGCTTCGGCCTGCGTACGATGTCCGACCTGGACGCGGCGTTCAGCCCGCTGTCGTACCACTGCGGTTCGGTCTGGGCCCACGACACCGCGATCGTGCTCGCCGGCCTCGCCCGCGGCGGATTCACCGTGCCGGCGGCCCGGCTCGCCGACGGCCTGCTCGCCGCCGGCGAGGCGTTCGACTACCGGCTGCCGGAACTCTTCGGCGGCGACGACCGGACGGTCGGCCGCCCGGTGCCGTACCCCGCGGCCTGCCGGCCGCAGGCATGGTCCGCGGCGGTCGCCGTCGTGCTGCTACAGGCCGCGACCGGCCTCGACCCCGACGTGCCGGCCGGCCGGGTACGCCTGCGTCCGCTGCGTCCCGGCCCGTTCGGTGCGCTGAGCGTCAGCGGGCTGCGGGTGGGCGGCAGCCCGGTCGACGTCGCCGTGGACCGGGACGGGGCGGCCCGGATCAGCGGCCTGCCCGCCGGCCTGACCGTCGACGTCGAGCCCTGACCGGCGCGACCGGGGTGCGGGGTGAGGCCCCCGCCGGGCACGGCCGGGCTCACGGTTCGTGGTGATCGTCTGCTGTTCAGGCGCTCGCGGGCCGGCGTGTCGAGTGCCTGGACAGCAGACGATCGAGGCCGGACGGCGGACCGACGGGGATCAGTCCAGGAGCGCGTCGAGGCCGAGGGTGAGACCGGGCCGGCGCGGCACCTCGCGGACGGCCAGCAGCACGCCGGGCATGAACGAGGCCCGGTCGAGGGAGTCGTGCCGGATCGTCAGCGTCTCGCCGGCCGTACCGAGCAGCACCTCCTGGTGCGCGACCAGGCCGGCGGCGCGCACCGAGTGCACGCGTACGCCCTCGACCAGGGTCCCCCGCGCGCCCGCCATCTCGTCGGCGGTGGCGTCGGGCATCGGCGCCGATCCGGCGGCCGCCCTGGCCTGCGCGATCACGCGGGCGGTGTGGAGGGCGGTGCCGCTCGGCGCGTCGACCTTCTTCGGGTGGTGCTGCTCGATGATCTCGACGGAGTCGAAGAAGCGGGCGGCGCGGGCGGCGAACTGCATCATCAGCACCGCGCCGATGCCGAAGTTGGGCGCGATGACGACGCCGACGTCCGGCCGGTCCGCGAGCCAGCCGCGTACCCGGTCCAGCCGCTCGTTGGTGAACCCGCTGGTGCCGACCACCACGTGGATGCCCTGCTCGACGGCCCAGCTCAGGTGGTCCATGACCACGTCGGGCGTGGTGAAGTCGACGATCACCTGCGCGCCGGCGTCGGCGGCGGCGGTCAGCGGGTCGTCCTGGTCGATGGCCGCCGCGAGTTCGACGTCGGCGGCCGCGTCGACCGCCCGGCACACCTCGAGGCCCATCCGCCCCCGGGCGCCCAGCACGCCGACCCGGATCGGTCCACCCGTCCGGTCCTTGGGTTCACGCTCGTCAGTCACGGGGCACAACCTATCCCAACCGGAGCGGCCGGGCGGACGCGCGGACCGGTTCAGGCGGTGGTGAAATCGCCGTCGTCGAACGGGCCGACGACGGCCAGCGACATCGGGCGGGACAGCAGGTCGGCGGCGACCGCGTTGACGTCGGCGGTGGTGACCGCCTCGACCCGGGCCAGCAACTCCTCGACGGTCATCAGGTCGCCGAAAAGCAGCTCGCCCTTGGCGATCCGGCTCATCCGCGACCCGGTGTCCTCCAGGCCGAGCACGTAGCCGCCGCGCGTCATGCCCTTGCCGCGGGCCAGTTCCGCCTCGGTGACGCCGTGGGCGGCCATCTCGGCCAGCTCGGCCCGGATCAGCTCCAGCACCTCGTCGACCTTGCCCGGGGCGCAGCCGGCGTAGACGCCGAAGATGCCGGCGTCGGCGTACTGACTGAAGTAGGAGTAGACCGAGTAGGCCAGCCCGCGCTTCTCGCGTATCTGCTGGAACAGGCGGCTGGACATGCCGCCGCCGAGGATGTTGTTGAGGACGTCGAGCGCGAACCGCCGCTCGTCGAGCCGCCCGAAGCCGGCGCAGCCGAGCACCAGGTGGGCCTGCTCGGTGTCCTTGTGCTCGACGACGGTGTCGGCCCGCCGGGTGCGTACCGGGCGGACCGCCGACCGGCGCGGTGCCGGCGCGGCCGGTCCGGTGTCCAGCGGCCCGCCGCGCAGCGCGGCGCGCACCAGCCGGACCACCTCGGTGTGTTCGAGGTTGCCGGCGGCGGCGACCACGATGGACGGTGCGGTGTAGCGGCGCCGGTAGAAGCCCTGGATCTGGGCTCGGGTCATCGGCGAGATGGTCTCCTCGGTGCCGGAGATGAGCCGGCCGAGCGGGTGGTCGCCGAAGACCGCCCGGGCGAGCAGGTCGTGCACCTCGTCGCCGGGCTCGTCGTCGTGCATGGCGATCTCTTCGAGGATCACGCCCCGCTCGGTCTCGACGTCGGCCGGGGTGAGGATCGAGTCGGCGACCGCGTCGACCACGACGTCGATCGCCAGCGGCAGGTCCTCGTCGAGCACCCGCGCGTAGTAGCAGGTGTATTCCTTGGTGGTGTAGGCGTTCGTCTCGCCGCCCACCGCCTCGATCTCCGCGGAGATCTGCAACGCGTCGCGCTTGTGGGTGCCCTTGAAGAGCAGGTGTTCGAGGAAGTGCGAGACGCCGCACTGCGGTCTGGTCTCGTCCCGGGAACCGACGGCGACCCACACTCCGAAGGAGACGCTGCGGGTGGTCGGGATCGCCTCGGTGAGGATCCGCAGCCCGCTGGGCAGCACGGTACGTCGTACCGTGCCGCCCAGGGCGCGGGTGACCGCCCGGCCGCCGCCACCCGAACGGGATCGGGTGGCGGCGCGGTCGTCAGGCCGGCCGCCGAGGCGCTGAGCTGGGAGCAATGTGGGTCGCATCGCCCGGTTCAAAAGACCATGACTCCTAGCTCGACGGTACGGCCCGACGGGGGTCAGCTGTGCCGGTTGCGGCGCCGACGCGGCTCGCCGCCGCCCTCGCCGCCGCCCTCGCCCCGGTCGCCGCGGCTCGGGCCGCGGTCGCCGCGGTCCCGGTCACCACGGTCGCGCGGGCCGCGGTCGGACCGGTCCCGGGCCGGCGGACGCTCGCCACCGGCCTCGGCCTCGGCCGCCTCCGGGGCCTCCTCGCCCTCGGGACGGACCTTGTCCAGGTAGATCTTGCCGCGGGCGTCGATGTCGGCGATCTGCACCTCGACCTTGTCGCCGACGTTGAGGAAGTCCTCGACCCGCTCGACCCGCTTGCCGTCGCCGACCTTGGAGATGTGCAGCAGGCCGTCCCGGCCGGGCAGCAGCGACACGAACGCGCCGAACGCGGCGGTCTTGACCACCGTGCCGAGGAACTTGTCGCCGACCTTGGGCAGGGTCGGGTTGGCGATCGCGTTGATCCGCTCGACCGCCGCCTCGGCGGCCGGACCGTTGGTCGCGCCGACGTAGATCGTGCCGTCGTCCTCGATCGAGATGTCGGCGCCGGTCTCGTCCTGGATCGCGTTGATGGTCTGCCCCTTCGGGCCGATCACCATGCCGATCTTGTCGACCGGGATCTTCACCGTGGTCACCCGCGGCGCGTAGTCGGACATCGTGGCCGGGCCCTCGATCGCCTGGCGCATCACGTCGAGGATGGTCTGCCGGGCCTCGTACGCCTGCTGCAGCGCGGCGGCCAGCACGTCGGACGGGATGCCGTCGAGCTTGGTGTCGAGCTGGAGCGCGGTGACGAACTCGGGAGTGCCGGCGACCTTGAAGTCCATGTCGCCGAACGCGTCCTCGGCACCGAGGATGTCGGTCAGCGTCACGTAGCGGGTCTTGCCGTCGACCTCGTCGGAGATCAGGCCCATCGCGATGCCGGCGACCGGCGCCTTCAGCGGCACACCGGCCGAGAGCAGGCCGAGGGTCGAGGCGCAGACCGAGCCCATGCTGGTCGAGCCGTTGGAGCCGAGCGCCTCGGAGACCTGCCGGATGGCGTACGGGAACTCCTCGCGGCTGGGCAGCACCGGGATGAGGGCCCGCTCGGCGAGCGCGCCGTGCCCGATCTCGCGCCGCTTCGGCGCGCCGACCCGGCCGGTCTCGCCGACCGAGTACGGCGGGAAGTTGTAGTTGTGCATGTAGCGCTTGGACTTCTCCGGCGACAGGGTGTCCAGCGTCTGCTCCAGGCGGAGCATGTTGAGCGTGGTGACGCCCATGATCTGGGTCTCGCCGCGCTCGAACAGGGCGCTGCCGTGCACCCGGGGCAGCACGCCGACCTCGGCGGTCAGCGGGCGGATGTCGCGCAGGCCCCGGCCGTCGATGCGGATCTCGTCGCGCAGTACGCGGGCCCGCACCTCGGACTTGGTCAGCGAGCGGAAGGCCGCGCCGACCTCCTTCTCGCGCCCCTCGAAGGTGGCGGCGAGCTGCTCGTAAGCCTTGTCCTTGATCCGGTCGAGGGCGTCCTCGCGCTCGGCCTTCGGGGCGATCTTGAGGGCCTCGGCGACCTCGCCGCGGACCGCCGCGGCGACGGCCTCGTAGACGTCGTCGGAGTAGTCGAGGAAGACCGGGAACTCCGCGACCGGCTTGGCGGCCACCTCGGCCAGCTCGCTCTGCGCCCGGCACAGCTCGCGGATGGCCGGCTTGGAAGCCTCCAGGCCGGCGGCGACGACCTCCTCGGTCGGGGCGGGCGCGCCACCGGCGACCAGGGCCACGGTGTGCTCGGTCGCCTCGGCCTCGACCATCATGATCGCCACGTCGCCGTCGGGCAGCGCCCGGCCGGCGACCACCATGTCGAAGGTGGCCCGGGCCAGTTCCTCGTGGGTCGGGAAAGCCACCCACTGGCCGTCGACGTGCGCGACCCGGGTCGCGCCGATCGGGCCGGAGAACGGCAGGCCGGACAGCTTGGTCGACATCGACGCCGCGTTGATCGCGACCACGTCGTAGGGGTGCGCCGGGTCGAGGGCGAGCACCGTCGCCACGACCTGGACCTCGTTGCGCAGGCCCTTGACGAACGAGGGGCGCAGCGGGCGGTCGATCAGCCGGCAGGTGAGGATCGCGTCCTCGCTCGGCCGGCCCTCGCGACGGAAGAACGAGCCGGGGATGCGGCCCGCGGCGTACATCCGCTCCTCGACGTCGACGGTCAGCGGGAAGAAGTCGAAGTGCTCCTTCGGCTGCTTGCTGGCGCTGGTCGCGGAGAGGACGACGGTCTCGCCGAGCTGGGCGAGCACCGATCCGGCGGCCTGCCGGGCGAGCCGGCCGGTCGAGAAGACGATCTCACGGGTGCCGAACGCCCCGTTGTCGATGACGGCCCTGCTGTGCTGGTTGCCGAGATTGGTCTGCTCGGTCATAGGTGTTTCGTGCTCCTTCGGTCGTGGGCCCACGACCCCGCCGGAGCTGTTCAGACAGCCGGTCTTCGATCGAAGCGCCCGGGGGAGCCGGCTCGGAACGGCCGGCTGGCCCGGGGGCCACTACCGAGGACCGGTGCGCTGACCGGCTCACGATGGCAAGGGCGCTGGTGCCCTGTCGTGCCGTCGCCGGTGGCGACGGTGGTCTCGAGTGTCGCCTCGGCGGCGACGGGTGGTCTCGAATGTCGCCTCGGCGGCGACGGGTGGTCTCGATCGTCGCCGGGTCGGCGACGGGTTCCGTGGTGACGGACTCGGGGGGAGCGGCACCGGCCGCTCCCCCCGACAAGTCACCTACGCAGGCCGAGCCGCTCGATGAGCGCCCGGTAGCGGTTGATTTCCTTCTTCTGGAGGTAGTTGAGCAGCCGGCGGCGGCGACCGACCAGCAGCAGCAGACCACGACGGCTGTGGTGGTCGTGCTTGTGCACCTTCAGGTGCTCGGTCAGCTCCGCGATCCGCTTGGTCAGCACCGCGACCTGCACCTCGGGCGAACCGGTGTCACCCTCGACGGTCGCGTACTCCTGGCGGATCTTAGCCTTGGACTCTTGGTCGAGCGCCATTTTCTCCCTGTTTCCGTGGGTTTGGATCGCAAACCTCGCACCCGCGGCGTCGTGCAGGCACGCGAGGCCCACCGTCGGTAACCCGACGTCCCGCCCAGGTTACCAGCCCGCAACCGCGCCTTCGCGCTACCGCCCACCGGGCACGTCCGGCCCGGCCGGTGGGCCGCCGGTCGCCGTCACCCGTCGGTGAGCACCGCACGGGTCCGCTCGACGTCCAGGGCCATCTGCCGGACCAGCGGTTCCACGCCGTCGTACCGGCGCATCTCCCGCAGGTGCGCCACGAAGTCCAGCGCCAGCCGCTCACCGTAGAGGTCGCCGTCGAAGTCCAGCACGTACGCCTCGACCCGCCGTTCCCGGCCGCTGAACGTCGGGTTGGTGCCGATCGACACCGCCGCCCGGTGCCGCTGCCCCCGGCACACGAGCCACGCCGCGTAGATCCCGTCGGCGGGCACCGCCGCGTAGCGGTGGCACAGCAGGTTGGCGGTCGGGAAGCCGATCTCCCGGCCGCGCTGGTCACCGCGTACGACGACCCCCTCCAGCCGGTGCGGGCGCCCCAGGGCGCGGGCCGCCGCCTCGACGTCGCCGGCGTCGACCCCGGCCCGGATGTACGTCGACGAGAACACCGTGCCGTCCTGCGACACCAGCGGTGCCCCCTCGACCGCGAAGCCGAACGTACGCCCGAGCCGGCCGAGCAGTTCGACGTCACCGGCCGCCCGGTGCCCGAACCGGAAGTTGTCCCCCACCACGACCAGCGCGGCGTGCAGGTGCTCGACCAGCACGTCGTGCACGAACCCCTCCGGCGGCAGCCGGGAGAAGGCGGCCGTGAACGGCAGGACGCACAGCACGTCGACGCCGAGTGCCTCGATCAGTTCGGCCTTGCGGGCCGGCTCGGTCAGCACCGCGGGATGCGAGCCGGGCCGGACCACCTCCGCCGGGTGCGGGTCGAACGTCACCACCACCGACTTCACGCCGAGATCACCGGCCCGCTTCACGGCGTGCGTGATGGTCGCCTGATGGCCCTTGTGGACGCCGTCGAACACCCCGATCGTCACCACCGCGCGACCCCAGCCGCCCGGTGCCGCGTCGTACCCCCGCCAGCGCTGCATCAGCCTTCCTTCCCCCCGTCGTGCCCCGCGCCCGCCTGCCGCGTCATGCCGGGGCGAGCACGATCTCGGCCCGGGCCCGCCCTTCCCGTTCGCTGACGATAGCGAGCAGGCCGCCGTCCGGACCGAAGACCGCGTACGGGCCGACGATGCCGGCCGGCTTCAGCGGGCCGCCGTGCGACAGCACCTTCGCCTCGGCGGCGTCGGCCTCGCGCTGCGGGAAGTAGCGGCGGGCGGCCTGCGTGAGCGGCAGGTTCACCACGTCCGGCGCCCGCCGCTCCAGTTCCTCGAGGGTGGCCGCCTCGGCCAGGGTGAACCCGCCGACGGACGTACGGCGCAGTGCCGTCAGGTGTCCACCGACCCGCAGCGACGTGCCGAGATCCCGGGCGATGGCGCGCACGTAGGTGCCGGACGACACCGCGAGGTCGACGTCCACGTCGACGACGCCGGGCTGGTCGCGGCGGATCGCGAGCACGTCGAGGCGGGACACGGTGACCCGGCGGGCGGCGAGTTCGACCTGCTCGCCGTCGCGTACCCGCTTGTAGGCCCGCTGCCCGTCGATCTTGATCGCGCTGACCGCGCTGGGCACCTGGTCGATCTCGCCGGTGAGCGCGGCGAGCCCGGCCCGGATCGCGTCGTCGGTGACCGTGTCGGCGGCCGTGGTGGCGATCACCTCGCCCTCGGCGTCGTCGGTCACCGTCGACTGTCCGAGCCGGATCGTGGCGGTGTAGCCCTTGTCGGACCCGATCACGTACGTCAGCAGCCGGGTGGCCCGGCCGACGCCGACGACCAGTACGCCGGTGGCCATCGGATCGAGGGTGCCGCCGTGTCCCACCCGCCGTGTCCTGGCCAGTCGCCGGATGCGGGCGACGACGTCGTGGGACGTCATCCCGCCGGCCTTGTCAACCACGATGAGCCCGTCACTATGCACGGTCGTCCACCCTGCCAGACCCCCGTCTCCCCGTCCCCGCGGCCCACCCGTGATCCTCGTGATCAGGGAGCAGGTCGGGCGTGTCGCCCTCCCGCTCCCTGATCACCGGGATCAAGGCGCTGGACCGGGGCGCCGGGCCGCGGCCGGCGGGCGCCGGAAGGGGTGGGTGCGCGGGGCGGCGTCAGCGGACCGCGCCGACGACCGCCCAGCGGCCGGAGCGAGTCCGCAGCAGCAGGCCGACCAGCCGGATGACGACCATCAGCACCAGTCCGGCCCAGATCCCGCCCAGCCCGAGGTCGAGGGCGTACGCCGCCCAGATGGCGGGCAGGAACCCGCCCAGTGTCGCCACCAGGGTCAGGTTGCGCAGGTAGCGGACGTCGCCGGCCCCGATCAGCACCCCGTCGAGGGCGAACACGACCCCGGCCAGCGGCTGCATCGCCACGAACCACGGCCAGGCCAGCATCGCCTGGTCGCGTACCGCCGGGTCCGGGCTGAACCATCCCGGCACGACGCCGGAGCCGACGGCGATGAGCACCGCGAACACCAGCCCGCAGGCGACGCCGAGCAGGGCGATCCGGCGGGCCAGCCAGCGGGCGCCGTCGGCGTCGCCGCCGCCGAGGGCGGCGCCGACCAGCGACTGGGCGGCGATCGCGACGGCGTCGAGGGCCAGCGCGGTGAAGAAGAACAGTTGTACGGCGATCTGGTGGGCGGCGACCGAGGCGGCGCCGAAGCGGGCCGCGACGCCGGTGGCGGACAGGAAGCAGATCTGGAACGCGGCGCCCCGCATCAGCAGGTCCCGGCTGACCGCGAGCTGGCGACGGATGACCGAGGGGTCGGGGCGCAGGGCCGCCCGCTCGACGAGCAGGGCGCGGGCGAAGAGCAGCCCACCGAGGCTCTGGGCGACGACGTTGGCGATGGCGGAGCCGGGCAACCCGAGGCCGACGGGATAGACCAGCACCGGGCAGAGCATCGCGGACAGGACGTTTGCCGCCAGTACGTAGACCACCGGCCGCCGGGTCTCCTGCACGCCCCGCATCCAGCCGTTGCCGGCGGCGGCCAGGAGCAGGCCGGGGGCGCCCAGCGCGGCGATCCGCATCCACTGCGCGGCGGCGTCGGCCACCTCGGTGCCACCGCCGGCGAGGGTACGCGCCAGCGGCCCGGCCACGACCTGCATGCCGAGCGCGACGGCGACACCGACGGTGAACGCGAGCCAGGACGCCTGGACGCCCTCGGCGACGGCGGCGGCCCGGTCGCCGGCGCCGTAGCGGCGGGCGGCCCGCCCGGTGGTCCCGTACGCCATGACGGTGCCGAGCCAGGCGATCAGGGTCAGTACGGTTCCGCCGACGGCCAGCGCGGCGAGCGGCACCCGGCCGAGGTGGCCGACGACGGCGGTGTCGACGAGCACGTAGACGGGCTCGGCGGCGAGCACGACGAGGGCGGGCAGGGCGAGGCCGGCGATCCGGCGCAGCGTGGCACGGGATGTCGCGGGTGGGGCCGTGGGGTGACTCATCGTCCCGCATCCTCACACGGGCCGGTAATGAGTGACAACCTCCTGACCACTTACTCAGGCGGTCGCCCGTACGCCATGCCGCCGGCGAGCCAGCGGCGCACCTCGCGCCGGCTGCGCAGCCGTACGACGGCGAGTCGTGGCGTGTGGGCGGCGACCGCCGCGAGAAGGTGTGTCCGGGGCCGACCGGGATAGCTCCAGATCCAGCGCAGGAACGCCGGGGTGAGCCGTTCGGGGCAGCCGGGGTGCAGGTCCGGGCGGCCGGTGGCGCGGGACCGCCAGCGACGCCGCAGCACCGCCCACAGACAGACCAGCCGGGGCAGGTCACACAGGACGAGCAGGTCGGCGCGGGGCAGCCGCAGGTCGAGGGTGGAGCCGTAGTTGCCGTCCATCACCCAGGCGTCGGCGGCGGCCAGCCGGCCGACGGTGGCCCGCCAGCGGTCCGGTTCGGTCGCCACCCAGCCCGGCTGCCAGTAGTGCCGGTCGAGGTGCACGACGGGCAACTCGAGCCGCTCGCCGAGTTGCCGCGCGAGGGTGGACTTGCCCGCGCCGCCGCTGCCGACGACGAGGATCCGGCGCACGGCCCGATCGTATCGCCGGGGCGTGCGCCCGGCGGCCGTACGGCGACGGTCGGTCGGCGGCGCCCCGGGTGTCCGGGACGGCCCGGCCGGCGATGGACGCCGGTGCTACTGGCGGGTGTCCATCGAGGTCTGCAGGGCGCGGCGGGCCTGCTCGCGGGCCTCGTCGCTGGTCTCGGGCTTCGGCTTGCTCGCCATGGGAGGTTCCTTCCAGGGTGCGCCGGGAGGTCCGGCCGGCGGCGGACACGTGAGGGTGTCGGGCGCGGGTCGGATCGGCGATGGGCGGTGGTGCTGGTCGCCGGCGGCGGCCGTCCGGGATCACCGGAAGCGGACTGCCGGGGCAGCGTGCCGGCCCGGGTCTGGTCGACCCTGGAGGTCGGGACGTGGTGGGCCTCGCCCGGATCGCCACCCACGGGGGCAGCGCGGTGACGGGCACGGCGCGCACCGTCACCCAAGCTATCGTTCAGGTCCACATCCTGCGCACCATTCCCGTGATGCGAGAATGATCACCAGGTCAGCGGGCGAAGAAATGCCACCCCAGCCACCACCAGAAGCCGAACACCCCGATCCGGCCGACCGGCACCCGGCCGACCTCGTACTGCATCACGTAGGCGCAGACGTCGCCCAGCGTCGGGATCCTCGAACCCTCCCGGCGCGCCGCCCACTCCGTCACCAGGAACAGCACGATGGCCACGGCGAAGCCGCCGATCGCCAGCAGACGGGTGCCGCTCATCGCCGGACCAGCCCCCAGAACGCCGCGAGCCAGGCGAAGTAGGCCGCCGAACGGATCAGCGGCTCCTCGAGCAGCGGGTCGGCGAGCTTGGAGAAGGTGGGGAACTCCTCGGACGACCCGAGGAAGAACGTCGCCCCCTCGAAGACGGCGAAGATCACCGCCGGCAGCACCCACCAGACGGCGGGCCGACCGAACGAGCGGGGCGCCGGCCGGCGCGGCAACCGGTTGGACAGCCCCAACCAGACCAGCGTGCCGCCGGTGCCGATCGCGTAGAGGTTCGCCTGGGTGGAGAACGACGGGAACTGACCCCCGATCACCGACAGCAACGCCAGCACCGGAACCGTGACCAGTGGTCTGTCCCAGGCCCGGGGCACCGACGCGGTGAGTTCCTGCGGCTGTTCCATCAACCGATTGTCACCTGCTGTCCGGTGCGACGGAAACCCGGATCAGACTCCGGCTTGTCCCGGAACCTCCGGATCGATCAGTGCCGTGTCCAACTCGTCCCGGATCGCCGCCGCCACCTCGTGGGCGGTGCCACGCCCGGTGAACCCCGCGGCGAGCCGGTGCCCGCCGCCGCCGAGCGCCACCGCGACACGGCTGACGTCGACCGCGCCCTTGCTTCGCATCGACACCGCCCACTCCCGGGTGCCGGTCTGCTTGACCACGCAGCTCACGTCCGCCTCGGCGGCGCACCGGACCGAGTCGATCAACGGCTCGAGAACGTACGGCCGCTGTCCGTGCCGGGCCAGGTCATCCTGGGTCGCGTACGTCCACACCATGCCGTGACCACCGGCCGCGGCCGGATCGAGCGTCGTCCGGCTCAGCACCTCGCCGTACAACCGGATCGCACCGAACGGGCGGGTGTCGAAGATCCGCCGGGAGATCTCGCCCGGCCGGATGCCGGTGGCGAGCAGGCGGGCCGCCATCTCGT
This sequence comes from Polymorphospora sp. NPDC050346, assembly GCF_040655695.1. NCBI lineage: Bacteria > Bacillati > Actinomycetota > Actinomycetes > Micromonosporales > Micromonosporaceae > Polymorphospora > Polymorphospora sp. NPDC050346. The sequence continues at coordinate 103,675 of NZ_JBFAKM010000007.1, read as the reverse complement.
GCACCGCCGGGGTGGTCATGTCGAACCGGAACGAGCCGGTGTCGGTGGCCAACGCCACGTAGAGACACTCGGCGATCTCCCGGTCGAGCGGCACCCCGAGCCGGGTGAGCAGCCGCTCGGCGACCACCGAGGTCGCGGCGGCGGCCGGGTCGACCAGGTGGATCCCGCCGAAGCGGGTGTTGGACGCGTGGTGGTCGAGCACGATCGCCGGCGCCCGGTCGAGCCGGTCGACCAGGTCACCGAGCCGCGACTCACTGGCCGCGTCGAAGCACAGCACCAGGTCGGGATCGGCGATCGCCTGCGCGGCGGGCACCAGCAGGTCGAGGCCGGGCAGCGCCCGGAACGGTTCCGGCACCTCGGGCGGGCCGGGGAACGTGGCCTGGAGCTGACGTACGCCGAGCCGGCGCAGCCCCAGCCCGAACCCCAGCATGCTGCCCAGCGCGTCCCCGTCGGGGTTGACGTGGCAGATCAGCAGCACCCGCCCACCGGCCGGCAACGACCGGACGGCGGCCACCGCCGCCACCCAGTCCTCCTCCGTCGGCCCGCCGGGTGCGGGCGGCTCGGCCAGAGCCGCCCCGTTGCCGCCGCCCGAGGCGTCGGTCACCGCCGGTGCTCCGCGGCGTCGGCCGGTCCCGCGCCGGCGACCCGGTCCTCGTCGCCCTCGCCGTCGCTGTCGTCGGTGTCTTCCACCCGGTAGGGCTGCGCCTCACCGGCGTACTGGGCCCGGGCGGCGAGCCGCTGCACCTCGGCGTCGGCGTTGCGGGCCGCGGCGAGCAGCTCGTCGATGTGCTTCACCTGGTCCTGCACGTTGTCCAGGACGAACGTCAGGGTCGGCGAGTGGCGCAGCCCGAGGGCCTTGCCGACGGTGCTGCGCAGCATGCCCTTGGCGCTCTCCAGCGCGGCCGCGGTGCCGGCCTGGGCCGCCGCGTCGCCGAGCACCGTGTAGTAGACCGTCGCGTCCCGCAGGTCGGCGGTTATCCGGGCGTCGGTGATCGTGATCATGCCGAGCCGGGGGTCCTTGATCTGGGTACGCACCACCGAAGCCACCAGTTCACGTACCCGCTCCGCGTGCCGACGTACCTTGGCCGGGTCCGACATCTCGCCACCTCCACGGCATCCTGCGTTCCAGGACAGTGCTCAACCGTCAACGGACATTCCGTACCTGCGGGCCGGCGGCCGACCGGGTCGTCGTGCCGCCGGTGACCGGGCCGGTGCCCACGACTGGAACATTACCTTCGCCGCGGCCGGCCACACCTGCCGGCGCAACCCCGGTCACACCGGCCCGGGCGGTCAGTCGTCGGGGCCGTGCAGCCGGCGCCGGACCGACAGCAGTTCGGTCTCGGGGCGGCCGGCCACCAGCCGCTCACAGGAGTCGAGGACGGTGCGGACGTGGGCCGCCTCGGCGGCCACCACGGCCACCGCTATCTCGGCGCGGCCGTGCAGGTCGAGGGCGCCCACCTCGGCCGCCGACACCTCGAACCGGCGCAGGGCGGCGACGATGGGGCGTACGTAGGAGCGTTTCGCCTTCAGCGACCGGGAGTCGCCGGGCAGGAGCAGGTCGAAGACCGCGGTTCCGGTGAACATCGCCGGTCAGCGTAGCGAACCGGTCCCCGGGGTTCACCCGGGTTTCCCGCTCACCCGGGTTTGCGGGCCACCAGGACGTCACGTTCGATGGCCTGGTCGACCCGGTGCGAGAAGTCGAGGTAGCCCGGCCCGTCCACGGGCACCAGGCCGGCGTCGGCGAGCACGGCGGCGGCCTCGTCGCGCCGGGCGACGTGGGTGTTCCACGAGATGCCTACCGCGCCGCCGGGACGGAGCAGTTCGGCCCAGACCGGCACCGCCGCCGCCAGCAGGTCCAACGGCCGGCGGGACAGCCCCTGTTCGGTACGGCTGCCGTGGGCGACCCCGTACGGGGCGTCGGCGACCACCACGTCGGCGCAGCCGGCCCGCAGGAACTCCCGGGCCCGGATGGTGTCGCCGTGCAGCACGGTGACCCGCTGGGTGGCTCCGGACCGGTAGTCGTCCTTCGAGCCGGCGAGGACCGCCTCGAACCGCCGCGCGACGAGTCGCCGGTCCCGGCGCACCGGGGTGGTCTCCGCGGTGTGCTTGAGCCGCTTGCGCTTGAGCCAGGTACGCAGGAACGCCGAGTACGCGTCGACGTCCTTGCCGTCCAGTTCGACCCCGATCGCGTCGTAGCCGTACATGAGGGCCTGGTTGAGGGTGGTGCCCCGGCCGCACAGCGGGTCGAGCACGACGAGCTGCCGGTCGAGCATGTCGGGCGCGGACGCCGACGCCAGCAGGGTGACGTTGAGCAGCAGCCGGGTGAACTGTTCGTTGGTCTTGCCGGCGTACTTCGGGATGGTGATCAGGTCGTCGTCGAAGCGCGCCAGCGGGTGCAGCGGTACGGGGCGCAGCAGGTCGTCGCCGACCCGCTCGAACAGCGCGTACGCCGCCGACAGGTTCGCCAGCCGGTCGACGTCGCGCCGGCTCGGGGTCGCCTCGAAGGTGACGTAGCCGACGCCGGCGATCTCCCGCTCGGCGATGTCGCCGACCGGCCCGTCGAGGACCCCGGCCGCGGCCAGCACGGCCAGCTCGGCCCGGGTCATCCGGCCGGCCGCGTCGGCGTAGACGCGGTTGGCCGACGGGGCCAGCAGCAGGGCGTACTCGGTCATCGTGGGGTTCTTCCGTTTCGCTGGTGCGAGGGCCGGGGCAGGACGCGATCCGGGGAGGGACCCCGTACGGGTGTCCCTCCCCGGATCAACGCGGATCGGTCAGGAGCGCGGCTTCTCCCGCATCTCGAAGGTCTCGATGAGGTCGCCGACCTGGACGTTGTTGTAACCGCTCAGGGTCAGACCGCACTCGAAGCCCTCGCGCACCTCGGTCGCGTCGTCCTTGAAGCGCTTGAGCGAGCTGATCGTGATGTTGTCCGCCACGACCGCGCCGTCACGCAGGAGACGTGCCTTGGCGTTACGCCGGATGACACCCGACCGCACGATGCAGCCGGAGATGTTGCCGACCTTGGACGAGCGGAAGACGTCGCGGATCTCCGCGCTGCCCAGCTCGACCTCTTCGTATTCGGGCTTGAGAAGGCCCTTGAGCGCGGCGTCGATCTCCTCGATGGCCTGGTAGATGACGGTGTAGTACCGGATCTCCACGCCCTCGCGGTCGGCGATCTCCCGGACCTTGTTGGAGGCCCGGACGTTGAAGCCGATGATCGTGACCGCCTCGGAGGAGGCGCTCGCCAGCATGACGTCGCTCTCGGTGATCGCACCGACGCCCCGGTGGATGATCCGCAGTTGGACCTCTTCCGGGATGTCCAGCTTGAACAGCGCGTCCTCGAGCGCCTCCACGGAACCGGAGACGTCGCCCTTGAGCACCAGGTTGAGCGAGGTCTTCTCGCCCTCCTTGAGCTGCTCCATGAGCGTCTCGAGGGTGGCCCGCCCGCGGCTGTTGGCGAAGCTCGCCGCCCGCCGCCGGGCCTGCCGCTGCTCGGCGATCTGACGCACCGTGCGGTCGTCCTCGGCCGCGAGGAACGTGTCGCCGGCGCCCGGGACCGCGGTCAGACCGAGGACCAGGACCGGACGTGCCGGACCGGCCTCGCTGACCGGCTTGCCGTTCTCGTCGAGCATCGCCCGGACCCGGCCGTGCGCCCCACCGGCGACGATCGAGTCGCCCGCCCGCAGGGTGCCCTTCTGGACCAGGACGGTCGCCACCGCACCACGACCCTTGTCGAGGTGGGCCTCGATCGCGACACCCTGGGCCGGCCCGTCGATCGGAGCGGTCAGCTCCAGCGACGCGTCGGCGGTCAGCAGCACCGCCTCGAGCAGTTCGTCGATGCCGATGCCCGGCTTGGCGGCCACGTTGACGAACATGGTGTCGCCGCCGTACTCCTCGGCGACCAGTCCGTATTCGGTGAGCTGCTGGCGGACCTTGTCGGGGTTCGCCTCCGGCTTGTCGACCTTGTTGACCGCGACCACGATCGGCACGTCGGCCGCCTTGGCGTGGTTGAGCGCCTCGATCGTCTGCGGCATGACGCCGTCGTCGGCCGCGACGACCAGGACCACGATGTCGGTGACCTGGGCACCACGGGCACGCATGGCGGTGAACGCCTCGTGACCCGGGGTGTCGATGAAGGTCAGCGCGCGGTCGACGCCGTCGTGCGGTACGTGCACCTGGTAGGCACCGATGTGCTGGGTGATGCCACCGGCCTCGCCCGCGACGACGTTGGCCTTGCGGATCGCGTCGAGCAGCTTGGTCTTACCGTGGTCGACGTGACCCATGACGGTCACCACCGGCGGCCGGCTGACCAGGCGGTCCTCGGCGACCTCGGCGTCGAGGTCGATGTTGAACTGGGCCAGCAGCTCGCGGTCCTCGTCCTCCGGGCTGACGATCTGCACGTCGAAGCCGAGGTGCTCACCGAGCAGCAGGAGGGTGTCGTCGGAGCACGACTGGGTCGCGGTGACCATCTCGCCCAGGTTGAACATCTCCTGGACCAGCGAACCCGGGTTGGCGTTGATCTTGTCGGCGAAGTCGGACAGCGAGGCGCCGCGCGACAACCTGACGACCTGACCCTGACCCCGGGGGGCACCCGAGCTCATGGTCGGTGCGGACAGGTTGTCGAACTCTTGTCTGCGCTGCTTCTTCGACTTCCGGCCACGGGTCGGCTTGCCACCCGGACGCCCGAAGGCGCCCGCGGCACCGCCGCCACGGCCACGACCGCCACCACCGGGGCGACCCGCGCCACCGGCCGGAGCGCCGCCACCGGGACGGAAGCCGCCACCGGCACCGCCGCCACCGCCACCACCGGGACCGCCGCGGAAGCCACCGCCACCGCCGCCGCCACCACCGGGACCGCCGCGGAAGCCACCGCCACCGCCGCCACCACCGGGACGGAAGCCGCCGCCGCCACCGCCGGGACGACCGGCACCGCCGCCGGGACGACCGGCGCCACCGCCGGGGCCGCCACCCGGGCGACCCGGACGCTGCGAGGGCATCGACGCGGGGCTCGGCCGCGGCGGCATCGAAGCCGGGCTCGGCCGCGGCGGCATGGAGGCCGGGTTGGGCCGCGGGCCGCCACCGGTCTGCGGTGCCGGACGCTGACCACCCGGGGTGATGCCGAACGGGTTGTTGCCGCCGCTACGCGCGGGCGGCCGGCCACCGGGACGACCCGGCGCCGGAGCCGGCGCGCCGGGCGCGCTCGGCCGGTTCGCGGCCGGCGAACCCGGACGCGGGGGAACCGCGGTCGGACCCGGCTTCGGTCGCGGCGCGCCGCCGTCGGCCGGCGGCTCCCGCCGGGCCGGCGCCTCGCGCTGCTGCTGCCGGGCAGCCTGCGCCGCCTTGACGGTGGCCTCCTGCTCGGCCTTGAGGGCCGCGGCGCGCGCCTCGGCGGCCGCCACCTCGATGTCGTGGGCACTCGCCGGCTTGGCCACCGGTGCTGCCGGCGGCTGCGGCGGCCCGGGAACCGGCCCCTTCGGCCGGACCGGCGGAGCCGGTCGGCGGGGCGGCATGGGCTTGGCCGAGATCCTGGCGGGGCTGCCGGGACTCGGTGCTGCGGGTGTCGGGGCGGCGGGGGCCGAGGGCTGCTCCGACGATGCGACGAACGCGCCGCGCAGCCGCCGGGCGACGGGTGCCTCCACGGTGCTCGACGCGGACTTGACGAACTCGCCCATTTCCTTCAACTTGGCGAGAACGGTCTTGCTTTCGACCCCGAGCTCTTTTGCCAGCTCGTGTACGCGGGCCTTGCCTGCCACTGCACTCCTCACTCCGAGGTCGTGCGGGCAGATCCCGCAGCGACCTCACTCGTGCACTTGAAGCCTGGTCATTTCAGGGACTTCATCGTGTGCTCATGTCGGTCGTCCTACCTTGCTTGCGACCCTCGCCCGGTCGGATGACCGGACGTAGTGGTTGACGCGCGGAGGTACTCGGCCAGCTCACCGGTGTCAGGTGCCCCGGTGATGCGCAACGCCCGCCCGAAGGCGCGGCGTCGCTGCGCCAGCGTGAAGCAAGCCGGATCAGGATGCAGGTGCGCGCCCCGACCCGGCCGGCTGCGGCGCGGATCGGGACAGAGGCTGTGACCAGCACCGATCTCGATCGCGACGATCCGCAACAGTTCGGCGGCCGGCGCACGACGCCGGCAACCCACACATGTGCGGACCGGCAACGCACGACGAACCACGAGAAAGTCTACCCCTACGCGCCGGCAACCGCTCCGCCCGGCTCGGCAGCGTGATCACGTACGCCCCGGTCGCCGGGAGCCGACTGTTCGGTATCGGGCCGGATGTCGATCCGCCAACCGGTCAACCGGGCCGCAAGTCGGGCGTTCTGCCCCTCGCGGCCGATCGCGAGCGAGAGCTGGAAATCGGGCACCGTGACCCGGGCGGTACGCGTCGCGGCGTCGACGACCTCGACCCGCAGCGCCTTGGCCGGCGACAACGCGAACCCGACGAACGCCGCCGGGTCGTCGGACCAGTCGATGATGTCGATTTTCTCACCGTGCAGCTCGCTCATCACCGCCCGGACCCGCTGCCCCATCGGGCCGATGCAGGCGCCCTTCGGGTTGACCCCGGGCGCCGTCGAGCGCACCGCGATCTTCGTACGGTGACCTGCCTCACGTGCGATGGCGGCGATCTCGACGGTGCCGTCGGCGATCTCCGGCACCTCCAGCGCGAAAAGTTTCTTGACCAGGTTGGGGTGCGACCGGGAGAGCGTGATCTGCGGGCCGCGGAAGCCCTTGGCCACGTGGACCACCACGCACCGGATCCGCTGGCCGTGCTCGTAGACCTCACCGGGCACCTGCTCCGACTGCGGCAGCACCGCCTCGAGCTTGCCCAGGTCGACGGTGACGATGCCCTTCTCGGCCCGCGCCTCGTGCGCCTGCACGACCCCGGTCACCAGGTCACCGTCGCGGCCGACGTACTCGCCGAAGTGCACCTCGTCGGTGGCCTCCCGCAGCCGCTGGAGGATCACCTGCTTGGCGGTCATCGCCGCGATCCGGCCGAAGTCGTGCGGGGTGTCGTCCCACTCCCGTACGACGGTGCCGTCGGGGTCCGTCTCCTGGGCGTAGACCAGCGCCGCCCCGTTCTTGCGGTCGATCTCCACCCGGGCGTGGGGCTCGGCGCCCTCGGTGTGCCGGTAGGCCGTGAGCAGCGCGGTCTCGATCGCCGCGAGAATCGTGTCGAACGGGATCTCCCGCTCGCGTTCCAGTGCGCGCAACGCCGCGAGGTCGATGTTCACCTCTGCTCGCCCTCCACTTCGTCGTCGTCGGGTTCGTCGGCGTCGTCGATCTCGTCGAGATCGTCGTCGGCCACCTCGTCGAGCCGGGTGAACTCCACCTGGACGCGGCCGGGGCCGAGGTCGACGTGCTTCCATTCGTGGGTGACACCGTCGACGTCGAGGGCCACCCCGGCGTCGTCGGCGGCGACCACCCGTCCGGTCACCTGCCGCTCGCCCGCGGTGACCTTGACCAGCCGGCCGACGCTGCGCCGCCAGTGCCGGGGCAGGGTCAGCGGGCGGTCGACGCCGGGCGAGCTGACCTCGAGCTGGTATTCGCCGACGAGCAACTCGGTGCCGTCCTCCTCGGCGGCGTCGAGCGCCGCCGAGACGGCCCGCGAGACGTCGGCGACGGCGTCCAGGCCGATGCCCGCCTCACCGTCGACGATCACCCGTACGACGTGCCGGCGGCCGGCCCGGGAGACCGAGACGTCCTCCAGGAAGTAGCCGGCGGCGGTGACGACCGGTTCGATCACCGCGCGCAGCCGGGCGCGGCGGGCCGAGAGGTCGGCGCGGGGCCGGTCGGCGGGACGGGGGCGCTCGCCGCTGCGCGGCCGGGCCTCGCCGCGCGATCCGGGCGCCGGCCTGCCGGAGGCGCGGCCACGCTGCGTCATCTGGCGGACCCCTTCACCATCGTCGGCCCCGGCGGGCAATGCCGCTGGGTAACCATGCCAGTACGCCACCGGGCGTTCGCGCCCGGCGGCTGCGCAGAGCGTAACGCGCGAACGGCTCTTCCGATCGGCCGGCGCACCGACCCGGCGGGCCGGAGACGGCGGGGGCGCCCCACGGGCGGCGCGGATGGTGTTGACTTGGCCGGTGCGGAGCGGGAACACCTACATCCACGACATCGGACCGGGACGCTCCCGGCGATGGCTGCTGCGGATGGCGGGCGCCACGGCCGGTCTTGCGGCCACCGGCGTGCTGTCGGCCTGCGGCCTCTTCGACGGCGACGACCCACCACCGGCCCCGGACCCGCTCGCCCCGCTGCTGGCCGACGCGCGCGACCTCGCGGCCCGGCACGAGGCCGCGGCCGCGGCCCATCCCGCCCTGGCCGACCGGCTGACGCCGATCGCGCAGGCGCACCGCGCGCACGAGGCGGAGCTGGTCCGGGTGACCCGGGAGTCACCGTCCCCGTCGCCGTCCGGGGCCACCGCGGTGGCGCCGCAGGTCCCGACGGAAGCCGACGCCACCCTGGCGGAGCTGCGTACGGCCGAGGAGGCGGGCCACAAGCTGGCCCAGGACGCCTGCCTGGCCGCCCCGGCGGAGCGGGCGGCGCTGCTCGGCTCGATCACGGCCGCCCGGGCGACCCACCTGGAGGTGCTGTGAGCGAGCGGAGTGTGGCGGCGTGAGCGAGCGGAGCGAGCGAACCATCAGGCAACACGATGAACACGGCGGCGCCGAGCGAAGCGAGGTGACGCCGTGAGTACGGGGCTGGCGGCGGCGCTGACCGCCGAATACGCGGCGATCCACGCGTACGGGGTGATCGGGGTGCGGCTGGCGGACGCCGCCGCGGCCGACGCGCGGGCCGCCGAGGCGGCCCACCGGACCCGCCGGGACGCGCTGACGGTCCTGCTGAACGAGACGTCGGTCACGCCGCCGCCGGCGGAACCGTCGTATGCGTTGCCGTACCCGGTCACCGACACCGCGTCGGCCCTCCGGCTGGCGGTCGAGATCGAGGAGCGTACGGCGGCGGTGTGGCGGGCGGCGCTGCCGGTCACCACCGGCGACCAGCGTGGTCAGGCGCTCGCGGCGCTGACCGACTGCGCGGTCCGGGCGACCCGGTGGCGTCGTACGGCCGGCGGTGTCCCGCTCACGGTCGCGTTTCCGGGCAAGGTGAGCTGACCCGGCGGTTCCGGGTCCGCGCCGTCCCGTTCGCCGGGGGCCCGGACGGGGCACCGGCGACACCGGGAAGCCTTGCATACCCAGTACGTATACTGGTTAAGTATGACGATCCGCCATGGTCTTCTCGCCCTGCTCGAGCGCCAGCCGATGTACGGCTACCAGCTCCGGGCCGCCTTCGAGGAGTCCACCGGCGCGACCTGGCCGCTCAACATCGGGCAGGTCTACACCACGCTGGCCCGGCTGGAACGGGACGGTCTCGTGCGGCCCCTGCCGGAGAACGACGGGGGGCAGCGGCCGTACGAGATCACCGACACCGGCCGGGCCGAACTCGCCGACTGGTTCGGCACTCCGATCAGCCGGAACGACCGCCCCCGCGACGAACTGGCGATCAAACTGGCGCTGGCACTGACCACCCCGGGCGTCGACGTGCGGGCCGTCGTGCAGACCCAACGCACCGCGACGATGCGTACCCTCCAGGAACTCACCCGGCTGAAGGTGCGCGACGACCGGCCGGGCGACCTGTCCTGGCGGTTGGTGCTGGACTCGATGCTCTTCCAGGCCGAGGCCGAGATCCGCTGGCTGGACCATTGCGAGGTCAGCCTGGTCCGGCACCGGCCCGCCACACCCGGCGGCGTCGCGTCGACCGACCGGTCTCCCGGGCGCCCGTACCCCGCCGGTCCCGCCGTCGGCGCGGACACACCGGACGCCCCCGCGCGGGCGGAACGGTGAACCTGCTCGAACTTCGCGACGTGCACCGGACGCACGGTTGCGGCGCGGGCGCGGTACACGCGTTGCGCGGGGTCGACCTGACCGTCCGGCCGGGTGAGCTGGTCGCGGTGATGGGGCCGTCCGGCTCGGGCAAGTCGACGCTGCTCAACCTGGCCGGCGGGCTCGACCGGCCGACCCGGGGCCGGGTGTCGGTGGCCGGCGCCGATCTCGGCACCCTCGACCGGCGCGGGCTGGCCCGACTGCGCCGCCGGTCGGTCGGCTACGTCTTCCAGGACCTCAACCTGCTGCCCAGCCTCACCGCGGTGGAGAACGTCGCGCTGCCGCTCGAACTCGACGGCCGGGGCGTACGGCACTCCCGGCGGCTCGCGGTCGCGGCGCTGGCCGAGGTCGGCCTCACCGACCTCGGCGACCGGTTCCCCGACGACATGTCCGGCGGCCAGCAGCAGCGGGTGGCGATCGCCCGCGCGCTGGTCGGCGAACGGCGGCTGGTGCTCGCCGACGAACCCACCGGCGCGCTCGACTCCCAGACCGGCGAAGCGGTCCTGCGGCTGCTGCGCGGGCGGGTCGACGCCGGCGCGGCCGCCGTGCTGGTGACCCACGAGGCCCGGCACGCCGCGTGGGCCGACCGGGTGGTGTTCCTGCGGGACGGGCTCGCCGTCGACACGTCCGGGCCGCTGGACGGGCCGGAGCACCTGCTCCAGGACATCGGGTGAGGTCCTGGCGGGCCGCGCTGCGGATCGCCGCCCGGGAGGCCCGCCGGGCGCGGGCGCGTACGGCGCTGGTGGTGGCGATGATCGCGCTGCCGGTGCTGGCGCTGTCGTACGTGGCGGTCAACTACGACATGTTCCGGCTGACTCCCGCCGAGCGGGCCGAACGCCGGCTCGGCACGGCCGACGCGTCGCTGACCTGGCTGGTGGACGGGCCGCTGACCCAGGACCTGCGGGGCGGCGGATGGGTGATCCCCGGTGATCCGCCCACCACGGCGCCGACGCTCGACGAGGTACGGGCCGTGCTGCCGCCGGGCAGCCGGGTCGTCCCGCTCGGCGAGACCAGGCTGTCGCTGCGTACCACCACCGGCGTCGGCGAACTGCCGGCCACCGTGGTCGACCTCGCCGACCCGATGGTCCAGGGAATCGCGTCGGTGGTCGAGGGCCGCGCGCCGGCCGGCGACCGCGAGATGGCGGTCAGCGCCGAGGCGCTGCGCCGGCTCGGCGTCGGGCTCGGCGACGACGTGACGAGCGCCGACGGCGTACGCGTCTACCGGGTGACCGGGGTGGTGGAGTTCCCGGCGGACCTGGGCGAGATGGTGGCGCTGCCGCCGGACGCGGGCCCGGTGGCGCAGCGGTGGCTGGTCGACGCCCCGGAACCGGTGACCTGGGAGCAGGTCGAGCAACTCAACCAGCGCGGATTCCTGGTCGAGTTGCGGACGGTACTGCTCGATCCGGCGGCCGATCCCCGCTACGACCCGTCCGTCGCCGACGCGGACGCGACCGTCGTCGGGACGGGCGTGCTGGTCGCCGGGTTGGGCGTGCTGGAGGTGGTCCTGCTCGCCGGGCCGGCGTTCGCGGTCGGTGCCCGCCGCCGGCGGCGCGATCTCGCCCTGGTCGCCGCGAACGGCGGCACCCCCGCCCACCTGCGCCGCATCGTGCTGGCCGACGGTGTGGTGCTCGGGGTCGTCGGGGCGGCCGTCGGCATCGTCCTCGGCATCGCCGCCGCGTTCGCCGGCCGCCCGCTCGTCGAGGAGTACGTGGCCCAGGCCCGGGCCGGCGGATACCGGGTCCTGCCGCTGGCGCTGCTCGCCGTCGCCGGGCTGGCCGTCGCCACCGGGGTGCTCGCCGCGATGGTGCCGGCGTTCACCGCGGCCCGGCAGGACGTCGTCACCGCGCTCAGCGGCCGGCGCGGCGCGGTCCGGTCCCGCCGGCGGTGGCTGGTCGTCGGCCTGGTCGCGGCCGCCACCGGCACGGCCCTGGCGGCCGCCGGCGCGATGTGGGTGAGTGAAACGGTCATGCTGGCCGGGTTGGCGCTCGCCGAACTCGGCCTGGTGTTGTGCACACCGAGCCTGATCGGGCTGCTCGCCAGGTTCGGCCGGCTGCTGCCGCTGGCGCCCCGGATCGCGCTGCGCGACACCGCCCGCAACCGGGCGGCGGCCGCGCCGGCGATCGCCGCCGTGATGGCCGCGGTGGCCGGCAGCATGATGATCGGCGTGTACACGGCCAGCGATCGGGCCCGTAGCGTCGAGGGGTATCAGCCGGCCCTTCCGCACGGGTACGTCACCGCCTGGTACGACGGCTTCGCGCCCCCTTCGGATCCGGCACCGGTCGAGCGGGTCGCCGCCGCCGCCCGCGACGCCGGTGTCGAGGTCGGCGCGGTGGCCCGGTTGCACCAGCCGACCTGCCCGCCCGGCACCGCCGAACGGATCGCCTGCGGCCTGACCGTCGCGGTCCCCGCCGGGCAGGCGTGCCCGTACGACCCGTCCGGTGCCCTGGAGGCGCCGGACCGCCGCCGGGCGGCCGAGGATCCGCGTTGCGCCGTCGGATACCACACGATCTCGGGGGTGCTCGCCGACTCCGTCGTCGACGACGGGTCGGCGCTGCCGGTGCTGACCGGCGCGGACCCGGACGACCTGCGCCGCGCCACCGAGGTGCTACGGGCCGGCGGGGTGGTGGTCACCGACCCCGGTCTGGTCGTCGACGGGCAGGTGGCCGTGGAGGTCCGCCGCCACGACCCGGCGCTGCCACCGGATCCCGATGGCGGGCTCGCCGTCGTCGACACGGTCCGACTGCCCGGCTACGCCCTCACGTCCGGCCTCTCCGCCGAGCGGGTCGTCTACTCGCCGGCGGCGGTCGACCGGCTCGGCCTGGCCGCCGCCCACACCGGCTTCGTCCTGGCGACCGCCGCCGAGCCGACGACCGGGCAGGAGGACCGGCTACGGGACGGCCTGCGCGCACTGCCCGGCAGTCCGGTGCCGGCCGTCGAGCGCGGCCCGGGTGGCTACGGCGACCTGGACGTGATCCTGCTGGCGATCGCCGCCGGTGTGGTCACCCTCGGTGCCGCCGGCATCGCCACCGGGCTCGCGGCCGCCGACGGCCGGGCCGACCTGTCGACCCTCGCCGCGGTCGGGGCCAGTCCGCGGGTACGCCGGCTGCTGTCGCTCTGCCAGTCGGGCATGATCGCCGGGCTCGGTTCGCTCCTCGGGGTGGTCGCCGGGCTGACCGGTGCCGTCGTCGTCATGTTCGCCCTCAACGAGGCCGGCCGGGCGAACTGGCCCGGCGGGGGCACCTACCCGGTGACGGTGCCGTGGTCGATGCTGGCGGTCGTGCTCGCCGTACCGGTCGTGGCGATGCTCGGCGCGGGCCTGCTGACCCGGTCCCGCCTGCCGGTCGAGCGACGGATCGTCTGACCCGTCCGCCGGGGCTGTCCTCCGGCGGCGCGGGGCGGCAGACTGTGCCGGTGCCGGCCCTGCGAAACGTGACCCGTCGCCTCGGACACCGCCGGTGGTTCGCCGCCGCCGCCCGCGTCCTGGTGCCCGCCGACCGGCTGGTCAGCCGGCTGACCAGCGGTCGGGTGGTGGCGCTCGGCCTGGTGCCGTCGCTGCTGATCACCACGACCGGACGGCGGTCCGGGCAGCCGCGCGGCAACCCCCTGCTGTACGTCCGCGACGGCGACGCCTTCGTGGTCGCCGGCTCCAACTGGGGGCAGGCCCGCCCGCCGGCCTGGGCGCTGAACCTGCTCGCCGATCCGACCGCCACGGTCACCGTCGCCGGTCGGCGGGTCCCGGTCCGCGCCCACCTCGCCACCGGTGCCGAGCGGGACCGGTTGTGGGGCCTGCTGGTCCGGGAGTGGCCGGCGTACGACACCTATGTGGACCGGGCCGGCGGCCGGCCGGTACACGTGTTCCGGCTCACGCCGGCCGGCTGACCGGGCCGCGTCCGGCTCGCCGGCCGGCCTCTCCCCCCTTGGTGCCAGACGCGCCGCGCGGACCGCTCCGGGCCGCCGGCCGCGCCCATCCTGGTATCGGCGCACCCCACCTCCGGGGCCGCCGACGGGGAGGGCGAGATGAACACGCGATTCTGGGCCGGGCCAACCTGACGGATTCCCCCACCAGCACCGGCCACGCAGGCCGGCCGACACCGCCGAACTCGCCGCGAGCCCGCTCATGGCGCACAATTACGGCCGTGCCGCAGGACAATCCGTACCTCGCGAATCCGCGGTGGGCCGTCGCCGAACGGGTCGCCGAGACGGCCCGGCGGCGTTTCCCCGCCGACGTCCTGGCCATCGGGGCGTACGGCCGGCTGGCCCACGGCGACGACGACGAGACCACCGGGATCGAACTGGTGGTGGTGACCTACCGGGAGTCCGGCGGGCCGCGCCCGACCCGGCGACGGATCGACGGGGTGCTCGTCGCACTCGACGTCGTCGACGCCGACCGTTGCCTGCGACGCGCCCGCACCCTCGACACGTCCTGGCCGCTGGCCGCCGACCGGTACGTGACGACCAAACCGCTCTACGACCCGACCGGCTGGCTGGACCAGCTCCGCGACGCGCACCTCGGCCGGCTCGCGCAGGCCCGGGCCCCCGAGTTCAGCACGCTGGCCCGGGAGGCGTGGTGCGAGGCGGCGTCGGCGCACGCGCTGGCGGGCCGGCTCGCCGCCTGGTACGACACCGACGGCGCCCTGGTCGGCCTCGGTGCGGCCCGGCTGGCCGCGGCCAACGTGGTGGGGCTGCTCACCCGCACCTACTTCCGGGACGGCGCCGACGCGGTACGGCGGGCCGGGCTCGCCGGCGCCGACCTGACCGAACTCGGCGAGGTGCTGCGTGCCCAGGCCGGTGAACTGGCCGCCCGGGGCCGGCCGGTCGACGGCACGGTCGCCGACCTCTTCGACGCCTGAGCGGGCGGTCCGGCCCGGTCAGGGCAGGGTGAGGATCTCGACGCCGTCCTCGGTCACCACGACGGTGTGCTCGAACTGGGCGGTCCACCGCCGGTCCTTCGTCACGACCGTCCAGCCGTCGGACCAGAGGTCGTACTCGTACGTGCCGAGTGTGATCATGGGCTCGATCGTGAAGGTCATGCCGGGTTCCATCACGTCGGTCGGCCGGGGGCTGTCGTAGTGCGGGATGTAGAGCCCGCTGTGGAACGCCTCACCGATGCCGTGGCCGGTGAAGTCGCGCACCACGCCGTAGCCGAACCGCTTCGCGTACGACTCGATGACCCGGCCGACGACGTTGATCTGGCGGCCCGGCGCGACCGCGCGGATGCCGCGCATCATCGCCTCGTGGGTGCGTTCGACCAGCAGGCGGGCCTCCTCGGAGACCTCGCCGACGCAGAAGGTCGCGTCGGTGTCGCCGTGTACGCCGTCGATGTACGCGGTCACGTCGACGTTGATGATGTCGCCGTCCTCGAGCACCGTCGAGTCCGGGATGCCGTGGCAGATCACCTCGTTGAGGCTGGTGCAGCACGACTTGGGGAAGCCCTTGTAGCCCAGCGTCGACGGATAGGCGTCGTGGTCGATCAGGAACTCGTGCACCACCCGGTCGATCTCGTCGGTGGTGACCCCGGGCTTGCAGTGCTCACCGGCGAGCTGGGTGGCCTGCGCCGCGATCCGCCCGGCGACCCGCATCTTCTCGATCGTCTCGGGCGTCTGGACGTGCGACCCGGTCCACGGCTTCGGCCGCTTCTTGCCGACGTATTCCGGACGGGGGATGTGGGCGGGCACCTGTCGCCACGGGGAGCGCGTGCCAGGGGTCAACGGCGCACGGACGGTCATGCGGTAAGCCTATCGCCGCCGTCGGCGGGGGCCGACGGATCGCCCGCCGGGTGCCGGGGACCACGGAGCCGGGGGGCGCTTGTTGCCGTACGGCAACCACTGTGCCAAGGTACTTGCCGTGGATCAACAGGGTGCGGATTCCAACTTCTCCGCCGCCGCCCAGGCAGATGGTGACCACGTGACGGTGAATGTCACCGGCGAGGTCGACATGGCCACCGCCGACACGATGTACGCGGCGGCGACACCGTCCGGCGCCGCCCGGCTGACCCTCGACCTGCGGGCGGTCACGTTCTTCGACTCGGCCGCCATCCATGCCCTGGTCCGGCTCGGCGCCCGGTATGCCGACGCGCTGACGGTGCTGCCGTCCCCGCAGGTGCGCCGGGTGCTCGACATCTCCGGCCTCGGCGACCAGCCCTGGCTCGCCGACTGACGGGCACCCGCCGACCTGCCGGCGGCGCTCACCCGCCCAGCCGGCGGCGTACGGTCACCGTCGTGCCGCTGTCGGACCGGTGCACCGTCAGCTCGGCGAGCGCGCCGATGAGCGCCAGCCCCCGGCCCCGGAACCCGGCGCCGTCGGATTCCCGCCACCGGCCGCTGTCCCGGACGACGGCGGCGACCTCGTCACGGCCGATGGTCACCTCGATGCTGATCGTTTCCTCGGCCGGCCCGACCGGGTGCTCCATCGCGTTGGCGGCCGCCTCGGAGACCGCCACGATCAGGTCGAACACGTCGTTCTCCGGCACCCCGTGCCCGGTCAGGAAGCTCTCCAGCCGCCGGCGCAGCACGCTGAGCTGGGCCGGATCGACCGCCAGGCGCAGCAGCAGCCGGTCGGGCTCGGCGGCCTCCAGGGCCAGCACCGCGACGTCGTCGCGTCGGGGCCGGCCGGCCACCCGCCCGACCATCGCGCTCACCAGGTCGTCGACGTGGTCGGTCGGGCGGGCCGCGTCGGTGAGGAGCTGCGCGAGACTGTCGTCGATGCCCTGCCGCCGGTCCTCGACCAGGCCGTCGGTGTAGAGCAGGATCCGGGCGCCCGGATCGAGCTGCCCGTCGATGGTGGCGTACTCGGCGTCGGGCAGCGCGCCGACCGGCGGACCGAGCGCCCTGGTGTAGAGGAATCGGGCCGTGCCGTCCGGCTCGATCAGCGCCGGCGGCGGATGCCCGGCGCTGGCATACCAGAGCCGGCCGGTGACGGGGTCGAAGCGTACGCACACCACGGTGGCGAAGGAGCGCCGGCCGACCGTGCCGACCAGCCGGTTCAGCCGGGTCAGCGCCGCGCCCGGGTCGAACCCCTCCAACATGTACGCACGCAGCGCGTTACGGAGCTGCCCCATGGCGGCGGCCGCCCTCACCCCCTTGCCGACGACGTCGCCGATGACCAGCACGAGCCGGCCGTCGTCGACCGGGATCGCGTCGTACCAGTCGCCGCCGACCTCGACCTCGCTGTTGCCGGCCAGGTAGCGGCTGGCGACGATCGCACCGGGTAGTTGCGGCAGCGACTGCGGCAGCAGGCTGTGCTGGAGGGTCATCGCGATCCGGTGCTCGGCCTCGAAGAGGCGGGCGTTGTCGAGCCGTACGCCGACCAGCCGGGCGAGTTGGGCGAGCACCTCCTCCTCGGCGTCGGTGACCGGACCGCGGTACGGCCAGGCCCGCAGTTCGCCGAACGGTTCACCGGTCGTGCCGGACAGCGGCACCACCAGTGGCGGGTCGGTGGGCAGTTCGCCGCCGCCGTCCGCCTCGAAGCGGGCGCCGGGGACGCTGACCACGACCCGGGCGGCGCGGACGGCCAGTTGCGCGTGCTCGGCCGCGGCCTTCGTCACCTCGGCCGTCGACTGGGCGGTGTTGACCGCCACCGCCGCGTCGGTGAGGGCCCGCAACTGCCGGATGATCTGGCCCCGGAGCTGTCCCAGCTCCACGTTGGACCGGACCCGGGCGATCAGCTCCTGCCCGGAGAACGGCTTGACCAGGTAGTCGTCGGCGCCCGCGGACAGGCCCTCGACAGCCGCCACCTCACCGGCACGGGCGGAGAGCATCACGATCGGCAGGTGCCGGGTGCGCGGATCCGCGCGCAGCGCCGCCAACAGCTCGAACCCGTCCATTCGTGGCATCATCACGTCGGTGATGACCAGGTCGAACGCGCTGTCGGCGGCGGCCTGGGCGGCGGCCACGCCGTCGGCGACCGCCACCACCTCGAAGCCCGGCGACAGCAGCCGGGTCAGGTGGTCACGCAGGTCGGCGTTGTCGTCGGCGACGAGGATCCGGCCGCCACGCCCGGCCGTACGGTCGTCGCCGCCCACCGGGCGGGAACCCCCGGCCGGGGCCACCGCGGGGGCCGGGACGACTTCCCCGCCCGCCCACCGCACCGCTTCGGCGAGGTAGAGCCGGGCGGTGTCGCTCTCGTCCACCGGGGTGTCGCCGGTGCCCACCTGGTCGGCGGGCAGGTGCCCGGCACCGAACGGCAGCGTGACCGTGAACGTGCTGCCGACGTCGGGCCGGCTGCGCACCGCGACCCGGCCGCCGTGCAGTTCGGTGAGTTCGCGGACCAGGGCCAGGCCGATGCCGGTGCCCTCGTGACTGCGGGCCCGGCGGCCGACGACCCGCTGGAACCGCTCGAAGACCAGCGGCAGGTCGGCCTCGGGGATACCGACGCCGGTGTCCGAGACCTCGAGCACCGCCGACCCGCCGGACGCGAGGGTCCGTACGGTGATCCGGCCGGCGAAGGTGAACTTGAGCGCGTTGGACAGCAGGTTGAGGACGATCTTCTCCCACATCTCCCGGTCGACGTGCACCGGACCGGGCAGCGGCGGGCAGTCGACGTCGAGCCGCAGCCCGGCCCGCTCGGCCGCGGACCGGAAGTTGCCGGCCAGCCGGGCGGTGTAGTCCGACAGGTCGGTCGGCCGGTAGCTGGCGTCGATCCGGCCCGAGCCGATGCGGGAGAAGTCGAGGACGGTGTTGACGAGCTTGAGCAGCCGCAGGGCGTTGCGGTGCATCAGCTCCAGTGCCTCGCGGTCGGCGACGGACAGGTCGGGGGCGGCCAGCGCCTCCTCCAGCGGCCCCAGGATCAGGGTCAGCGGGGTGCGGAACTCGTGGCTGACGTTGGAGAAGAAGTTGGTCTTCGCCTGGTCGAGGGCGGCGAGCTGCGCGGTCCGGGCCCGCTCCTGCTCGTACGCCCGCTGGTTGGTCACGGCCGCCGACACCTGGGCGGCCAGCAGCCGGAAGAAGTCGCGGTAACGCTGGTCGACGGCGAGCCGGCGGCTGGCGCCGAGCACCAGCGCGCCGACGGTACGCCCGCCGCCGGTGACCGGCAGCACGAGCACCTCGTCGGCGGTGTGGTCGGGCACCGACGACAGGAACGCCGACACCGGGGCCTCGGCCGGCCGCCCCCGCGCCACCACCTGGCGCAGCAGGGCCGCTCCGGCCCCCGGCGTGTGTGGGCCGACCGTGGTGGCGCGGACCGTCGGGGCGGGCACGCCGGCCGCCGACACCAGCGCCACCGCCGGCTCGTTGGCGGCCGGCTCCGGGGCGTCGGCGGCGGGCTGCGGTGCGGGACCGGTGGGCGAAGCCGTCCCGGCGTCGTCGAGGTAGAGCAGGGCGAACGGCACGTCGTTCGGGTGCTCACCCAGCACGGCCGCGACGCGGTCCCCCAGGTCGGCCTGCCCGGAGGCGTCCGCCAGCCGGACGCCGAGCGCGCTCAGCGCGCCGACCCGGCGCTCGCCGAGGACCCGGCCGGTGGTGTCGCTGACGATGCAGAAGATCCCGACCACCGAACCGTCGTCGTCGCGGATCGGGTCGTAGGAGATGTCGAAGTACGTCTCTTCGAGGAACCCGTGCCGGTGCAGCATGAACGGGTGGTCGGTGGCCCAGAACGACCGGCCGGTGGCGGCCACCTCGGCGAAGAGTTGGCCGAGCACCTCCCACGCCTCGCTCCACATCTCCCACCCCGGGCAGCCGAGCCAGTCCGGGTGCTTGTCGCCCATCGTCGGCACGTAGGCGTCGTTGTAGAGCGCGACGTGCTCCGGCCCCCAGAAGATGATGATCTGGGCACGGGAGGCCAGCATGCGTATGGTCGCGTGGCGCAGCGGGGCCGGCCAGTCGGCGAGGTCACACCCGATCGGCGTGGCCGCCCAGTCCAGGTCACGGATCCGGGCGCCCATCTCACCGCCCGCGTCGAGCGCGGCAGCCAGATCGGCGGGAAGCGGCTCCGGTCCCATGGCACCTCCAACCGACGACAGCACGAACCGACGGACCCTCAGGCCCGTCGGCTGCGGCTTGTACCCTGGCCGCCCGGGAAAGTAACACGGCACGCGGGCGCGGGAACCGCCCCGACCGCGCGGGGGTCAGGAGAAGGTGGGCAGCCCGTCGATGCTCGCCGCGTTGCGGGTGGCCCGGTATTCGACCAGGTCGGCCCCGGTGCGCCGGGAGTGCGCCCGGACCAGCAGGTCGCGGTCGCCCTCGTACGCCATCAGCGGCACCGCGTAGCCGCAGGAGTCGCTGATCCGGTGTACGTCGACGGTGATCACCGCCCGCAGCCCGTGCAGGTCGGGTGGGTCCGGGAAGAGCGCGAGCAGGTCGGCGCAGGCCGGATCGTCGACCGCGACGAAGGTGCCCCGGCCGTAGAGCCGGACGATGTTCGGCGGGCCCTGGAAGGCACAGAACATGATCGTGATGCGGCCGTTGTCGCGCAGGTGGGCGATCGTCTCGGCGCCGCTGCCGTGGTAGTCGAGGTAGGCGACCCGATGCGTGTCGAGCACCACGAAGGTGCCGGTCATGCCCTTCGGTGACACGTTGACGTGGCCGTCGGCACCGCTGGGCGCGGTGGCCACGAAGAACATCACCTGCGCCTCGATGAAGTCCCGCAGCCGGCCGCTGATCTCCTCGTGCAACTTCACGGCATCCACTCCCCGGTCGCGGCGGTCGTGGCCCCGCCACGGCCGCCCCCTGACCCGATCCTGTCACGGCCCCGGCCGGCCCGCCCTCCCCTGACCGGCCGCGACCAGGCACACGACGCGGATCGGGGACCCGGGACACCGGGTCCCCGATCGGGCGGCCACGGTCAGTTCGTGGCGGCGTGCACGTGTTCGTTCGTCGCCCGCAGCAGGTCGACGACGGTCGTCACCGCCGGCAACCCCTCCCGGTGCGTGCCGGCGCCGACCCGGCCCGACCAGTACCGGTACTGCGCCGCCAGGGTGTCCGCCCCGGTCCGCGCGGCCTGGAAGACACAGGAGCCGAGCGGGTCGATCGGCCGGTCGGCCGCGGTCGAGAGCGCGCAGGCCGGACCGAACCGCTCCTGGTTGTACCGGGGGTCGTGCCCGGTCAGATCGCCCTGGCACGGATCCCAGTCCAGATACTGCTGGCATGGGGCGTAGTTGGCCACCGCCCGGTGGAACGCGTTGCGCAGGTACTGCGAACCCGGGTCGTGGCTGTTCTGGCTGCGCGGCAGGCCGAAGTCCGCCGGCAGCGGCCGGTCACCGAAGAGCTGGGCGTTCATGACGTCGTCCCGCTCCAGGGCCGAGGCCCAGCCGAGGTCGGTGAAGATCTGCAGCATCCGTACCGCGTCGCTGACCTTGTGTCCGGCGTCCCAGAGCTGCTGCGACGGCGACCAGCTGCCGGCCGGCGGCCGTTCGGTGCCGGTGCCGAGGGCGGCGACCCGGTAGAAGTACTTCTGCTTGCCGGTGAGCATCGCCCGGACCTTGACCCGGGCCTCCTCCAGGACGGCCGGGTCGTCGACGACGGTCCCCACCGTCTCCATCTTCGACCGGTACGTCGACGCCCAGTTCTTGGTCACGTAGTGGTCCGGTTCGTTGCAGTAGCCGGTCGGGATCGGGTCCCGGACGGTCCACGTGCAGATGTCGCTCAGCCCGGTCCGCCAGGTGACGGCGCGGACGTCCCGCCACTGCCCGCCGACCCACTTAGCCTGCTGCCGGGCGACGAGCTTCAGCGTCCCGGACGTGATCTCGGACCGGGGTCCGGTGGTGGTCCGGAGGTTCTCGTAGCTGGCCTCGAGGCAGCTGCGCAGCTCGGGCCGGTGTCCGGGCGGCATGCCGTAGTTGCCGAGGTGGTAGACGTTCGGCAGGACCGAGCGGTTCACGTTGGTCGGCGTCGACACGGCCCGGCCGTTGTTCTCGCAGTACGGCATCGTCGCCACGTCCGCCACCCGACCGCCGGCCGGGACGGCCTGGTCGGGGCTGCCCCACATGTCGTACTCGCGGTCGGTCTCGACCCAGCGGACCGCCCGGCCCACCTCGGCCAGCGCCACCGACCAGCCGGTCATGGCCGAGTTGTAGTCGGCGAGCAGGGTCTTGAACAGCGCGTTGGTGTCGCCACCGGCGGCCGGGGCGCTGAACTGCCGGACCCGCCGGTTGATCGCCTCGCCGGCCGAGATCGTGGTGCCGGTCTCGGTCGCCGGGAGCTGCCCGGCGTAGACCGGGTTCTGCAGGGCGATGACCAGGTTCGCCCGGGCGCCGAGCAGCCACGCGGCCGGGTTGGCCACCTCCGCCGCCGGCTGGTCGCCGGGCGCCGGGGTCAGCGCGATCCCGCGCTGGCCGGCCCACCGGGCCAGGTAGTCGATCGAACCACTGGGCAGGTGCAGGTCGACGGTCGCGACCGGGTCGGCGAACGACGCGCCGACCGGCACCACGTACGGCGCCCGCCGGGCGTCGTCGACGGCGAACGTACGGGTCGGCGAGTCGGCCTCGTCGAAGTAGACGTCGTACGAGCCGATCGCCGGCACGCCACGCGCCTGCCGGTGCACGTACCGGTCGATGGTGGTCTTCAGCGGCTTCTGCGCCACCTCCTCGAACGCGGCCTGGCTGGCCAGGGCGAGTGCGTCGACCCGCTGGTCGAGGACGAGCAGCTGGCCGGCGATGACGGTCAGCTGGGCCCGTACCTCGGCGGCGCTCCGGGACAGGGCGGTGAGCTGGGCGGACAGCGCGTCGTACATGGCGCCGAGCATCTTCTCGATCCGGTCGAACCGCTTGTCGAGCCCGGCGGCGAGCCGGGTCACCTGGTCCCGCAGCTGCGCGATCTGCTGGCTGACCGCCGAGTCGGTGCCGCCGCCGGTGAACAGCGGCAGCAGCAGCATCGCGGCGCCGACCAGCCCGCCGACCAGGGTGATCGAGGCCAGCGCCAGGCTGGCCGCGGTCATCGTCGCGGCGGAGATCGTCGTCACGTACGTGCTGATCGCGCTGACCGCGCCGACGACGGCCTTGCCGATGATCTCGATCTGCTTGCCGAACGGCTTGTCGACCAGGCCGGCCAGGAAGGACAGCACGGAGACCGCCTGCCCCAGGCCCTCCAGGGCCTTCTTGTTCGCCTCGGCGGCGGCCTTCGCGGCCGCCTCGTCGGTGCTGGTCGGCTTGTTCGGGCCGTCGACCGGGAACCTGTCCGACGCGGCGACCACGCTCGTGACCGTCGCCTCGGCCCGCGCCTTCAGGGCCGCGAGGGCCGCGTCGAGCTGGGCCCGGACGACCGCCTCGTACGCTTCCTTGTCACCACGCTTGGCGGTGATCGCCGCCAGGTCGAGGTGCCCGGCCAGCTCCGGCAGGGCCGCCAGTTCGGTGGGGCTGGCGCCCAGCGCGACGCCGAGCCGGTCGCCGTACGCGCCGTTCCAGACGGCGGCGAGGTCGGCGTCGGTGGCACCCTGCCGGTGGAAGGTGCGCCACACCTGCGTCTGCGCACCCCGGAACAGGATCTCCCAGACGTGTTCCTGGGTGCCGGTGCGGATCTGCTCGATCGGCGGCACGATGCCGCCCAACTCCTCGCCGGTGGTGGTGCGCAGCAGCGCGCCGACGGTCGGCCCACCCAGGTACGCCCCGTCGGTCTCGGCCAGTTTCGCCATCGACGCCGCCAGCAGCAGCAGCTTCGCCGGCGACTCGTCGTCGGCGCGGACGGCCTGCGTCACCGCCGTGGTGGTGACGGTGAGGTGCTGCTGGATCTCCGGCCGGGCGGCGGTCGGGTTCCTGGCCCGCCAGTCCAGCAGCTCGGCGGCGACCACCGTGTCGACCAGTGCGGCGGTGCCGGTACCGCGTACGCCGACCGCGGCCGCGAACAGCGCGTCGTGGGTGCCCGGCTCGTCGTAGGCGACCGGGTCCGCGGCCCGGGCCGGGGCGGCGAGCCCCAGCACCAGAGCCGCACAGAGTGTCATCGCGTACCACCGGTGCCGGTGGCCGCGACGGCGACGAAAGTCCACCATCTTCTCCTTCGTGTGGTGCCGCCAATTGCGCCCGGCCACACTTGCGGGTCTCTTACGGCCGACTTGTCGCCCTGTTCAGCACCCCGCCGCGGCGTAATTGCGTTGCCGGTCGGGGCGGGCCGGCGCATGCTCGTTGGCATGACAAGGCACCACGGAGCGCGCCGGCACCGGCGCGCACACAGCGTGGTCCTGCGAAGGGTCCTCAGGCGTCGTTAGCGCACCGGGCCCGGCAGGGCCCGGTCCCTCCCCGGGAGTCGCCTGACGACTTCCCCGCCGGGTCTTCGGCCGACCCGGCACCGCGGCGGCGCGGGGCGTGCTCACCTCTCTCACCCGTACGGCGTTCGCCGTGCCAGCGCCCGCCCCGCGCCGCCACACTTTCGCCCCCGGCTCGCATGCCGGTGGGCCGGGTGCCGCGGATGCGATCCACGACTCCCGGCCCACCTTCACGTGCTGGCTAGGCCTGCGGCCTGCCCGGCTCGATGGTGTAGTCCACGCCACCGACGACGAAGCTCTCGCCGGGCTCACGCAGCGGCCCGACCTGGGTGATCTGGAGCCCGTACGACTTCTGCAACGGCTGGGCCGCCGAGAAGCTCAGTTTCAGCACGGGACGCTCACCCGGGTTGATCAGGATGCCCTTGATCGTGGCCCGCTGCGGATCGGCGAACTCGATCTGGCTGCGGCCGACCACCCGGATGCCCTCACCCTGCTGACCGCCCCGCTGCCAGCGCGCGAACAGCTCCGGACCGAGGTCGGCGACGAGCCGCAGCCCCGGGACGGGTTCGGCCAGCGGCCGGACCGCGAGGTCGAAGGGGGCCGCGACGTTGAGCGCGTTCGCCAGCGCGAACGGCCGGTCGCTGATGATCCCGCCACCACCGACCGAGACGGTGTTCGCGTTCTTCCAGACGATGTTGTTGTTGTACTGGGTGTTGATGGACGTGGCCGGCCCTTCGAAGAGCATCGGGTCGGTCTCCGACTCCCAGCGGAGCAGGATGCAGAAGTGGCCGAGGGAGGGCACGTTGGGCCACGTGATGAACGTCGAGGTGACCCCTCCGGGGGCGACCGCGATGGTGCGGGAGCCGATCGGGGTCCAGTCGCCCGGCCAGTTCGCGCCGCCACCGGACGTGGTGTAGTAGGCCTTCAGCGTCCCGAAGCTCACACCCGTCCCGTACGGCCCGTTGGCCCGGAGGTTGGCGTGGATGTAGCTCGTCGACCCGACGACCGGGTTCGAGTGGACGCAGCCCGGCGACGTATTCGGGCAGACCTTGACGTCCGGGCTGTTGAAGAAGGACGAGAGGATCGCGCCGTGCGGCTCGAAGCCGACGTCCGAGGAGGTGTCCTTCAGGTAGGCGTCGGTGCGCGACGACACCGTCGAGCCGGAGCCCGGGCCGGCGTCGACGGTGGTGCCGGCCGTGGCGGCACCACCGGTGGAAACGGCCATCAGCGCCGCCAATGCCGCGCCGAACAACAGCCGCGCCACCGCTTTGCGGCCGCGCGGAACTGATGCGTTCATGGGATTTCCTTCCCGTCGAGAACTGGGGTGTCGAGCAGCGGGGAGCACTCTCTAGAGCCGGCGGGAATACTGTAGTTCAGCGATGGACGGCAATGGAATAACTGAATAAAAGCGATTGGGGGACGTGCCCGCTTTTGCCGGGGAGTAGCTATTTACCGAATGCGGGAAAACGTGAATGGAAAAGCGTCGGGGCGATATGTATCAATCGGCGGGACCGAACCTCTTGTACGCCTGCACCGCCCCGCACCCGCCGGCCCGGCCCGCACCGGACCGACCGAGCCCGCCGGCCAGCCGTCCGGCCGGCGGGGTCAGGCCACGTTGAAGTTGTCGCGGAACAGGTTGCCGGGGTCGTGGCGCCGTTTCAGTTCGCGCAGTCGCCGCAGCGTCGCGGGCGGGAAGGCGTCGGTGATCCGTTCCGGGCGCAGGTCGGTCTCGAAGTTGGTGTAGAGCCCGGAGAAGTGCCCGGCAAGGTCGTCCCACAGCCGGTCGATGCGCCGGCGGTCGGCCCCGAACGCGACCACCTGGAAGTTGGCCGACCGGTGCGCGAAGGCGGTCGCGTCGGGGTCGACGTCGGCGACGGCGCCGCCCATCGCGCGGATCTGGAAGAAGTACACCGCCCCGCTGGCGACCAGGTGGGCCGCCGCGGTGGCGAACTCCGGGGTGAGGTGCTCGAGCAGACCGGACCGGGCTACCGGTTCCCCCTGCCCCTGGTGCGAGCCCTCGACGTGGTGCATGAGCGCGGCGTACGGCACGATCTGCGCGGCCTGGTCGAGCACCGGTGCGATCCCGGCGATCGGCTGGAGCCGCTCGACCACGGTGTCCGGGTCGGCGGCGTCGACGACGGTGAGGATCTGCGCGACCGGCGGTCGACCGCGCCGCGCGCCGCCCATGATCAGGTTGGCGGTGGTGTCGCGCGGTGCCGCCTCCAGCACCGCGCCGAAGCGTTCCAGCAGGCCGGCGGTGTCGCTCGCGTCCAGGGCGAACTGTCCGAAGCCGACGTCGCCGACCTCGTCGACGACGAACTCGAACGACGTCACGATGCCGAGGTTGGCGCCGGCACCGCGGACGCCCCAGAACAGGTCGGGGTTCTCGTCGGCACTGGCCCGCACCGTCGTGCCGTCGGCGAGGACGAGGTCGACGGCGAGCAGGTGGTCGATGGTGAGCCCGTACCGGCGGACGAGCCAGCCGATCCCGCCCGAGGTGGCCAGCCCGCCGACCCCGACCCCGCCGTAGTCGCCGGAGGTGAGCGCCCAGCCGTACGGGGTGAGCGCGGTGGCGACGTCGCCCCAGCGGGCCCCGGGTCCGATACGTACCCGGCGGGTTTCCCGGTCGACGACCTCGATCGTGTCGAGGTGGGTCAGGTCGATCACGATGCCGCCGTCGTTGGTGGAGCGTCCGCCGATGCCGTGCCCGCCGCTGCGGACCGACAGCGGCACCGGTTGCTCGCGGGCGAAGGCGAGCGCGTCGACCACCTCGGCAGGGTTCCGGGGCTGGATGACGAGCCCCGGCGAACCGGCCCGCATCGCCGACGAGCGGACGCGGGCGTACCCGAAGTCGCCCGGCTCGACGGTCACCGCCGCGAGCGACGGGGGTACGGCGTCGTAGTCGATGCCCGTGCGGCGGCGGGCCAGCGCGGCGGCGCCGCGCTGCTCGGGCTCGGCCCGCGGGCCGCGTTCCCGGGCGACGGCCTCGCGCAGCGCGGGCGCGACCTCTTCGGCGAACCTGCGTGCGACGTCGGGGTCGTCGGCCATCAGGATGAACGTGCCGATGCCGTCGCGTAGCGCCAGCGGCAGCAGTTCCTCGACCCACTGGTCGGCCGGGCCGTCGAGGAAGCCGCGCCGGGACGCGGCGAAGGTGCCGCTGATGTTGAGCAGCCGGCGGATCTCGCGCGGGTCGCGGCCGGCCTCCCGCGCCGCCTCGTCGATCACCGCCTGGCCGGCGGCCAGGTCACCCGGTTTCAGGTACGGCAGCGACGGCAGCCAGCCGTCCGCCTTGCGACCGACCAGGCGCAGCATGCGGGGCTTGTACGCGCCCAGCCAGATCGGGATGTCGTGGGCGGGCAGCGGGCCGCGTTTGGCGCCGTGTACCCGGTAGTGGTCGCCGTCGTGCTTCAGGATGCCGGGTTCGTCGGCGGCCCAGATCCCGCGGATGATGTCGATCGCCTCGTCGAGGGCGTCGACCGACTGCCCGGGGGTCAGCCGGCGGCCGCCCATCGCCTCGATCGCGTCCCAGAATCCGCCGGCGCCGAGGCCGAGGTCGAACCGGCCGCCGGAGAGCAGGTCGAGGCTGGCGGCGGCGCGGGCGGTGACGGCCGGTGGGCGCAGCGGCAGGTTGAGCACGTTCGCCGAGATGTGCACCGACCGGGTCTTCGCGGCGACCCAGGTCATCAGGGTCCAGGTGTCGAGGAAGCCCGGCTGGTAGGGGTGGTCCTGGAAGGTGACCAGGTCGTAACCGAGTTCCTCGCTGAGCTGGGCACGCGCGACGGCGGCGTCCGGCGGGGTGACGGTCGGGGTGATGAAGGTGCCGAACCGCAGTGGGTGCCCGTAGTCCATGACGCCCTCCGATCGAGTGGTGATGACGACTGTCTGGGATGCCAATCGTATGTCGAACCACTCATTTTGCGACCAGCGCGTGCCGTCACGCTCGTCACAGGAAGCGTCAGGAGGCCGCGTCGGCCCGACGCTCGGCCGGGCCGCGCCGAGCACGTCGCTTCGGGGCCGGCGCCGGGTCGGAACCGAGGTCCTGGACCAGCTCACAGGCGTTGTCGAGCCGGTCGACCTCGTTGGCGCGCACCGCGAGGCGCCGCAGCACGTCGCGGAACACCCGCGCTTCGTCCTCGGAGACCTCGCCGAGCAGGTGCGTGTCGATCGCCCGCAGGTGACGCTCGGCCAGTTTCCAGGCGACGTGCCCCTTGTCGGTGGCGACGATCTGCCGGTTGCGCCGGTCGGCCGGGTCGGGCCGGCGGGCCACCAGCTCGGCGATTTCGAGATCGTCGACCAGGTAGGTCATCACCGTGCGGTCGATGCCGAGCCGCTTGGCGAGGGCGGACTGGCTGCCGGCGTCGCCGTGGACCGCCGCCGCGAGCACCTGGTATCCGCGCGGCCCGCCCGGAATGTCGCTGACCACCTCGTTCGACGCCTTCACGTACGCGCGGAACAGCACCCCGAGGTTGAACCCGAGGTCGTGGGCGAGCGACGCGCCCGCCGGGGCACCGAGGGCGGAGACGGGCGGGGTGTTGTCCATACCGACGACCCTAACAAGCCCTGCTGTCCAGCCAGAAGATCACGATTCACGACGTTCTTGGGCGGAGACCATCTGCCCCAGAGAACATGGTCACCGGCTGCCGGTGCCGGCCACGACGGGCCGGCACCGGACCCTGGCTACCGGGCGCCGTCGGCGAGGGTGACCAGGGCGGTGGCCGCGCGGAAGTACTTGTTGCGGCCGAGATCGCCGATCGTCTTGATGTTGAGCGCTTCCCTGAGCAGCTTCGCGTCGTTGTCGGTCACGCCGGCCAGTGCGGCCACCGGCGCGTTGACCAGTTCGGCGAGTTCCTTGTCCTCGTACGACTTGTCGAGCAACTTGGCAAGATCCGCTGTCACCGCCATGACGCCTCCCTCCGTACGGGCATCCGACCGGACACCCTGAGATGAGAGAAACTTTTACATATCGGACTTGCCCCATGTGCGGCATTCGCCGACATTGGCCTGAGTTACGGCTCAGTGGCGGGAGGCGACGCCGGCCGCGCCACGCAGCAGGGCGGTGATGCCGCCCGCCTCCTGCGGCGGCCCGTAGAAGCGGCCCTGACCGGTGTCGCAGCCCAGCGCCGACAGCCGGTCGGCCTGGTGCCGGGTCTCCACCGCCTCCGCCGTCACCGAAAGGTTGAGCGCGTGCGCCAACCGCACCAACGCGTCAACGATCCGCTCGTCGACCCGGCTCACCGGATCGTCGCCCCGGATGCCCTCCACGAACGCACCGGCCAGCTTGAGCGAGTGGATCGGCAGCCGGCGCAGATAGGCCAGGTTGGAGTAGCCGGTGCCGAAGTCGTCGATCGCCAGCCGTACGCCCAGTGCGGCGAGCCGGCGCAACGACCGCAACGGCTCCCCCGTCGTGGCCATCACCGCGCTCTCGGTCAGCTCCAGCTGCAACAGCTCCGCGGGCAGGCCGGTGCGCTTCAGCACCGCCGCGACCTTGCCGACCAGCGCCGGTTCGCTGGCCTGCCGCGCCGCCAGGTTGACGCTGACCCGCAGCCGGGCGTCGGGAAACTCGGCCAGCCAGCGGCTCGCGTCGGCGCAGGCGGTCGCCAGCACCCGTTCACCGAGGTCGACGATCAGCCCGGTCTCCTCGGCCAGTGCGATGAACCGGTCCGGCCCCAGCCGGCCGAGCTGCGGGTGCTGCCAACGCACCAGCGCCTCGACGGCGATCAGCCGCCGGTCGCCGGTCGCGACGATCGGCTGGTATTCGAGGACCAGCTCGTCCCGCTCCAGCGCGGCCGGCAGCGCGGTGGCGAGCGCCGACTTGGCCCGGTCGCGGGCGCTGCGTACCGGGTCGAAGACCGCCCAGCGGCCGCGACCGTCGGCCTTGGCCCAGTAGAGCGTGGTGTCGGCGGCCTTCATCAGGTCGGCCGGGTCGGTGTCGGCGACCGGACGCTCGACGATACCGATGCTGGCCGAGACGGCGAGCTGGTGTTCGCCGATGCGGACCGGCTCGGCGACGGCGGCCAGCGCCGCCTCGGCGACCCCGACCACGTCCTGTCGGCCGGTGCTGCCCTCGACCAGGATGACGAACTCGTCGCCGCCCATCCGGGCCACCAGGTGCCCGCCGTCGGCCACGCAGTCGGCCAGCCGGTTGGCGACCACGCTGAGCAGCCGGTCGCCGAGGTCGTGCCCGAGACTGTCGTTGATCGCCTTGAAGCCGTCGAGGTCGATGAAGCAGACCCCGACCCGGTCGCCGGGCGCGGCCCGGCCGAGCACCGCCGTCAGCCGGTCGAAGAACAGGGTGCGGTTGGGCAGCCCGGTCAGCGGGTCGTGCTGGGCCTGGAACCGCATCCGCTCCTGGAGTTCGTAGCGGTCGGTGATGTCCTCCATCATCGCGACCGTGAAGCGCGGCCGGCCGTCGTCGTGGCGGACCAGGGACACGGCCAGGTTGGTCCAGAAGGCGGTGCCGTCGCTGCGGTGGTAGAGCTTCTCCATCCGGGCCGCGTCGTGGCGGCCCTGGATCAGGTCGGTGTAGTGCTGCCACATCCCGTCGGGGTCGTCGGCGTGGAAGAGCTGCGCGACGTTGACCTGCCGCATTTGCGCCGGGGTGTAGCCGAACATGTCGGCGAGCGCCTGGTTGACCTCGACGATGCGCCCGTCGGTGTCGGCGATGCCGATACCGATCGCGGCCCCGGTGAAGATCGCCCGGAAGCGTGCCTCGCTGTCGCGCAGGGCCTGCTCCGCCTCGTTGCGGGCGGCCCACACCGAGCGGCTGAGCCGCTCCTGCTGGACGAAGGTCCGGTCCCGCAGCGCGGCGGAGAAGCCGGCGGCGAGCGCGCCCTGCAGGGCGATGGCCCGTTGCCGGACCGCCGGGGCGTCGGCCAGGTCGGGCAGTAGGTGGGTGACGAACCGTTCGCCGAGCGCGCGTACGGTCCAGCCGAGCACCGCCGGCTCGGTCAGGTGCGCCTCCACCAGGGCCGTCCCGACGTCGTGCCCCGGCCGGTCGGTGAACTGCGGTGCGAGCGTCGCCCGGGCGAGCCGGACCGTGTGCGCCAGGAGCATCTGCTCGATCTCGACCGAGCTGACCGGTACGAAGCCGAGCCGCCCGACGGCGGCGGCCCAGTCCCGGGCGAACAGCTCCGCCCCGGCGCGACTGAAGCCGTCCACATCGGACCGAACCGGTGTCGCGCCGGCCGGATCGTCCGCGGGCCCTGTCACGGCTACCCGTCGGCGCGGTCGTTGCGGCCGAGCGCGCCGAACGCGCCGAACCGCTCCGGATGAGCGTCCACGTCGGACGGTACGTCGGGCCGCCACAGCGGCATGTGGACGACGCCGGGCGGAAGAATGGTGAAGTCGCCGAAGAACGCGGTGACCTCGGCCTTGGACCGCAGGGTGATCTCGGTGGAGGTGCGGGCGGAGAGCCGCTGCGCGTCGAGCATCTCCTGCGGCTGGTCCTCGAACGTCGAATGCGAGATCAGCAGGTAGCTGCCGGGCACCGTCGCCCCGCGCAGCGTGGCCAGGACCGCGCCCGGGTCGTCGGCGTCCGGGACGAAGTGGACGACGCCGGCGAGCAGGATCGCGACCGGGCGCCCCAGGTCGATCAGCCCGGTGGCGGTCGCCTCGGCCAGGATCCGCTCCGGCTCACGCAGGTCGGCGTGCAGCACGGCACACCGGTCGTTGCCGTCGAGGATGGAACGGCTGTGCGCGACGGCGACCGGGTCGATGTCGACGTACACGACCCGGGCCTCGGGGTTGGCGGCCTGGGCGACCTCGTGGACGTTGCCGACGGTCGGGATGCCGGAGCCGATGTCGAGGAACTGGTCGATCCCCTCGGCGACCAGGACCCGTACGGCCCGGCGCAGCAGGGCCCGACCGGCCCGCATCGTGTCGGCGAGATTCGGCGTCATGCCGGCGATCTGCGCGGCGAGCTGGCGGTCGATCTCGAAGTTGTGCGCTCCGCCGAGAAAGTAGTCGTAGACCCGGGCCGCGCTGGGCCGGTTCATGTCGATCTCGGTCGGCGGTCCACTCGACTGGTCCATCTGTCGCCTTCGGGTAGTCCGGGGAATCTGAGGGGGTCCCTGGCCGGCCCGAGCATAACCGCCCCGCGCCGAGGTGCGGTGACCGTGGTCACGCCGTCCCGGCCGTCACCGGCAGCCCGACCGCGCGCAGGCTCGCCGTCCAGAGCCGGCGGGCCCGGTCCGGGTCGGTCGAGCGGGGCGAGGCGGCGAACGGAGCCCGGAACGCGAAGTAACCGCCGGGTACCAGCGCGTCGTCGGCGGTGGCCAGCCAGACCAGTGTGTCGGCGCCCTGCTCCGCCGTACGGAACAGCAGCGGGACCGGGCGGGCCAGGGTGAACAGCGGGCTGCCCCGCCCGAACCGGGTCCGCACCAGGCCGGGGAAGAAGCAGGTGGGCACCACCCCGAGGGGGGCGAAGCGGCGGGCCGCCTCGACGGTGAAGAGCAGGTTCGCCTGCTTGCTGGCGCCGTACGCCAGCCACCGGGCGCGGTACCGCGGGGCGGGCGCGGCCGGCCGGTCGACGTCGAGCCAGCCCCACGCCTCGGCCAGCGATCCGGTGGTGACGACGCGGGCCGGCCCGGCCGCCGCCCGCAGCCGGTCGAGCAGCAGATGGGTGAGCAGGAAGCCGCCGAGGTGGTTGACCTGCATCGTGACGTCGTGGCCGTCGACGGTGGCACGGGTCCGGGCTGCCAGCTGGCCGGCGTTGTTGACCAGTACGTCGATCCGGGGAAGGTCGGCCCGCAACCGGTCGGCGACCTCGCGTACCTCGGCGAGCCGGGCGAAGTCGGCCCGGTAGGTGCGGGGCGGGCGGCCGGCGACGGCGGCGACCCGGTCCGCGGCGTGGGCCAGCCTCGCCGGTTGCCGCCCGAGCAGCACCACGTCGTCGCCGGCACGGGCGAGCGCGACGGCCGCCGCGAGCCCGATCCCCGAACTGCCGCCGGTGACGACCACCGTCCTGCGCTGCCCCATACCCGTCATTCGATCATCGGCGGCGCGCGGGCGCCGGGCACGGATAGGTTGGCGGTATGGCGCAGGCGCAGTTCACCCGGGAGACCGGCAGCGGCGGCGAGTTCGTCCGCCAGCCCAACCGATTCACCGACCGGATCACGGCCGACTCCCAGTCACCGTCCGGTGGCGGGCCGGACTCGCGGGGGCGGTGGCCGGTCGAACCCGGCCGCTACCGGCTGGTCTGGTGCCGGGCCTGCCCGTGGGCGCACCGCGCCCGGATCGTGCTGGGCCTGCTCGGACTCGACGAGGTGATCTCGGTCGGCACCGTCGACCCGATCCGCGACGAGGCCGGCTGGCGGTTCACCCTCGACGAGGGCGGACGCGACCCGGTGCTGGGCGTGGAATTCCTGGCCGAGGTCTACCGGGCGACCGATCCCGACTACGCCGGCCGGGTGACCGTGCCGGCGCTGGTCGACACGGTCACCGGACGGGTGGTGACCAACGACTATCCACAGATCACGCTGGACTTCGGCACGCAGTGGCGGGCATACCGGCGACCGGGCGCCCCGGACCTCTATCCCGAGGCGCTGCGGCCGGAACTGGACGCGCTGATGGCGGAGATCTTCCGCGACGTCAACAACGGCGTCTACCGGTGCGGGTTCGCGGTGACGCAGCAGGCGTACGACGAGGCGTTCACCAACCTGTTCGCCCGGCTCGACCTGCTGTCGCAGCGGCTCACCGGGCAGCGCTACCTGATGGGTGACACGATCACCGAGGCGGACGTACGGCTGTTCACGACGCTGGTGCGCTTCGACGCGGCGTACCACGGGCACTTCAAGTGCAACCTGCGCAAGCTGACCGAGATGCCGGTGCTGTGGGCGTACGCCCGCGATCTCTTCCAGACGCCGGGGTTCGGCGACACCGTCGACTTCGACCACATCAAGCGCCACTACTACGGCACGCACCCGGCGATCAACCCGACCGGGATCGTGCCGCTGGGTCCCGACCTGTCCGGTTGGACCACGCCGCACGGGCGTGGCTGAACCGCTCCGGGCGGCGGCGGGGTTCGGGGCGGCGGCCTGCGCCGTCGCCGGCACGGTCGCGGTCACCGTCGCGGTGGTCGCCGGGCCCGGTCCGGGCCTGACCGGGTACGTCAGCGAGGCCGGTGTCGAATCCAGCGGGTACGCGTCGACGTACCGGCTGGGGATCTTCGTGCTCGCGGCCGGCCTGCTGCTGTTCGCACTGGCCCTGCCGTGGGCGCCCGCCGGCGGCCCGGCGGTGCGGGGCGGTCCAGCGAGCCGGGGCGGTCCGGCGATGCGGCGCGGCCCGGCGGTGCGGCGCGGCCCGGCGGTGCGCGGCGGGCCGGCCGTGCGGGTCGGTGGCGTCGTGTTGCCCGACCTGGTCCGCACCGCCGCCGCGCTGCTGGCCGCCAGCGCCGCCTGCACCGTGCTGTCCGGCGCGGTGACGTGCAGTGACGGCTGCCCGCTGCCGCCGTTCGAGCCGGCGACGACCGCCGACCTGGTGCACGGCGCGGCCAGCATCGCCGCGGTCGCGTCGTGCGTCTTCGCGATGGTCGCGCTGGCCTGGTCGCCGGCCACCCCGCGGACGTTGCGCCGGCTGTCGGCGGTCGCGGCGGCCGTGGCGCTGCCGCTGTCGGCCACGGTCGGGATCGCCATGCTCGTGCTGGGCCGCAGTGCCGTGGTCGCCCTGGTGGAGCGGGTGCTGCTGGTCGAGGCGGCCGCCTGGGTGCTGGCCGGCGGCGTGCTGGTCGGGGTCGGGCGGCTCCGCTCCCGCCCCGCCGAGATGCGAAATTACGTAGGTACGTAATACTGGAGGTATGTCGAAGGACGATCTCGCCGCCCGGGTGGCCGCCCTGGAGGAGGCGGTGGCCCGGCTGACCCGGCAGGCCACGCCGGAGCCGCGTACCGGCCCCACCGGCCCGGACACCTTCTGGGCGCTGGAGGGACTGCGCGACCGGCTGCCGCCGCAAGCCGAGGCCGGCGCCGTACTCTTCACCGGCACCGTCGACCTGCCGACCGGCGAGCACTACGAGTGGCAACTGGGCCGGCCGGTCGACGACCTGCTCGGCACCGACTGGTCCGAACACGCCGGCACCCTCGCCGCGCTCGGCCACCCGGTACGCCTGCTCCTGCTGCGCCAGGTGCTGCTCGGCTGCCGTACGACCGCCGAACTGGCCGAACAGGAAGGGCTCGGCACCACCGGTCAGCTCTACCACCACCTGCGCCAGCTCGTCGGCGCCGGCTGGCTGCGCCCGTCGTCGCGGGGCCACTACACGGTGCCGCCCGAGCGGGTGGTGCCGCTGCTCACGATCCTGACGGCGGCGACCCGATGAAGATCACCCGACCACTGGTCGCCGCCGCCCTGGCCGGGCTGGTCGCGGCCGGGCTGGCGACCTTCGCCGCCCCCTCCCCCGCCGGGCTGACCGGCGACCGCACCGGCGACACCGGACCCGCCACCCGGGTCCGGGACGCTGTCGACGACCCCGCCGGCTACCGCGGCCTCGCCGTCGCCACCGTCGACGGCGGCCAGGTACGGGTCGCCGGGATCGGCGAACGCGGCACCGCCGGCGGCGACGTCGACGCCGGCACCCCGTTCGAGTCCGGCTCGCTCACCAAGGTCATGACCGGCATGCTCCTCGCCGACCTGGTCGCCGACGGCGTCGTGACACCCGACGACACGCTGCGACAACTGTTCCCCGGCCGCGCCTTCGAGGACCCGGCCGTCGGCGACGTCACCCTGGCCGAGCTGGCCGGTCACACCTCCGGGCTGCCCCGGCTGGCCCCCGCGCCCGGCGGGCCACTGAGCACCGTCGTCGCGGCGGTCCGCGGCACCGACCCGTACGCCGGGCAGGACGCCGCCCACGTACTCGGCGCGTTGACCGGCACCCGGGTCCGCGACCACCGGGGTGAGGTGACGTACTCCAACTTCGGCATGGCGGTGCTCGGCCTGGCGCTCGCCGAACGGGCCGGTACCGCCTACCCGGAACTGCTGCGCCAGCGCCTGCTCGACCCGCTCGGCATGACCGCGACCGGTTTCGTCGGCGAAGGCGATCCGCTGCCGGCGGGTGCCGCGACCGGCGGCACCGGTGCGGGTCGCCCCATGCGACCGTGGCGCGCCGGC
Source organism: Polymorphospora sp. NPDC050346 (assembly GCF_040655695.1). Lineage (NCBI taxonomy): Bacteria > Bacillati > Actinomycetota > Actinomycetes > Micromonosporales > Micromonosporaceae > Polymorphospora > Polymorphospora sp. NPDC050346. The sequence continues at coordinate 67,573 of NZ_JBFAKM010000007.1, read as the reverse complement.
GGGCTGGCCGCCGCCGGCATCGGCATGTGGACGACCGCAGACGACCTGGCCCGGTTGCTGGCCGCGACGATGGCCGGAACCGCACCGGGCGCCGACGCGACCACACCCAGGTACGGCCCGGACGACGAGCGGATCGGGTTCGGCTGGTTCACCACCCGGTACGACGACCGCGAGATCGTCTGGCACAACGGCGCGACCGGCGGCTTCAGCGCGTACGTCGGGTTCGAGCGGGCGACCGGCCGGGGCGTGGTGCTGCTCGGCAACACCGACCGTGGTGTCGAGGCGGTCGGGCTGCGGCTGCTCGGCGTCGACCGGCCGACCGACGGCCCGGACGCCAACTGGCTGCTGATCGCCGTCACCGTCGTACTGCTGGCCGGCGGCGGGCTCGGCCTGGCCGCGACGGCGACCGGCACCGGCAGCACCTGGCGGCCCGCACCGGACCGGCTCGGGCTGGCCGGCGGCGTGCTGTCGGCGGCGGCGTCGCTGGTGCTGGCCCACCGGGCGGGGGCGTGGCTCGACGTCCCGGCGGTGCTGTGGCCGGTGGCGGTCGGGTTCGCGGTCGCCGGCGTGGTGCTGGCGGTGTTCCGATGGCCGGGCCTGCCGCTGATCGGCCGGGGCACGCCGTGGGTGCGCTGGACCGGCGCGGCGATCGGCGCGGTCGTGAGCGGCGGGCTGATCCTCGCGGTGGCGGTCCTGACCTGATCGCCGCTGTCCCCTACTTGGCCGCCTCCAGGCTCGGTGCCGGCTGGGCGGCCGGGCCGGGGGTGGCCGCCGACGTACCCAGCCGCTCGTAGAGCATCCCGCCCTGGTGGGCGAGGGCACCGACGACGGTGGGCACGATCGGCAGGATCCAGTCGGCGAGGATGCCGCGGTGCGGCAGGTTGAGGATCAGCACCGCGGCGGCGGCGCCGCCGAACCCGTGCGCCAGGGCGCGCCACACGGCGCGGCCGGTGTGGCCGACGGCGGCCCGCCGGGCGGCCCGGTCGCCGAGGTCGGGGAAGCCGGCCAGGGCACGGGCGTCCCGGCGGCCGAAGTTGACCCCGGCCACCCCGCCGGCCACCGACGTACCGACGACGGTCGCGGCCAGCAGGTCCCGGGCCAGCAGCAGGAGCAGCCCGAACGCCAGCGCTCCGAGCCCGAGGGCGACGGCGGCGCGGATCCACTCCCGCTTGTCGCCCGGATACCAGTAGTACTTGGTGGTGCCCTCGGAGACCTGCTTGACGATCCGCCCCATTTCGGCCCCTCACCTCGCCGACCGTAACCCGTTTCCCGCAACGATCGTTACGAAGCGTAGGCATCAGCGAGATCACCCGACTGGCAGCATACTGAAAATAGCTACCATTCTCCCAAATGACGGGAAACCGGTCAGAAGAGGACGGTTGCGAACGTGCCCACCGAACGAAAACCGCACCGCTCGTACACCCGGCGGGCCGGCACGTTGTAGTCGTTGACGTAGAGGCTCACGGTCGGGGCGACCCGGCCCGTCGCGTCGCGCATCACCGCCGACATCGCCGCCGTCGCGATCCCCCGCCCCCGCCACTCCGGAGCGACCCAGACCCCCTGGATCTGCGCGGTACGCCGGGTCACGACCGCCAGCTCCGCCTTGAAGACCACCTCACCGTCGACGACCTTCACGTACGCCCGCCTGGCGCGTACCAGGTCGAGCACCCGGCGCCGGTAGCCGCGCCCGCCGTCGTCGGCCAGCGGCGACGCGCCGACCTCCTCGGTGTACATCGCGACCGCCGCCGGGAAGAGCAGGTCCATCTCGTCGGAGCGGGCCAGGCGCACGTCGGGGTCGGGGCGCACCGGTGCCGGGCCCTCCGCGGCCAGCAACGGCTGGTTCGGGCGTACGTCCCGCGCCGGTCCCCACCGGCTCTCCAGCCGCTCCCACAGGCCGAGCACCGCGTCGGCCCGGCCGACGATGGAGGAGCAGAGCCGTTCCTCGGAGCCGATCCGCTCGGCGAAGGCGGCGACCGCCGGTTTCGAGGCGAGAACCGGGGTCAGGTGACCGCCGAGCCAGCACAGCGACTCCACCTGGCGGCGCGAGCCGTAGCCGAAGATCCGCCCGTCGGCCCGCCACCAGGAAAGGCCGTGCGCGGCCACCCGCTCGGCGACCTGGGCGGCGGCGAACGGGTCTAGGTCGAGGAGCCTCTCGACCGCACCGCGCTCGGTCTCCCCGAGCTGCCGTACGGGCACCATGAGCACGCTTACCAGCGTGCCAGATCCGCGGCGCCCAGGTGCGGTCAGCCGCCAACTCCCCACTCCCCCTCGGCGATCCCGGTGATCAGGGACCAGGTCGGGCGTGTTGCCGGCGTGTCGTGGTTCGAATCCCCTGATCACCGGGATCAAGAAGCTCGACCTCGCGTGACGGGCGTCTCTGTCGTCTTGTCGGCGATAGCTTCCCGATATATCGTCGAGTCATCAACGACAGTCTGAGGGGAGACTGAAATGGGATTCCGACGCGATTTCCACGCGACCCACGAGGGCCGGATGCGGGGCTTCCGGCCGTTCCCGCCCGGCGGCTTCGGCCCCGGGTTCGGCGCCGGCTTCGGCGCGGGACCGGGCTTCGGTCCAGGACACGGTCACGGCCGGGGGCGTGGGCGGGGCCGGCGGCCCAACGTCCGCAGCGCCGTGCTCGCCCTGCTCACCGAGCGGCCCATGCACGGTTACGAGATGATCCAGGAACTCGACCAGCGCACCGGCGGGGCATGGCGCCCGAGCCCCGGGTCGATCTATCCGACGCTGCAACTGCTGGAGGACGAGGGCCTGATCGTCGCCAGCACCGAGGAGTCCGGCGGCGGGCGCAAGCGGTTCGCGCTCACCGAGGCCGGACGGGAGGAAGCGGCCACGGCGGCCGAGGCTCCGCCGTGGGCGGAGTTCGAGGAGAGCGTCGGTAGCTGGCAGGACATCCGCGACGCCAGCATGCAGGCGATGCAGGCGCTGCGGCAGGTGATGACGACCGGCACCGACGACCAGCGGGCCCGCGCGGCCCAGGTGCTCGACGAGACCCGGCGCAAGCTCTACGCGATCCTCGCCGAGGAGAAGTGAGCACGGCTTCCGGGTTCCTCGCCGCCCTGATCGCGGTGATCAGGGACTAGGTCGGGTGTGTCGTCGGCGTGCCGCGGTCACCAGCCCCTGATCACCGGGATCTCGCAGCCGCGGCGGCCGACCATCGCCCGCGGCGGTGTCGGCTGCCGACCATCGGCCATGGCGTGGCGGCGGCTGCCGGCCATCGGCCATGGGTGGCGGTGGCGGCGGCTGCCGGCACGGTGACCGGCCCGGACAGCGGAACGGCCCGCCACCAATGGTGGCGGGCCGTCGGCGGATCCGGCGTGGGTCAGTGGACCGTCACGGACGGGGCGCTGACCAGGTCACGCAGTTCTTCGGGAAGCTCGGCGCCCATCTCGTCGGCGAGCCGGATCGCCTCCTCGACCAGGGTCTCCACGATCTGCGACTCCGGCACGGTCTTGATGACCTGGCCCTTGACGAAGATCTGGCCCTTGCCGTTGCCGGAGGCCACCCCGAGGTCGGCCTCCCGGGCCTCCCCCGGGCCGTTGACGACACAGCCCATGACCGCCACCCGCAGCGGCACCGGCAGCCCCTCGAGGGCGGCGGTGACCTGCTCGGCCAGGGTGTAGACGTCGACCTGGGCCCGGCCGCAGGACGGGCAGGAGACGATCTCCAGACCCCGCTCGCGCAGCCCGAGCGACTCCAGGATGGCGTTGCCGACCTTGATCTCCTCGACCGGCGGGGCGGACAGCGACACCCGGATCGTGTCCCCGATCCCCTCGGCCAGCAGTGCGCCGAACGCCACCGCCGACTTGATCGTGCCCTGGAACGCCGGCCCGGCCTCGGTGACGCCCAGGTGCAGCGGGTAGTCGCACTGCTCGGCGAGCTGCCGGTAGGCCCGCACCATCACCACTGGGTCGTTGTGCTTGACGGAGATCTTGATGTCACGGAAGCCGTGCTCCTCGAAGAGCGAACACTCCCACAGCGCCGACTCGACCAACGCCTCGGCGGTGGCCTTGCCGTGCTTGGCGAGCAGACGCTTGTCCAGCGAGCCGGCGTTGACCCCGATCCGGATCGGGATGCCGGCCGCCGAGGCCGCCGCGGCGATCTCCTTGACCTTGTCGTCGAACTGCCGGATGTTGCCGGGATTGACGCGTACCGCCGCGCAGCCGGCGTCGATCGCGGCGAAGACGTACTTCGGCTGGAAGTGGATGTCGGCGATCACCGGGATCTGCGACTTCTTCGCGATGGCCGGCAGCGCCTCGACATCGTCCTGCGACGGCACGGCGACCCGGACGATCTGACAGCCGGACGCCGTCAGCTCGGCGATCTGCTGGAGGGTGGAGTTGACGTCGGCGGTGAGCGTGGTGGTCATCGACTGGACCGACACCGGGGCGCCGCCTCCGACCGGCACCTGGCCGACCATGATCTGGCGGCTGTGTCGGCGCGGGGCGAGCGGCGGGGGCGGTACGGCGGGCATGCCGAGGCTGACTGCGGTCACTGGGTACTCACCTTGAGAAGAGCGTGATCGGATTTATCACGTCGGCGGTGACGGTCAGCAGCGTGAAGGCACCACCGACGAGGATCACCACGTATGTGACTGGCATGAGTTTGAAGTAGTCGACCCGCCCCGGATCCGGCTTGCCGAGCCGCGCGAAGAGCCACGAGCGGGCCCGCTCGAACCAGGCGATCGCGATGTGCCCGCCGTCGAGCGGCAGCAGGGGCAGCAGGTTGAAGACACCGACGAAGAAGTTCAGCGAGATGAAGAGCAGGACGAAGATCTCCCACGCGTCGTTCTCGACCGCCTCGCCGCCGAGCCGGCTGGCGCCGACGACGCTGATCGGGGTGTCCTGGTCACGCTGGTCGCCGGTGATCGCCGCCCACAGCGCCGGGACCTTCTCCGGGATGCGCTGCATCGCCCGGACGGTGCCGACCGCCATGTCGCCGGTGTATTCGGCGGTGGCCCCGATCGCCTCGATCGGACCGTACGTGACCATCAGCGGAACCCCGGGGGGCGGCACCGGGCCGGCGACACCCAGCGCGGAGACGGTGACGGCGGCACCCTCGGGGTTGTCCAGCGGGGTGCGCTGCACGGCCGCGAGGTCGGCGGTCACCTCGCCCGGCACGCCGGCGCGCTCGTAGCCGATGGTGGCCTGCCCCGGCGGCAGTCCGCGGACGACGTTGACCAGGTCGGTGTAGGTGGCGACCGGGGTGCCGTTGATCGAGGTGATCTTGTCGTCGTCCTGGAGGCCGGCCTGGCGGGCCGGGCCCGCCGGATCGCTCGGCAGGCACTCGCGCGACTCGTTGGCCACGACGACACAGTCAGTGATCTTCACGTGGGCGGGAAGCGGACCGGCGAGGGCCTTGTTGGGCAGCCCCATGAACATGGCGGCCAGCCACAGCGCGACGATCGCCAGCATGAAGTGCGTCGCCGAGCCGGCGCCCATCACGATGGTGCGCTTCCAGACCGGGTAGCGCCACATCACGCGGTGCTCGTCGCCCGGCTCGACGTCGTCGTCCTGCGGGGTCATTCCAACGATCTTGCAGAATCCGCCGAGCGGGATGGCCTTGAGTCCGTACTCGGTCTCACCGCGCCGGAACGAGAAGATGGTGGGGCCGAAGCCCACGAAGTAGCGGCTGACCTTCATGCCGAACTTCTTGGCGGTGAGCATGTGCCCGGCCTCGTGCAAACTCACCGAGACAAGGATGGCCAGGGCAAACAGCACAACCCCGAGCAGGTACGCCATCAAGCTCCCTCCGCAGACGCCCCGATGATTTGCCGCGCCTGCGCCCGTGCCCAGGTCTCCGCGGCGAGCACGTCCTCGACGGTACCCGGTTCGGCGAAATCGGGGGCCGCCCCGAGCACCCGCTCGAGTGTGTCGACGATGCCGAGGAACGGTAGCCGACCGGCGACGAACGCGGCCACGCACTCCTCGTTGGCGGCGTTGTAGATCGCCGGGCGGCAGCGGCCGGCCTCACCCGCCGCCTTCGCCAGCCGTACGGCCGGGAACGCCTCGTCGTCGAGCGGGGCGAATTCCCAGGTGTGCGCGGCGGTCCAGTCGACGGCGGCGGCCGCTCCCGGCACCCGGTCCGGCCAGCCCAGGGCCAGCGCGATCGGCAGTTTCATGTCCGGCGGACTGGCCTGGGCCAGGGTGGAGCCGTCGACGAACTCGACCATGGAGTGGATCACCGACTGTGGGTGGATCATCACCTCGATGTCGGCGTACGGCACGTCGTAGAGCTCGTGTGCCTCGACGACCTCCAACGCCTTGTTGACCATGGTCGCCGAGTTGATCGTGACGACCTGCCCCATGTTCCAGGTCGGGTGGGCCATCGCCTGCTCGACGGTGACCCCGGTCAGCTCCTCGCGGTGCCGCCCGCGGAACGGGCCGCCGCTCGCGGTCAGCACCAGCCGGCGTACCTCTTCGCGGGAGCCGCCGCGCAGGCACTGCGCCAGGGCCGAGTGCTCGGAGTCGACCGGCACGATCTGCCCGGGGCGGGCCAGCGCGGCCTTCACGAGCGGGCCGCCGGCGACCAGCGACTCCTTGTTGGCCAGGGCGAGGGTCCGCCCGGCGCGCAGGGCCGCCAGGGTCGGCGCGAGCCCGAGCGAGCCGACGACCGCGTTGAGGACGATGTCGGCCGGCAGCTCGGCCAAATCGGTCATCGCCGACGGGCCGGCCACGATCTTCGGGATCTTGAAGCCGCCGGCGGGGTAGTCGCGCCGGGCCGCCTCGGCGTAGAACGCCAACTGCAGGTCCTGGGCGGCGGACGCCTTGGCAACGCCCACCACCTCGACGCCGAGTTCCAGCGCCTGGGCGGCGAGCAGGGTGACGTTGCCGCCGCCCGCGCCGAGCCCGACGACCCGGAACCGGTCGGGTGCGTGGCGGACGATGTCGATGGCCTGCGTGCCGACCGAGCCGGTCGAGCCGAGCAGGACGATGTCGCGGGGTGAACTCACGCCGCCCATTGTGGCCGAGCGGGATTGGGAGCCGGTGGGGAGCCGCCCTCGATCAAGGGCCGGCCAGCGTACGGGCGTGCGGACGGCCGGGTCGGGGAATGAAGGAGTGATGGAATCCGGCTGGAGGTGGCCGCGCCGGTTGGCCCGCGCGGCGTTGCGGCCGGTCCGGGGCCGGGACCTGGCGCTGCACGCGGCGGCGATCACGTTCTACGGCGCGGTGGCGGTGGTGCCGGTGGCCCTGCTGGCGGTCTGGGCGACCGGCCTGGTCGCCGGCGCCGACCGGGTACGACGGCTGGCCGGTCACGCGATCGAGACCCTGCCCGACCAGATCGGCGCCGACCGGGCCGCCGCCGCGCTGATCGACGCCGGGCTGGGGCTGACTCCCCTGTTCGCGCTGGCCGCCCTCCTGCCGGCGTCGCTGTACGGCGAAGGGCTGCGCCGGGCGTTCGGGTCCGTCGCCCGCCCGGCGCCACCGGTCGGGCGGCTGATCGGCTGGCGTGGCCGGTTGCTGCTGTTGCCGGTCCTGGCCGCCGCGCCGGCACTGCTGTTGTCGGTGCTGCTGACGCTGCCGCTGACGACCGGGCTGGTCGGCGAGGGCGGCTGGGCCGGCGTACTCGGGGTGGTGCTGTCCTTCCTCGCCGTCTGGCTGGGGCTGACGCCGGTGCTGGTCTGGGTGTTCCGGGTGGTCGGGCCGGCCCGGCCGGACTGGGCGTCGACCGCCGTCGTCGGCTCGTTCACCGCGGCCAACCTGTCCGGCTTCCTGCACGGGTTCGTCCTCTTCTGCTCGCTGCCGCTGGACCTCGGCATACCGTTCGGCGGCAGCGACGGGATCGGCGCGGTCGTCGCGGTGCTGCTGTGGCTGTACCTCTTCCACGTGATCGTGCTCACCGGCTACTCGGCGACGCTGGCGGGCAGCGCCTGGCGGGCCCGGCGGGCCACCGGTGGCGCCGACCGCCCCACCGCGCCGGCGGTTCCGGCCGGCCGGAGCCGGGACCGGGAACGGATAGTCTGTTAGAGCCGGTTAGCGCAGTGAACAGCGTTCATCCGGCGACGCGACCCGTGGCGACGAGGAGGTGACGGTTGGCGACGACACCGACGCGACGCGAACGCCTTCGTACGGCGACCGTCACCGAGATCAAGGAAGGAGCGCGCCGACTGCTGAGGGCCGGCGGGCCACCGGCGATCTCGCTGCGGGCCATCGCCCGCGACATGGGCATGACCGCCCCGGCGATCTACCGCTACTTCCCCAGCCTCGACGCGCTCACCGCCGCCCTCGCCGGCGACCTGTACGACGAGGTGCGTACGACCGTCGAGGCCGCCCGGGACGCCGCCGGGGCGGACCCGCTCGCGCAACTGCTGGACATGGCCCGGGCGTTCCGGCGCTGGGCGGTGACCCACCCGGACGAGTTCACGCTGATCATGGGCCAACCCGCCGGTGGGACCGGAGCGTCCGAGGCGGCCTGCGCCGACGCCGGGCACCCGGGCGCCCGGCTCGGCGCCACGTTCCTGCGGCAGCTGACGGTGCTGTGGGAACGCGCCCCGTTCGGCGCGCCGGCCGGAGAGGCGCTGGAGCGGTCGCTCGCGCCGCTGCGCAGCCGGCACGGCGAGGTGCCGGCGGAGGTCGCATACCTGTTCCTCGCCGCCTGGACCCGCCTCTACGGCCTGGTCGCGATGGAGGTGCTCGGTCACCTGGGGTGGGCCGTCACCGATCCCGAACCCCTCTTCGAGGCCGAACTGGCCAGCCTGGCCGATCAGCTCCGCTCCCCCACGAAGATCCCTTGATCGCATAGCCGGGCATCGCAGTGAGACGGCCCGCGCCGTTACGCTGCCGGGCATGAATGAGCGGTCGAGCGCCCAACTGCCCTCCCGTGCCGACGTGGTCGTCGTCGGCGCCGGCCACAACGGTCTGGTCTCCGCCGTCCTGCTGGCCCGCGCCGGCCTCGACGTGGTGGTGCTGGAGGCCGCGCAGGTCGTCGGTGGAGCCGCCCGCACCGAGCGGCCGTTCGCCAAGGTCCCCGGCCTCGGCCACTCCACCGGTTCCTACCTGCTCGGCCTCATGCCGCCGGAGCTGATCACCGAACTCGGTGTCGAGATCCCGGTCCTGCGCCGCGATCCGCACTATTTCCTGCCGACGCCGGGCGGCGCCGGCTCGCCCTACCTGCTGTTCGGATCCGACCGGGCGGCGACCCGCGAGCAGATGGCGGCCTTCTTCTCGCCCGCCGACATCGCCGCCGACGACGCGATGCAGGCCGAGTTGGCGGCCCTGCGCGAGGACCTCGCGCCGGCCTGGCTGGCCGAGCCGTCCGCCGTCGAGGAGACCGCGCAGCGATACGTCCGGCCGGCGCTGCGGCAGGTCTTCGTCGACCTCGTACGCGGCTCGGTCGCCGACTACCTGGCCCGGTTCGAGTTCCGGTCCGAACTGCTGGTCGCCATGTACGCGGTGACGGATGGCCTCTCCGGCCTCAACGCCGGTCCCGACGATCCCGGCACCGGGCACAACTTCCTGGTGCACAACATGTGCCGGCTGCCGGGGGCCGACGGCACGTGGATGATCGCCCGGGGCGGGATGGGCACGGTGTCGCGCACCTTCGCCGACGCGGCCCGTGCCGCCGGGGCACAGATCTTCACCGGCACGCCGGTCAGGTCGGTCACCGTCGATGGCGGCGCGGCCAGCGGTGTGGTGCTGGCCGACGGCCGTACGGTCAGTGCGCGGGTGGTGCTCGGCGCCTGCGATCCCTACCGGCTGATCGACCTGGTGCCCGACAACGCGCTGCCGGCCGAGCTGACCGCCCGGATGGCGGCGGCCCGGCGACCGGGCAGCACGCTGAAGATCAATCTGGCGCTCTCCGGGCTGCCGCGCTTCGCCTGCCTGCCGGACGACGCGCCCAGCCCGTTCGGCTCGACGATCCACCTGCTGCCCGGTTCGGCGTCGCTGGTCGGTGACGGGGCGGGCGAGTCGCCGATGGCGGCGCTGCGCGCCATGTGGGCCGACGTGCAGGCCGGCCGCCTGCCCGAGGAGCCGACGATGGAGTGGTACCTGCACACCACGGTCGACCCCTCGTTGCAGGACCCCGCCGGCCACCACTCGTCGGCGCTGTTCGTGCAGTCGGTGCCGTACGAGCTTGCCGACGGGACCTGGGCCGACGCCTTGCCGTCCTACGTGGACAAGCTGCTCGCGGTCTGTGAACGCTACGCCCCCGGCACCGGTGAACTGGTCGCCGACATGATGCCGCTGACGCCGCCCGGCATCGAGGAGCACTTCGGCATCACCGGCGGGCACATCCACCACGTCGACAACACGGTGTCGTTCACCGACCGGATGCCTTACGCGACCGGGTTGGACGGCCTCTACGCCGGCAGCGCCGGCTGCCATCCGGCCGGCAGCGTCATCGGAGCGGCCGGCCACAACGCGGCGAAGCGGATCCTCGCCGACCTGGCCACCTGAGCGCACGCTGGCCACCTGAGCGCACGGCAGCGGGCGAGTCTCGGGCGTGTCGCTACCGAAGATCCCTGATCACCCCAGGTCGGACCGGAAATCGGCCCGACCTGGCGGCCAACCGGTTGACAAACCCCTGTTAGTGCCCGCAACTCCGGACACACTGCGTTGAATGGGCAAAAGCGCCGAGTTCAGGCCGACCCCGAACTCGCGCGAAGCCGGAGAGAGTGGCCTCCCCGCACCGGACGGCCACTCTCTCCGTTTCGTTCTCTCCACCTGGTCACATGCCGGCCGGCGCGCGGTTCCGCTCCACGCGGTCGCGCCGGCTGCCGCGCACGGCACCCGCCGTCAAAAGACGGACGCGGTGACGACTCAGCCGGCCGCCGGGTCGGCGGGAGCCGGTTCGGCCTCGGCGGGTGCCGGCGTCCCGGCACGGCGGGCCCGGACCTCGTGGCCGACGCTGGTCAGACAGCGCCCGCTGGGCAGGTCGAACCGCCAGCCGTGGAGCTGGCAGGTCAACTGGTTGCCCTCCACGATCCCGAACCGGGTCAGGTCCGCCTTCAGGTGCGGGCAGCGACGCTGCACGATCCAGTCGCCCAGCTTGATGTCCTCGGCGTCCGGCTTCTGCTCGGCATACCAGCCCTCGGCGTACTGGAGGCGCTCCTCCGACAGGCACTTGAAGAACGCGTAGACGAACTCGTTGTACTGCCCGATCCGGGCGGCGGAGAACCGGCAGGACAGGAACAGCGAGTTGACCCAGTCGACCTCACCGGAGTGCAGCAGTTGCTCGATCAGGGCGCGCTCGGTGCGGAAGCGGTAGCGGACCTTCTCGTCGGCGTACGGGCGAACCTGCTTGCCCGGGAAGTCCACGACGACCGACTCGATCGACTCGCCGTCGTAGCCGACCAGGTCGAACCGGACCGGGCCACCGACGCCCTTGGCGAGGTAGACCGACTCCTCGAGCAGCGGCTCGATCCGCCGCTTCATCTCCTTGAGCACGTCGACCTCGGGGTGCCGCCAGGACTGCTTCGCCGCCTCGATCACCGGCCGCTGCCGCTCCTGGTATTCGCGCAGGTGCTGTTCCTTGTTGGCGAAGAACTCGTCGAGGTCCGCCACCGGGTGCTCGGTGCGCGCCCCACCGTCGGCGGTCAGCTCGGTGACCGTGCCGGGCAGCAGCACGATCGCGTTGCTGCCGCCGACCTTGGCGTATTCGCGCAGGAAGTCGGACTGGTCGGGGAAGATGTTGCCCTCGTCGCCGTGGATGTCGTTGAACTGCCACAACTCGTCGTCGAGGAAGCACGGCGGACCGGCGATCGGGAAGACGTGCGACGCCTTCAGGTCGTCGATGTAGCGCCAGGTGCGGTCGTACTGCCGCTCCCGCTTCTGCTTGCCGAACGCGGTCTTGGCCGCGTTGGGCAGCTCGTAGACCATCGGGTACCAGATAGCGCCGGAGAACTGGAGCAGGTGCGCGTGCACATGTCCGAGTTCGGCGAACATGGTCAGGTCGGTCGGTCGGGCGTCGTTCTGGTTGAGCAGCCGGACGCCGTCGTACTCGACCCACAGCGACGAGTCTCCGATGGGACCGTCGGTGGGCGACGTCAGCGCCTGGATAAGCACCTTGAGGCCGCCGTCGAGTTCGGTCACCTCGTTGGTCTTGGTCCGGATGAACCGGGTGAAACCCACCTCGCGCAACTCGTCTTCGAGTTCCGAGGTCGGATACTCCGGCAGCAGCACCGTCGCCTTCTTCGAGATGAAGCGGCGCAGGTGCGCCTCGTCGAAGTGGTCACGGTGCAGGTGCGACACGTAGAGGTAGTCGACGTCGCCGAGCGTCTCCCAGTCGAGTTGGGAGTTGTCCGGGAAGGGAAACCAGGAGGCGAAGTAGGCCGGGTTGACCCACGGGTCGCACAGGATGCTGCCCGCGGCCGTGTCGATCCGCATGCTGGCGTGCCCCGTACCGGTCACTCGCACCGCACAGACCTCCTAGATCAAGACCATCAAGGTGTACGGCAAAACGCTACCGGAGCCGGCGGTGCCGCGGTTCGCCGACGCCACCGAACGGGTCGTACGGCCCACTGGCGGCGGGCCGGGTGGCCCGTGCCAGACTCTTACCCAGATCGCATCACCTGGGAAAGGACCTCACCGTGGCGGGAAGCGAGCCGGTAACCTCACCCGACCAGCGCAAGCCGGGCCACCGCAAGGCGGGCCAGATCGGTGCGGTGGTGTCCGCACTGCTGCTGCTGTCGATGGTCATCGGTAACCACGAGGGCCGCGTCGAGGACATCTGGCTGGTCGGCCTCGCCGCGCTGCTGCTGCTCATCGTCGTCGGCGACATCGTGCTGCGCCGCAACGGCCTGCGTAACTGACACCGGCCGCTCCGCGCCGCGACCACCCTCGCGGCACCAGCCGTCGGCCCGTGCCGGGTCGCGGCACCAGACCGGCCCCGGAAACACACAGGGCCCGTTCCGGTACGTACCGGAACGGGCCCTTCGTGCGTGCGGCTCAGTGCCGGCGCAGGATGTCCTGGACCTCCTTGAGCGCCGCCTCGACCTCGGCCTCGAAGTAGCCGCCCGGCACCAACTCGAACCGGGTGTTGTCCAGGGCGGCCGGGTCGACCGGCATCGGGCCACGGCCCGACATCGCCATGAGGATCCCGTCGAAGAGCCGGTCGACCTGCACCGGGTCGTATCCGCTGCCGAAGCGGCGAACCTGGAAGGTACGCCGGATCTCGTCGACCCGCTGCGCGTCGCCGCCGGCGGGTGGCGGCCCGCCGAACGGTGGCCGGTCCAGCGGTGGCGGTCCGTCGAACTGGGGCCGGTCCAGCGGCGGCGGACCGTCGAACTGGGGCCGGTCGTAGGGCGGCCGGTCCAGCGGCGGGCGGTCGACCGGCGGGCCGTCGAACGGCGCGCGGGCCACCGGTGGGCGATCGTAGGGAGGCCGGTCCGGCGGCGGGCCGGCCGGTCCGGTACGCGGGCCGGCGGCGCGCGGGTCGCGGTCGGGCATCCGGATCTCGGCGGTCATGTCCATGCGGCCGTGCCGGCCGGGCTCGAAACCGTCGAACCGGTCGTCGGGCTCGTCGAACCGGCGCGGGCCGGCACCCGGCGGAGGACCGGCCGGGCCGGGCGGGCCGTCGTAGCCGCGGGGGCCGTCATAGCCACCGCCGAACGACCCGGTGGGCTCGTCGTAGCGGCCGTAGGGGTCGCCGGGCGGCGGGCCGGCCGGTGCCGGCATCGCACGGGGTGGCGGGGCGGAACCGACCGGAGGCATCCGGTCGTCGCGTCCGGGCGGACCCATCCGGTCCGGCGGCCCCATCCGGTCGGGCGGGCCGAGACGGTCGGGCGGGCCGAGACGGTCCGGCGGACCCATCCGGTCCGGCGGCCCCATCCGGTCGGGGGCCTTACGGTCGGGCGGGCCACCGCGGTCGAATCGCTCGACGGCGCGGGGCTCCGGCGCGTGGGCCGGGCCGCCGCGCTCCTCGAACTCGGCGAGCTGCCGCTCCACCCGGTCGAGGTGCAGGTCCACCTGCCACTCGTCGTAGCCGCCGAACCGGACCCGGAAGACCACGTCGTGGACCTCCTGCGAGGCGACCGGCGAGCCCACCGGCTCACCGGCGAGCGTCGCCTCGACCCGGTCGAGGAAGGTGTCCACCTCGTCGACCTTGTAACCCCGACGGAGCGCCTTACGCCGGAAACGCTGACCCTGACTCGCCACTATGTCTCCTGGTTCGCTCGCTCGTCACGCCTGGTCACCCGGCAACCGGCCGGCGGGCCCGGGCTGGCCCGCACGCCCAACTGTGCCATTCTGACGCCCACCCGCCGCGCCGGCAGCGGTCGTGGGTCCGCCCGTTCCGCCCGCTCACCGGTCCACCTCGGCGGCGGCGAGCTGCCCGCAGGCGCCGTCGATCTCCTGGCCACGGGTGTCGCGTACGGTCGTCGAGACGCCCGCCTGGCGCAAGCGGCGGACGAACTCCCGCTCCACCGGCTTGGGGCTGGCGTCCCAGCGGCTGCCGGGGGTCGGGTTGAGTGGGATGAGGTTCACGTGGGCCAGCCGCCCAGCCAGCAGCCGGCCAAGGAGGTCGGCTCGCCACGGCTGGTCGTTCACCTCTTTGATCATCGCGTATTCGATCGATACCCGGCGCCCCGTCCGGTCGGCGTAGGCCCACGCCGCGTCGAGCACCTCGGCGACCTTCCAGCGCTGGTTGACCGGCACGAGTTCGTCGCGCAGCTCATCATCGGGCGCGTGCAGCGACAGCGCAAGGGTGACCGAGAGGTCTTCGTCGGCGAGCCGGCGCATCGCCGGGACCAGCCCGACGGTGGAGACGGTGATGTGCCGCTGGGACAGCCCGAGGCCCTCCGGTGCCGGTGCACAGAGCCGGCGTACGGCCGCCACGACCCGGGCGTAGTTGGCCAGCGGCTCCCCCATGCCCATGAACACCACGTGCGACAACCGGGGTGGGGCGCCGGCGACCACACCGGAGGCGGCGACACCGGCGAGGTAGACGGCCTGGTCGACGATCTCGGCCGTCGAGAGGTTACGGGTCAGTCCGGCCTGCCCGGTGGCGCAGAACGGGCACGCCATCCCGCAGCCCGCCTGGCTGGAGATGCAGACCGTGACCCGGTCGGAATAACCCATGAGCACGCTCTCCACGAGCGCTCCGTCGTGCAGCCGCCACAGGGCCTTGCGGGTGGCCCCGTCGTCGCAGGCCATCTCGCGTACGGGGGTGAGCAGGGTGGGCAGCAGCTCCGCCGCCAGCCGGTCCCGGGCGGCGGCCGGCAGGTCGGTCATCAGGGCCGGGTCGCGGACCAGCCGGCCGAAGTAGTGCGTCGACATCTGCCGGGCCCGGAAGGCGGGCTCGCCGAGTTCGGTGACGAGGGCCCGCCGGCCGGCGAGGTCGAGGTCGGCGAGGTGCCGGGGCGGCATCGAGGCCCGCCGGGCGGCTCCGGGAGCCGGGCCGGGCGTGCCGCCGGGGCCGGCCGGGTCGGCCACGCCGGCGGAACCGGCGGGGCTGGTCGTGCCGGCAGTGCCGGTGGGGCTGATCGGGATCACTGGCAGGCTATTCATGGCCTGTCCAGTGTCCCACGCGCCGGCCGGACCGCCCGGCCCCGAGGACCCCCAAACGTGCACCATCCCTCAGCCGGGTGGGGCGAACAGCGTCAGGAGGAAGTAGGCGGTCGGCACCGCGAAGAGGACCGAGTCGAGCCGGTCCATCAGGCCGCCGTGCCCGGGCAGTAGGTTACTCATGTCCTTTATGTTGAGATCGCGTTTGATCATCGACTCGGCCAGGTCGCCGAGGACCGCGGCCACCGAGACCGCCACCCCGAAGACCGCTCCCCACCAGGGCGCTACATCGAGCAGGAAGTAGAGCAGCAGAGCGCTGCCGACGGCCGCGGCGGTCACCGAGCCGCCGAACCCCTCCCAGGACTTCTTCGGGCTGATCGACGGGGCCATCGGATGCCGGCCGAGGAGGACACCGACGGCGTAACCGCCGGTGTCGGACAGGACCACGGCCGCGAGAATGACGAAGATCCGCCAGTCACCGTCCGGCATCGCGGCCATCAGCGCGGCGAACCCGCCGAGGAACGGCACGTAGACCGCGATGAGCACGGAGGCGGTCAGGTCACGCCGGTAGCCGGCCCACCCGTCGCCGATCCGCCACACGAGGGCGGCGAGCACCGTGACCACGAGCCCGAGAAGAAGCCCGTCCGGACCGACCTGCCAGGCCAGACCGGTCATGAGTACGCCGCCGGCGAGCAGCGGAACCATCGGTGGACGGGCGTCGACGGCGCGTACCGCGCGGGTCATCTCCCAGATTCCGACGCTGAACGCCAGCGCGATCACGACCAGGAACGCCGGCCGGTAGGCGAACAGGGTGCCGACGAGCACCGCGCCGAGGGTGACGCCGACCCCGATCGCGGCGGGCAGGTTGCGGCCGGCCCGGCTCGGCGGTTTCGGCCCGGCGGCCGTACCCGGGCGGCCGGCCCGGCGCTTCCCCGGCTGCCGCCGACGCGGCGGTTCCGACGGTTCCGGCGGCTGCACCATCGGGTAGGCGGCCGTCTGCGCGCCCGCGTCCACCACCGGGTAGGCGGCCGTCTGCTCGTCCACCACCGGCTCGGGATCGTCACCGGCACCCGGCGGGTACGCGGGGACGGCACCGTTCGTGTACCCGCCATGCCCACCGGGCGGCCGACCCGGTACGGCGTACCCGTTGCCGTTACGCGGCGGCCAGTCGTCGGGGCTGGGCGACGGGTTGGCGTCGGGGTGCGAGTGCCGGGCGTAGGGATCGGGCGCGGCACCGGTGTGCCGCGCCCGATGTGCGTCGGTGCCCGATCCGGGATGAGGGTCGAGGTAGGACATCAGACCTCGAGCAGCTCGGTTTCCTTGTGCTTGACCAGCTCGTCGATGTGTGTCACGTAGCGGTGGGTGAGGTCGTCGAGTTCCTTCTCGGCACGGCGTCCATCGTCCTCGCCGGCCTCGCCGTCCTTGACGATGCGGTCCAGCTCTTCCTTCGCCTTGCGCCGCACGTTGCGGATCGCGACCTTGGCTTCCTCGCCCTTGTTGCGGGCCACCTTGATCATGTCGCGGCGCCGCTCTTCGGTCATCTGCGGCAGCAGGATCCGGAGCTGGTTGCCCTCGTTGTTGGGGTTGACCCCCAGGTCGGAGTCGCGGATCGCCTTCTCCATCGCCTGGAGTTGCGAGGCGTCGTACGGCTTGATGATGGCCATCCGGGGCTCGGGCACACCCACCGACGCCATCTGGGTCAGCGGCGTGGGGGTGCCGTAGTAGTCGATGATGACCTTGGAGAACATCGCCGGGCTGGCCCGCCCCGTCCGGATCGCGCCGAACTCCTCTTTGGCGTGTTCGACCGCGCGGTCCATCTTCTCTTCGGCCTCGAGGAGCGTGTCGTCGATCACCTGCTCCGTCGCCTCCTTCTCTTGCTCGTAGGTCGTCGGACGGCCTAGGCCGTGATCAGGGTCCCGATCCGCTCGCCACCGACCGCCCGGATGATGGTGTCCTCGCCCTCCGCGCCGAACACCAGCATCGGCAGGCCGTTGTCCATGCAGAGGCTGAACGCCGCGGCGTCGGCGACCCGCAGGCCGCGGCTCAGCGCCTCGGCGAACGTGACGGTGTCGAGCCGGCGGGCATCGGGATCGGTGCGCGGGTCGGCGGTGTAGACGGCGTCCACACCGTTCTTGCTCATCAGCACCACGTCGGCACGGATCTCCAGCGCCCGTTGGGCGGCGACCGTGTCGGTAGAGAAGTAGGGCATTCCGGCGCCGGCACCGAAGATGACCACACGGCCCTTCTCCAGGTGACGGATCGCCCGCAGCGGGATGTAGGGCTCGGCGACCTGGGCCATCGTGATCGCGGTCTGTACCCGCGTCTCGATGCCCTCCTTCTCGAGAAAGTCCTGCAGCGCGAGGCAGTTCATGACGGTGCCGAGCATGCCCATGTAGTCGGCCCGGGCGCGGTCCATGCCGCGCTTCTGCAACTCCGCGCCGCGGAAGAAGTTGCCGCCGCCGATCACCACGGAGACCTGCACCCCGCGCCGGACGACGGTGGCGATCTGCCGGGCGACGGCCTGTACGACGTCGGGGGCGACGCCGACCTCCCCGCCGCCGAAGACCTCGCCGGACAACTTCAGGACGACCCGTCGGGACCGGCCGGGGGGTGGTGCGGTGGGATCGTCCTGCACAGCGGTCTGCTCATTCACGGTCTGCGTCATCCGACCCGCCTCTCATGCGCGGGGCAAGCCCGCCGCGCGGTGGCACCGGAGGGTGCCGCCGCCCACCTTATGGGACGAGGAGGCCGCGGTGCCTATCACGTACACCAGCGGCCTCCTCGGATTGTCTATACCCACGCGGCCGTCCCGCCCGTCAGGGGCGGGAGAACCGCACGGTCGGGCTCGGTCAGGCCTGGCCGACCTCGAACCGGACGAACCGCGTCACGTCGATGCCGGCCTCGCCGATGACCTGCTTGACCGACTTCTTGTTGTCGGTGACCGACGCCTGCTCCAGCAGGACGAAGTCCTTGAAGAAGGCGTTGACGCGACCCTCGATGATCTTGGAGATGGCAGCCTCGGGCTTGCCCTCCTCGCGGGCGCTCTGCTCGGCGATGCGCCGCTCGGACTCGACCGTCTCGGCCGGCACCTCGTCACGGGTGAGGAACTTCGGCCGCATCGCGGCGATCTGCATCGCCACGGCACGGGCGTCGGCGTCGCCCGCCTCGTCGGCCTTGCCGGCGTATTCGACCAGCACGCCGACCTGCGGCGGCAGGTCCTGCGCCTTGCGGTGCAGGTAGACGGCGACCGTGCCGTCGACCTTGGCGAAGCGGTTCAGCACGAGCTTCTCGCCGATCTTGGCCGACTGCTCGAGCACGGTGTCGGCGACGGTACGGCCGTCCGGCAGCGTCGACGCCAGCAGCGCCTCGGCGTCGGCGACGCCGGCCTGCTCGCCGTGCTCGACCAACTGCTGGGCCAGCGCGATGAAGTCGGCGTTCTTGGCGACGAAGTCGGTCTCGCAGTTGAGCTCGAGCAGCGCCTTGCCGGAGTGGGCCACGAGGCCGTTCGCGGCGGTGCGACCCGCGCGCTTGTCGACGTCCTTGGCGCCCTTGATCCGCAGGAGCTCGACAGCCTTGTCGAACTCGCCCTCGGTCTCCGTGAGCGCCTTCTTGCAGTCCATCATGCCGGCGCCGGTGAGGTCGCGGAGCTTCTTGACGTCCGCGGCGGTGAAGTTGGACATGACTCTCTCTTCGATGTTTGAGGCTGTGGGTGGGGTGGTCAGTTGGGGATTACCCAATCCGGGGCGCACCGTGCCCTCGTACCCGATCGGGCGGGCCGGCCACGGGTTCGCGGCCGGCCCGGCCCGACGGTGAGGTCACTCGGCGGCAGCCGTCGCGGGCTCGACAGCCGCCGCGGGCTCGGCAGCCGCCGCGGGCTCGGCAGCCGCCGCGGGCTCGGCAGCCTTCTGCTCTTCGTCGGCCTTCTTCTCCGGCGTCTCCAGCAGCTCGCGCTCCCACTCGGCCAGCGGCTCGTCGGCCGCGACCACACCCGGCTCGGGCTTCTCGTCGGTGCCGCGCTGCCGGCCGGAGCGGGCGATCAGGCCGTCGGCGACCGCCGCGGCGATGACCTTGGTGAGCAGTTCGGCGGAGCGGATCGCGTCGTCGTTGCCCGGAATCGGGAAATCGACCTCGTCGGGGTCACAGTTCGTGTCGAGCACGGCGATCACCGGGATGCCCAGCTTGCGGGCCTCGTCGACGGCGATGTGCTCCTTCTTGGTGTCGACGACCCAGATCGCGGCCGGCACCTTCTGCATGTCACGCAGACCACCCAGGGTGCGGGTGAGCTTGATCTTCTCGCGGGAGAGCTGGAGCGTCTCCTTCTTGGTGTAGCCCTGCGCGGTGCCGCTGAGGTCGCCGATCGCCTCCAGCTCCTTCATCCGCTGGAGCCGCTTGTAGACCGTCTGGAAGTTGGTCAGCATGCCGCCCAGCCAGCGGTGGTTGACGTAGGGCTGGCCCACCCGGGTCGCCTGCTCGGCGATGGCCTCCTGCGCCTGCTTCTTGGTGCCGACGAAAAGGATGCTGCCGCCCTCGGCGACGGTGCCACGCACGAACTCGTACGCCTTCTCGATGTAGTCGAGAGTCTGGCGCAGGTCGATGATGTAGATGCCGTTACGCTCGGTGAAGATGAAGCGCTTCATCTTCGGGTTCCAGCGCCGGGTCTGGTGCCCGAAGTGGACGCCGCTCTCCAGCAGCTGACGCATGGTCACTACGGCCATGGTGGGGTGCTCCTTCTGTGGTCCCTGGTTGTCACGCCCGGCCGGCCGGCCGGGCATCCTGGCACCTGGTCGTCGGCCATGGCGGACCCGAACGGAGTCGGGACCAGGGGGCCGTCGCCCCACGGATGACCGCAGGGAGGGCGCGCGAGGTCGACCGCATGGCGGTCGCCAGTCGATAAGTGTACGCCCTGACGTGGCCGCTCCGGCCCCGACCCGTACCCGCCGGTGACCGGCGCCGGACCGACCCGGCTGGTGGCCGGCCGGACGCCCGCGCCCGGCCGGCCCCGGCCGGGGTCAGCCGGCCGCGAGCGCCGCCGCGACGAAGAGCACCAGGCCGACCGTGAGGTAGGCGGTCGGTGGCCGTAGCCAGGCGCGACCCGGCTCGGCGAGCCCGGCCGCGCCGGTCGCCAGGGCGTAGAGGCCGGCGCCGAAGACCGGCAGCCCGAGGACCAGCATCACGCCCGCGACCACCCCGCCGAACGAGATCGGGTCGGCGAGCAGCGCGCTGGCGAGCAGCACCAGGGCGGGCACCTCGAACATCAGGACGAGCAGGGCGTACGCGACCGCCAGGCCGGGGCGGCGGGTTCGGTACACGCCGTCGCCGACCGGCGCGGTGCCGCCGCCGGGGCGGCGCGGCGCGGCGCGGTCGAACGGGTCGCTCGGGTATCGCGGCCCGTCACCGGGCGGCGCCTCGGCCTGGTGCATCGTGACGGCCGGCATCGGCCCGGTCGGCAGCTCCAGCGGCCGGTGCGCATCGCCGTCCCGGTTCGCGTCGATCGTCCGGCCGGCGTCCGGAACACGGGGAGCGTCCGGAATGCGGTGTGCGTCGGAGGGGGCCCGCAACGCCTCGGTGGTGTGGTGGTGCATCTCCGGCCGGTGCTGCGGTTCGGCGGCGCGCGGCGGCTCGGCCATCGGCCCCGGCTCGACCGGCGAGACCGGTACGTCGATCACGGAGCGGGCCGGCTCCGGGGCCGGCGGCCCCGCCGGTGACACCGGCCGTCCCGGCTCGGTCGGCCGGCGTCCGATCTCCACCAGCCCGGTCCGTTCGGGACCGCCACGCCGGGTGTCGAGCGGCTCGCCGCGCCCGCTGTCCAGCAGGTCTGCGCCGCCACCGGTGCCGCGCGACGGAGGCTCCAGCGGCAGCCGGATCGAGCCGAGGGCACCCCGGGCCGCCTCGCCGCTTCCGTAGCCGGCACGCGCCTGGTCGTCGCGCACCTCGATGTCGAGCTGCGTGCGGAGCTCTTCGGCGTGCCGGGACTCCGGCTCCCGGTGCCGGTCGGCCCCGAACCGGTCGTCGTCGGCGTATCGGTCACCGCCCGCATAGCGGTCGCTGTCGGTGTAGCGGTCACCGTCGGAGTAGCCGCCCGGTCCGGCATGACGCGGCCCGGGGTCGGCCAGCGCGGCGTAGCGGTTCTCCTCGACCTCGCCGGAGCGCTGCTCGGGCACCCGGTAGCCGTCGTCGGGGTAGCGCTCGTCCGCCCGGCCACGCCAGCCGGACTCGGAGTAGCCGCGTTCACCGGCGTACCAGCGGGGTTCCTGCTCATCGGGGTAGTTACGTTGACCGTCCACGGTCCCGCACCGTATTCGACCCTGGCAATCATCGCCAACCGGTCGCCCGTACCGGCCCCGCCGCCTGTCACGTGTCGCGGGCGCCGGGCCGCCGCGTCGCAGGATGAGCCGACCGGCGGCGCCGTCGAGATCCTGCCCCGGACCGGCCCGCACGGCCGGAGCGGTACGCCATAGCACGGCGACCACTTGATCGTCCGGCTGTCCACAGGGATGCCCGCCGTCCACAGGCGGGCCGGCCGCCCTACCCCTGAGCGGCCCGGACGGCCAGCCTCGTGGCATGACGTTGGTGAGACGGGCGGTCGGCGCCTACGGCGAACGCCGTGCGGTGCAGCACCTGGTCGCGGCGGGGCTGCGGGTGGTGGCTCGCAACTGGCGGTGCGTCCACGGCGAGGTCGACATCATCGCCTGGGACGGCGAGACCCTGGTGTTCTGCGAGGTGAAGACCAGGCGGAGCACCACGTACGGGCCACCGGCCGCGGCGGTGGTGCCGGCAAAGGCACGGCGCCTGCGCCGGCTCGCCGCCACCTGGCTCGCCGGCGCCGCCACACACCCGCGCGAGGTCCGCTTCGACGTCGTCGCGGTGCACACCACCGGGCGCGGTCCGGCCACGGTGGAACATGTGCGGGCGGCGTTCTGATGCCGGGTCCTCGCCGGGAACCTCCGTCGGGCCGGCCGTCGGTCACCAGGCCGGCCGGCGGCGTGGCGACGGACGACACGGCCGCCGGCAGCGGGGCGGCGGGCGGTCCGTGGCCCGTCGGCGGCGCGGCGGGCGGGTGGCGGCGATGAGCTACGCCCGGGTGCTCTCGGTCGGCCTGCTCGGGGTCACCGGCCATCTGGTCGAGGTCGAGGCCGACCTGGCCGCCGGCCTGCCGACGGTCGCACTGTCCGGCCTGCCCGACACCGCGCTCAACGAGGCCCGGGACCGGGTCCGCGCGGCGATCGTGAACTCCGGCCAGAGCTGGCCGAACCGGCGGATCACCGTCAACCTGCTGCCGGCCACCCTGCCCAAACACGGTTCGGGGTTCGACGTCGCCATCGCCTGCGCACTGCTCGGCGGCTCCGGAGAGTTGCCGCTGGCCCCGCTGGACGGGGTGGCGATCCTCGGCGAACTCGGGCTCGACGGGGCCGTACGCCCGGTGCGCGGGGTGTTGCCGATGGTCGTCGCCGCCGTACGGGCCGGAATAACCCGGGTGGTCGTGCCGCTGGCGAACGCCGCCGAGGCGGCCGTCGTGCCCGGCGTACGGGTCAAGGGCGTCGACTCGCTGCACCGGCTGGTGGCGTTCGTCCGCGACGGCGGCCGGCTGCTCGAGCCGCCCGAGCCGGATCCGGTGTCCCCGCCGGCCGGGCCCGACCTCGCCGAGGTCGCCGGGCAGGGGCTCGGCCGGCGTGGGCTGGAGATCGCGGCGGCCGGCGGGCACCACGTCGCGTTGATCGGGCCGCCCGGCGCCGGCAAGACCATGCTGGCCGAGCGTCTGCCGTCGATCCTGCCGCCGCTCGACGACGAGGCGGCGCTCGAGGTCAGCGCCCTGCACTCGATCGCCGGCCTGCTCCCGCCGGGCGGCCGGCTGCTGCGCCGGCCGCCGTTGCAGGCGCCGCACCACACCGCGACGGTCCCGTCGCTGGTCGGAGGCGGCAGCGGCCTCGCCCGCCCCGGCGCGGTGTCGCTGGCCCACCGGGGCGTCCTCTTCCTCGACGAGGCCGCCGAATTCAACGTCCGGGCCCTGGAGGCGCTTCGGCAGCCGCTGGAGAGCGGCCGGGTGCTGATCACCCGCAGCCGTGGCGCGACCGAATACCCGGCCAGCTTCCAGCTCGTCCTGGCCTCGAATCCGTGCCCGTGCGCCAAGCCGTCCGGCGACCTGGCGTGCGAGTGCACCCCGCTGGCCCGGCGCCGCTACATCGGGCGGCTGTCCGGGCCGCTGCTGGACCGGATCGACGTACAGGTGCCGCTCGTGCCGCTGCGGGCCGCCGACCTGGTCGCCGCCGCGACCCCGGCCGAGCCGTCGGCGGTGGTCGCCGAGCGGGTCCGGGCCGCCCGTTCGGCGGCCGCGCAGCGGTGGGCCGGCACGGGCTGGCGGGTCAACGCCGACGTACCCGGCCCGCACCTGCGACGCACCCGCTGGCGGCTGCCGGCCCGCGACACCGAGCAGTTGCGCCGGTCGCTGGACACCGGGGCGCTGTCCGCCCGCGGCTACGACCGGGTGATCCGGATGGCCTGGACGATCGCCGACCTCGACGGGCGGGACCGCCCCGGTGCCGACGACGTTGCCGAGGCGAGCCAGCTCCGCTCGGGCCGGTCGGCCTGATTGGCACCTGGTACCCACCATGGCCGGCCCCGCCGGCCGCCTTCGAAGGGAGTGCACGATGGGTGGCATCGACCGGACCCGGCTGGCCCGGGTCGCGGTGAACTGGCTCGCCGAGCCGGGCAACTGGGCGGCCTACCGGATGGTGGCCACCGACGGCCCGGTACGCGCGCTACAGCGGATGGTCGACGGCGATGTGCCCGACCCCGGGCTGCGTACGGCGGTCGGGGCCCGGCTCGCCAGCGGCGATCCATGGGCGGTGGCCGAGGCCGCGGCCGAACGGGCCGGACGGCTGGGCGCCCGGATCGTGGTGCCCGGCGACGACGAGTGGCCGGGGCCGGTCGGCGATCTCACCCGGCTGGCCCTCGACGCCGAACGCAGGGTCGACCGGGAGACCGCGCCGCCCCTGTGTCTCTGGGTACGCGGCCATCTCGACCTCGCCGGCGCGCTCGACCGCGCGGTCGCCGTCGTGGGTGCCCGGGCGGCCAGCCCCTACGGCCTGCACGTCGCCGGGGAACTCGGCTTCGGTCTCGCCGAGCGCGGTTGGACCGTGGTGTCGGGCGGTGCGTTCGGCATCGACGCGGCGGCGCACCGGGCCGCCCTGAACGCCGACGGTACGACGGTGGCGGTGCTGGCCTGCGGGCTCGACCGGCCCTATCCGGCGGGCAACACCGCGCTCTTCGACCGCATCGCCGACACCGGGCTGCTGGTCAGCGAGTGGCTGCCCGGCCAGGAGCCGCTGCGGCACCGCTTCCTGATCCGCAACCGGGTCATCGCGGCCGGCACCGCCGGCACGGTGCTGGTCGAGGCGGCGGCCCGCAGCGGTGCCACCCAGACGATGCGCCGGGCGCTGGGCATCGGTCGTCGGGCGATGGTCGTGCCCGGACCGGTCACCTCGGCGATGTCCGTCGGCTGCCACGAACTGCTGCGCGACCACCCCGACGCCCGCCTGGTCACCGGTGTGCCGCACGTGCTCGAGGAGGTCGGACGGATCGGCGCGGACCTGGCCCCGCCCGTTCGCGCCCCCGAGCAGCCCCGTGACCGGCTCGACGACCAGGCCGCGCAGCTGCTGGAGGCGATGCCCCGGCGCGGTCCGATCGGGCTCGACCCGCTGGCCGCCCGGGCCGGAGTCGACGTACGGACCGCGATGCGCAAGGTCGCGCTGCTCGAACAGCTCGGTTTCGTCGTACGTCACGACGACGGCTACGCGCTGACCCCGAAGTCCCGCGGGTCGGGCCCGCCCGGCGACCGACCGGCACGACCCGCACCCGCTGATCGACCGGAATGACCCGCACCCGGCGGCCGACCGGCGTGACCCGTGCGGCGAGCGGCGATCCCCGACCCGGTGCCCCGTCGGCGTGCCCCGGGTCCGGGGCGTGGCCGCTTGACGCGGTGCCCGGCACCGGCCACCGTCACGGTGATGAGCCGAAGCACGCAGGTCACCCACGAAGAGCTGCCGCCGGCGATGCGGGACGCGGTCGACGACTTCGCCCGCCACCTGTCCCGGGTCGACAACCGGTCGGCGCACACCGTACGGGCGTACGTCGCCGACGTGGTCTCACTGCTCGACCACGCCAGCGCGATGGGCTGCACGGCACCGGGAGAACTCGACATCGCCGTGCTGCGTAGCTGGCTGGCCAAGCTGCGCACGCTGGGCGCGGCCCGCAGTTCGCTGGCACGCCGGGCGGCGGCCGGGCGCACGTTCAGCGCCTGGGCCCACCGCGGCGGGCTGCTCGCCACCGACGTCGGCGCCCAACTGGCCAGCCCGAAGGGGCGGCGCGAACTGCCGACCGTCCTGCGCGCCGACCAGGCCGCCACGCTGGTGCAGGCCCCCGGCGACGAGGCCGCGCCGGTGCCGCTGCGCGACCGGGCGCTGCTGGAGTTGCTGTACGCGACCGGAATCCGGGTCAGCGAACTTTGCGGGCTCGACATCGCCGACGTCGACCGGGGCCGGCGGGTCGTACGGGTCATCGGCAAGGGTGACAAGGAGCGCGCGGTGCCGTACGGCCTGCCGGCCGAGGAGGCGGTCGACGACTGGCTCCGGCTCGGCCGGCCCGACCTGGCGACCCCGGACAGCGGGAACGCCCTGCTGCTCGGTGCCCGGGGCGGGCGGCTGCAACCGACGATCGCCCGCCGGGTGGTCGGCGGCTACGCCTGGGCCGCCGGCCTGCCGCACACCAGCCCGCACGGGTTGCGCCATTCCGCGGCGACCCACCTGCTGGAGGGCGGTGCCGACCTGCGGGCGGTGCAGGAGTTGCTCGGTCACTCGTCGCTCTCGAGCACCCAGATCTACACCCATGTGTCAGTGGAGCGGCTGCGCGCCGCCTACCGGCAGGCCCATCCGCGCGCCTAGCCTCGTTCTCGATCGCCGAGCCGGGCCGGCGGCACACCGGGGGCTCAGCCGGGGCACCGGGGCCCAGCAGGCACACCGAACCCCAGCCGGCGGCACATCACGCCGGCCGCACTCCAGGTCCACCCACGCACCGGACCACGGCCCACACCGGCGGACACCGAACGCGCCGTCTTCGCACCGTGGGCGCCAACCGCTCCGAGCCCGCCCCCGGGTTGCCGAGCACGCCGCTGGCGAGATCTGGAGGCCGTTGATCGCCAGAAGCTACGATCGCGCCGTGACCGCTGACGGACCGCGACCACCCGAACCGATCACCGGCGCCCGGCTGTTGTTCGCACTCGACCCGGCCGTCGCGTATCTCAACCACGG
Organism: Polymorphospora sp. NPDC050346; assembly: GCF_040655695.1. NCBI lineage: Bacteria > Bacillati > Actinomycetota > Actinomycetes > Micromonosporales > Micromonosporaceae > Polymorphospora > Polymorphospora sp. NPDC050346. The sequence goes on along the minus strand of NZ_JBFAKM010000007.1, from coordinate 40,812 downwards.
TTCGTTCGGCGCGGTGCCGATCGGGGTGCAACGCGCCCAGCAGCGCATCCGTGACGAGGTCGACGTCAACCCGATGCGGTTCTTCCAGTCCGGCCTGGTCGAGCGGATCACGCACACCCGTCGGCACCTGGCCGGTTTCCTCGGCGCCGACCCGGACGGCACCGCCCTGGTCGGCAACGCCACCACCGGCGCCGCGATCGTGCTCGGGTCGATGCGGCTGCGCCCCGGCGACGAGATCCTGCACACCGACCACGGATACGGCGCGGTGTCGCTCGCCGTCGAACGGGAATGCCGCCGCACCGGGGCGGTGGCCCGGTCCGTGCCCGTGCCGCTGCGGGCCAACGACCAGGAGATCGTGGCCGCGGTACGCGCCGCGCTGCGCCCCGGCCGGACCAGGCTGCTGATCGTGGACCACATCACCTCGCCGACCGCCCGCCTGCTGCCGGTCGCGGCGATCACCGCCGTGGCCCGGGCGCACGACGTCGCGGTGCTGGTCGACGGCGCCCACGTGCCGGGTCACCTGCCGGTCGCGGTCGACGCGATCGGGGCGGACTTCTGGGTCGGCAACTTCCACAAGTGGGCGTACGCGCCACGCGGCACCGCCGTGCTGGTGGTGGCGGCGAAGTGGCGGGAACAGATCGAGCCGCTGGTCGTTTCGTGGGAACAGCCCACCGGCTTCCCGGGGTCGGTCGAGTTTCAGGGGACCCTCGACTATTCGCCGTGGCTGGCCGCCCCGACCGGGCTCTTCACACTGCGCACCCTCGGCGTCGAGGCGGTACGCGCGCACAACGCGGCACTGGCCGCGTACGGGCAGCGGGTGGTCGGTGCCGCGCTGGGAATCCCGGCCGACGAGCTGCCCCGGCCCGGCGGTGACTCCGTCGCGATGCGGCTCGTGCCGTTGCCGACCGGCCTGGTCACCGACCATCGGGAGGCGCACACCCTGCGCCAGCGGATCGCGGACGAACTGGCCGTCGAGGTGGCGATCAACGCCTGGCGCGGGCAGGGACTGCTCCGGCTGAGCGCGCAGGTCTACAACCGCGCCGAGGAGTTCGACCGGCTGGCCCGGCAACTGCCCGCCTTCCTCGCCGGCCGCTGACCGCCCCCACCCGCCCGAGCGACCCCTCACCGGCCCGCCGGCCCGCCGACCGGCCCGCTGACCGTCGACGCCCCCGACGGCCGCCGGCGGCCCCGCCGACCGTCGACGGCCCGGCCAGGTGCTGCGGCAGCAGCCGGACCCGGCCGAGGCCGAGCAGGGCCAGCGGGTCGAGGTATTCGTCACCGCGGCGCAGGCCCCAGTGCAGGCACGCCTCGACCGGGCAGCCCGGGTGTCCGGCCTCCAGGGTCCCGATCGGGTCGCCGGCCCGGACCGCCGCGCCTTCCGTGACGGCGGGCAGCACCGGTTCGTACGTCGTGCGCAGGCCGTTGCCGTGCACCACGCTGACCACGCCCCGCCCGGCGATCCGGCCGGCGAAGAACACCGTGCCGGCGCCGGCGGCGAGCACGGGGACACCGGTCGTGGCGGCCAGGTCGACGCCCCGGTGGCCGGGCAGCCACGGGCGGGGCGGCGGGTCGAAGCGTCGTACGGGCCGTGGGGTGCCGTCGAGTGGCCAGCGGAAGGCCCCGGCGGGCCGCTGCACGGCCGGCTGCGGGGTGTCCGGCGGGCCGGCCGCACCGGGCCGCACCGGTGTCGCGACACCCATCACGACCGCGAGCCCGGCGACCAGGAGCAGCCGCCATGCGGGCATCCGCCGCGAGGCTGGCGGTACGCACCCCGCCGGCGGCCGGCCGACGCGGGACGGGGACGGGAAGAGGGGCGGCCGGGAGACGTACCGGGTCATGGTTGAGCAGCCTGGCCGGCGGCCGGGGCGGGCGCAACGACGCCGGCTACGCCCTGTGGACGGCGGGCGGACTGTGGACAACCGCCGCCCGGCGGGTGGATCTGCTACGGCGGGGGCAACGCCGCACGGAGGGGGACGGCGACAGGCAACCAGCGACGGGTCCACTGTGGATCGCCGGCGCCCGATCCGTACACTGTGGAGGGTGCCGGAACGTGGGACGGGCGTTGCGCCATCCGGACAGTGATGGCAGTGTTACGAGGAGTCAGCTACCGAATCCGGAGTCTGCGGGAAGGGAGATATCAGGCTTCTCCAACTCTTCCACATTGACATCCTTGAAAGTCATCACTCGGACATTCTTGACGAACCGCGCAGGGCGGTACATGTCCCACACCCAGGCGTCGTGCATCTCGACCTCGAAGTACACCTCGCCCTCCGAGTTGCGCACGTGCAGGTCCACCTGGTTGGCGAGATAGAAGCGTCGCTCGGTCTCGACCACGTAGGAGAACTGACGGACGATGTCGCGGTACTCCCGGTAGAGCTGCAGCTCCATCTCGGTTTCGTACTTCTCGAGATCTTCCGCGCTCATCGCACTCCGCCTTCCATTGCCACATCTTCCCCCACCGGCGCCGGCAGCCGAGGGTGCTCCCCGAACGCCACGCCGACGGTACTCCCTGCGAGGCCGGTGCGCTCCATCGGCTCGCCTCCATCGCGGGCGGCCGGAGCCGCGCCCGAACCCGCCGCGCCACCCGCGCCCGAACCGGCCGGCCCACCCGCGCCCGAACCGGCCGCGCCACCCGCCGCGTCAGCTTCGTCCAAGCCGTCGGCCCCACCCGTGCCGCCGACCCCGCCGCCCGGTCGACCGAGCCCTTCCGGCCGACGGGCCCGTGGCGGGCTGCCGGCACGCCCCGACGCGGTGGCGACGTTGACGTACGAGAAACGGTGTTCGGCACAGGGCCCCTGCCGTCGCAACGCCTCGTTGTGGTCGGCGGTGACGTAGCCCTTGTGTTCGGCGAACCCGTAGCCGGGGTAGCGGGCGTCGAGTTCGACCATGATCCGGTCCCGGGTCACCTTGGCGAGCACGCTGGCGGCGGCCACGCACGCCGCCACCTGGTCGCCCTTCCAGACCGCGAGGCCGGGTACGCCGAGCCCGTCGACCCCGAACCCGTCGGTGAGCACGTAGTCCGGCCGGGTCGACAGCGCGGCGAGGGCGCGGCGCATCGCGGCCAGGTTGCAGACGTGCAGGCCCAGCGCGTCGACCTCCTCGGCCGGGATCACCACCACCGCGTACGCCAGGGCCCGCCGGACCACCTCGGTGTAGATCCGCTCGCGGCTGGCCGGGGTGAGCAGCTTCGAGTCGGTCAGCCCGTCGATCTCGCCGCGCCGCCCCTCGGGCAGCACCGCGGCGGCGGCGACCAGCGGGCCCGCGCAGGCGCCGCGCCCGGCCTCGTCCGCCCCGGCCACGTTCGGGAAACCCCGGCGCTGCAGCACGCGCTCCAGGGCGTAGATGCCGCTCTCCCGGCGGACCACGGCGCGCGGCGGGGTCAGCACGCCGGCTCCCACGGTACGGCGGTCAACTGGCGCAGCAGGCCCGGCAGATCCTCGGGATAGAAGCGCTCGGCGGTCCGTTCCAGTTCGTCGGCCGACCACCACCGGTGCGACTCGATGCTGTGCCGTTCCACCTCGTCGAACCCTCTCGTGTCGACCTGCCAGGACGTGACCCGGGCCAGGAAGAAGTCCTGCTCCTGGCGATACCACCGGCCGTCGAACGGAAACTCGACCTCCTCGTGCCGGACCGGGTCACCGAGTTCGGCCGGGGTCAGCAGCAGCCCGGTCTCCTCCGCCAGCTCGCGCACCGCACCGGCGGCCGGCGACTCGGCCGGCTCCAGCCCGCCACCCGGCGTGAACCAGTAGCGGTGGTCGGGCCGGGCCGGATCGAACCCGTTGAAGAGCAGCACCCGTCCGGCCCGGTCGACGAGGAGCACCCGGGCCGCCCGCCGGAGGATGAAGTCAGGCACCGCACCAGCCTAGGTGGTGGTTCCGGCGGCCGGCCGGACCCCCGGTGTGCCGGCCGTACGGCTCGGGACGCCGAGCCGGGGCGGCCGGTGGACGGCCCGCGCCGGCCGGGGCGCGGCGCGGGCCGGCGCCGGTCAGCTCTGCGGGCCGGGCACCGAGTCGAACGTGCTGGGAATCGACAGCCAGGTGGCGCGGCCGAAGGGCCAGAAGAGCACGAACGCCCGCCCGACGACGGCGTCCTCCGGGATCGTCGCGTTGTCGATGTCCTGCGAGCGGTTCCAGTGCTCCAGCGAGTCGCCCGAGGCGGACCGGTGGTCGCCCATCATCCACAGCCGTCCGGGTGGGATGGTGACGTCGAACTCCTGGCTGGCCGCCGGGTCGGAGACGCCGCCCTCGGAGAAGATGTAGGGCTCGTCGAGCGAGTGCCCGTTGATCATCAAGCGGTCCTGCGGGTCGCAGCAGACCACCCGGTCGCCGCCGACGGCGATGACCCGCTTGATGAAGTCCGAGCCCTCCTCGCCCCCGTGCCACGCGCCGGGTGCCCGGAAGACGATGATCTCGCCCCGTTCCGGCGACCGGAAGTTGTAGACGAGCTTGTTGACCAGCACCCGGTCGTTGATGTCGAGGGTGTGTTCCATCGACTGCGACGGGATGTAGAAGGTCTGGATGACGAACGCCCGTACCAGGACGGCGACGAGGATCGCCACGCCGAGCAGGATGGGCAGCTCGCGCCAGAACGAGTTCTTCTTGGGCTTGTCGGTCTGCTCGTCAATCACGGGACGAGCCTACGACGACGGGACGGCGGCCGGAGTCGGGAACGCGCGGCGAACAGGAAACCACCCAAAATAGGCACAACAACGGCGATACCTCCCGGATTCTCGGACTTGCTGGGTGTCGCGTCGGGCCCCAGGGCAATGGGCTGCGGCACGGTCTCGAACGTCTCCGGCACCGACAGGCTGCTCCACTGCGAGTACGGCCACACCACGGCGAACGCGCGGCCGATCACGTTGTCGATCGGCACCGGCCCCTGACAGCGGGCGTCCTGCGACACGAGCCGGTGGTCGCCCATGACGAAGAGCTGCCCCGGCGGTACGACGACCTCCTCGAACCGCCGCGGCCCGCAGTCGCCGGCGCTGGGCGGCAGTTCGAGCGGCGAGTTCCGCAACACGTAGCTGGATTCGTCGAGCGGGTGGCCGTTGACGGTGAGCCGGCCCTGCTCGTCACAGCACTGAACGCGGTCGCCGGGCACTCCGATGACCCGCTTGATGAAGTCCTTCTCGCCGGGGCGGCCCACCCCGACGAGGTCGCCGAGCGTACGGCCGAGCTGGGCGAAAAAGCCGCCCGCCGGCTCCTCCTCCAGCTGCGGCGCCCACGCCTCGGTGCCCCGGAACACCACCACCTCGCCGCGTACGGGGTCCCGCATGTCGTAGACGACCTTGTTGACCAGGACCCGGTCACCGACGAGGAGGGTGTCTTCCATCGACCCGGACGGGATGTAGAACGCCTGGAGCAGGAAGGTGCGGATCAGCACCGCGAGGCAGAACGCGACGACGAGGAGGAGCGGCAACTCCTGCCAGAGCGGCATGGGCTTGCGCTGGCGTCGACGGTCGGCCCGGCGACGCCAGGGCTCGACCTCGTCCCGCAGGTCGTCTTCCGCGTCCACGCTACGAATCTCCCCGGTCCCGATATACAGCTCTACCGCCCGCGGCGGCCCCGTCAGGGCGCCACGGGCGGTAGAGCGATTCTGTCCCGCTCCCGCGGCTCGCACCGCGGACGTAGCGTTCGTCGCCACTCACTGACTGGCGGCGTTCGATGTTTCGTCAGCGCCGCGCAGCACAGTCTCGCCTGTCACTCTCCATAGCGTAGAGGTATCGAGCGATCACGGCACTGTGAGAAGGCTGAAAGTCTCGCCCCGCCGTCAGGCGACCGGAGCGGTGACCTTCTCCCGCTTCTCCTTGATCTTGGCCTTCTTGCCCCGCAGCTCGCGGAGGTAGTAGAGCTTGGCCCGGCGGACGGCGCCCCGGGTCACCACCTCGACGCGGTCGATGGCCGGGCTGTTCACCGGGTAGGTCCGCTCCACCCCGACCGCAAAGCTGATCTTGCGTACGGTGAAGGTCTCGCGCAGGCCCGATCCCTGGCGGCGGATCACGACGCCCTGGAAGATCTGGACCCGGGACCGGTTGCCCTCGATGACCCGGGCGTGCACCTTGACGGTGTCACCGGCCCGGAAAGTCGGAATGTCGGTCCGCTGCGACTGGGCGTCCAACGCGTCCAGGGTGTTCATCGCTGCATCCTCGAAGATCACGGCGCACCGGTCGTCGGTGCGCGGATGGGTGATTCTGATCCCCGGCATCGGTCCACCCCGGATTGCTGGCGGGGAGGAGGCGGGCCCGGAGATCCTCGTAGCCGACCGCGGCGCGGCCGACCACGGCAACCTCACTACTCTGCCATACGCTCGGCCGGCGCCGGGAACCCGGCCCCGGTCAGCGCCGCGACATCCCGTTTGTCCAGTTCGTCGGGGGCCAGCGCGGCCAGCATGTCGGGCCGGCGCCGCGCGGTACGCAGCAACGCCTCGTCGCGTCGCCAGCGGGCGATCCGCCCGTGGTCACCCGACCGCAGGATCTGCGGCACCTCCCGCTCCCGCCACACCGGCGGCTTGGTATAGACCGGCCCCTCCAGCAGCCCGTGCGCGTGCGACTCCTCGGCCAGCGAATCGGCGTTGCCGAGCACACCGGGCAGCAGCCGGGTCACCGCCTCCAGGATCACCAGAACCGCCACCTCGCCGCCGAAGAGCACGTAGTCGCCCAGCGACACCTCGGTCACCCGGACCCGGGTGGCGGCGTCGTCGAGCACCCGCTGGTCGATGCCCTCGTAGCGGCCGCAGCCGAACACCAGGTGCGGCTCGGCGGCCAACTCGTGGGCGAGCGACTGCCGCAACGGCTCCCCCGCCGGCGTCGGCACCACCAGCCGGGCCGGCGGGCCGGACGGCAGGACGGCGTCGAGCGCCTCCCCCCACGGCTCCGGCCGCATCACCATGCCCGGGCCACCGCCGTACGGCGTGTCGTCGACCGTACGGTGCACGTCGTGGGTCCAGGTGCGCAGGTCGTGCACTGCCAGGTCGAGCAGACCGGTGGCCCGCGCCTTGCCGATCAGCGACAGGTCGAGCGGGCTGAAGTATTCGGGAAAGATCGAGATGATGTCGACACGCATCACTGCCTCCGGAAATGACCGGGGCTCACAGGTCGAGCAGCCCGCCGGGAGGGTCGACCACGACCCGGCCACCGGCCAGGTCGACCTCGGGCACGATGGCCTTGACGAAGGGGATCAGCGCCGTACGCCCGTCGGGGCGGCGCACGACCAGCAGGTCGGAGGCGGGCGCGTGGTCGATCCGGGCCACCTCGCCCAGCGTCTCGCCGGCCGGGTCGACCACGGTCAGCCCGACGAGCTGGTGGTCGTTGAACTCGTCCGGGTCGGTCGGCGCGGCCACGTCGGCGCTGTCGACCGTCAGGATCGTGTCGCGCAGCACCTCGGCGACGTCACGGTCGACGACCCCTTCGAAGCAGACCAGCAGCCGGCCCTGGTGCCACCGGATCGACTCGACGGTCAACCGGTCGGGAACCCGTACGAGGTGACCGGGAGCGGACGGCGCCGGGGTGACCGGCGACGCCGCCGGATCGGTGACCAACACCGACCCGGCGGCGAAACGCGTCTCGGGCTCATCGGTCCGCACCTCGACGGTGACCTCACCGCGGATGCCGTGCGGCCGGCCGATCCGGCCGACGATGAGGCGCATCAGTACGAGTCGACGATGTCGACGCGCACGCCGCGCCCACCGATCGAGCCGATCACCTGACGCAGGGCCTTCGCGGTGCGCCCACCCCGGCCGATCACGGTGCCCAGGTCTTCCGGGTGCACACGGACCTCGAGGCGCTTGCCCCGCCGGGAGTCGACGAGCCGCACCCGTACGTCGTCGGGGTGGTCGACGATGCCCTTGACCAGGTGCTCGAGCGCGGGCCGCAACGCCACGTCAGGCCTGCTCACCGGAGTCCGCGGCGGCCGGCTCCTCGGCCTTCGCCGGCTCGTCGGCCTTCTTCTTGGTGGACTTCGCCGGGGTCGGGGCGACACCGGCGGCGGCCTGGGCCTCGGCCTCGTAGGTGGCCTTGCGGTCGGCCTTCTCCGCCTTGGTCAGCAGCGGCGGCGGCGCGGGCAGGCCCTTGAACTTCTGCCAGTCACCGGTCTTCTCGAGCAGGCGCTGGACGGCCTCGCTCGGCTGGGCGCCGACGGACAGCCAGTGCTGGACGCGGTCGGACTTGACCTCGATCACCGAAGGGTGCTCCTTCGGGTGGTAGATCCCGACGTACTCGATCGCACGACCGTCACGCTTGGTGCGCGCGTCGGCGACGACGATGCGGTACTGCGGGTTGCGGATCTTGCCCATCCGCAGAAGCCGGATCTTTACGGCCACGTGTTTCGCTCCTGTTGCGAGTCGCACCTGCCCGGACGGGCGGTGTGCACGGGTGAGAGCCGACCGGCACAGTGGGGTTGGGCCGGTGACTGCTCGGATGGACTGGCAACGCGCCCGGGTTAGAGGGCGCCGCACGCGTGCCGGATACCAGCAAACCATTCTGCCAGATCCACCCCGGCGTGCTCACACCGGACCGCGAACCGCGACCGGAATCCGCCGCCGCGGCTCACCGCTCGACCGGCGGCCGGTCCCAACCGTCCGGCAGGGCGGCCGGCGGGTGCCAGCCCGGATCGGGTACGAAGTCGCACCACGTGCCGTCGAACGGGAACGCCCCGGCCTCGGCGAGCGCGATCACCCGCTTGCCCTCGGCCCGCACCTCCTCGGCGTCACGCACCCAGTAGTGGTCCGGAAACGCGAGCCGCTCGACGAACTCCTCCTCGTCCTTCCACTGCCAGGACAGGTCCGGGCGGACGACCACGTCGAGATCCTGGTCGACCATGTCGATCCCGGCGAGCCGCCCGTCGTCCCAGCGGACCCCGGACTCCTCGAGGTTGACGTACCAGTTGGCGAAGACACCGGCGTCGTCGCGGAACCACCAGACCGAATGGGCCGCGCCGGAGGGCAGGAACTTCAGCACCGGCGGGCCGCCCCACCGGCCGGGGAGCAGCCGGTAGGACCGGCGGGTCCACTCGGCGAACGGCATGGCCCGCATCCCACGGCCGTTGTCGGCGACCTCGTTGGCCACCGCCGAGCCCCGGTCGATCCAGAGCAGCAGGCCGCGCGGGTCGTCGCTGACCACCCGCGCCGTACGCACCCAGCCGATCCGGCCACGCCGTACGTTGCGGTGCACGATCAACTGGCCCGGCTCGAAACGCATGCGCCGACCCTATCGACCCGGCACCGCCGGGCCGCACCCCGCCGCGCCGGGCCGGTGTGCGGCCCCGGGCGGGCGTGCGGCGCGGCGGCCGGTCAGTAGGCGCGGGCGAGGATGGCGACGAGGTCCGGCTCGTCCTCGCTGTCCGGAACCGAGCCGTCGGGACGGACCAGGCAGCGCACGGTCACGCCCTGGCCGTTGGCGCGGGTCTCACCCTCGGTGCCGACCGCCGCCCAGGGCAGCCGGGCCCAGCCGGTCGCCGACGCCTCCAGCGCCTCGTCGAGAGTCTTGACGTCGACGGTGCGGGACTCGCGGAACGCCAGCGCGCTGTCGTGCAGCGTCTTCTGGTCGGCGTCGAGCGCGGCGAGCACCGTCGACACCACGTCGCCGACCGGGACCGGGGTCTTCGAGCCGTCGGTACGGCGCACGACGACCGCATTGCCGGCGGCGAGGTCGCGGGGGCCGACCTCGACGCGTACCGGGTAGCCCTTCAGCTCGGCGTCCACGGCCCGGCGGCCGAACGGGGTGTCGACCCGGTCGTCGAGCGCGACCCGGACCCCGGCGTCGCGCAGCGCGTCGCGCAGCTTGCCCGCCGCCTCGCCGACGCCGTCACCGGCCTTGACGATCATGACGTATGCCTGGATCGGGGCGATCCGCGGCGGCACCCGCAGCCCGTCGTCGTCGCCGTGCGCCATGATCAGGCCGCCCAGCATCCGGGTGGACGTCCCCCAGGACGTGGTCCAGGCGTGCTCGACGGTCCGGTCGGCCGAACTGTAGGTGATGTCGAACGCCCTGGCGAAGTTCTGCCCCAGCTCGTGGCTGGTGCCCATCTGGAGCGCCTTGCCGTCACCCATCATGCCTTCGAGGGTGTAGGTGCTGGTCGCGCCGGCGAAACGCTCGCGGGCGGTCTTGCGGCCGACGACGACCGGGATGCCCAACACGTTGACCATGAAGTCCTCGTACGCCTCGTGCAGGATCCGCCGCGCGTAGGCCCGGGCGTCGGCCTCGTCGGCGTGCGCGGTGTGCCCCTCCTGCCAGAGGAACTCGCTGGTCCGCAGGAAGATCCGGGGGCGCAGCTCCCAGCGGACGACGTTGGCCCACTGGTTGAGCAGCAGCGGCAGGTCGCGGTAGGAGTCGACCCACTTGGCCATGAACTCGCCGATCACGGTCTCCGAGGTCGGCCGGACCACGACCGGCTCGGCGAGCTGCTTGCCGCCGCCGTGGGTGACCACCGCCAGCTCCGGCGAGAAGCCCTCGACGTGCTGGGCCTCGCGCTTGAGGTAGCTCTCCGGGATGAAAAGCGGGAAGTACGCGTTCTCCGCGCCGGTCGCCTTGATCCGGGCGTCCATCTCGGACTGCATCCGCTCCCAGATGGCGTAGCCCGCCGGTCGGATGACCATGGTCCCGCGGACCGGCCCGTTGTCGGCGAGCTGAGCCTTGGCGATCAGATCCTGGTACCAGCGGGGGAAGTCCTCCGCGCGGGGAGTGAGCACGCGTGCCATGACCGCACATCCTAGACCGGCGGGCGGACGCTCCCCGTCCCGCGGTGCGGATGTTCCGCGCCGGGGCCCGGTGAGCCCCCGCCCGGCACCGGGTTCAGCGGACGATCCGGCCGCGCAGCACGATCCGCTGCGGCGCCTCGACCACCCGCAGGTCGCGACGCGGGTCGCTCGGGTAGGCGACCAGGTCGGCGAGGCCGCCCTCGACCAGGCCGGGGAATCCCAGCCACTCCCGGGCGCCCCACGACGCGGCCCGCAGCACGTCGGAGGCCGGCATCCCGGCCCGCTCGTGCAGCATCAGCATCTCCCGGGCGGCCAGCCCGTGCGCGATCCCGCCACCGGCGTCGGTGCCGACGTAGACCGGCACGCCCGCCTCGTACGCCGCCCGGACCACGTCCGGGAAGCCGTCGCGCAGGGCGAGCATGTGCTTGGCGTACCCGGGGAACTTGTCCCGCGCCCGGTCGGCGATGTTGCCGAACGTCGCGATATTGATCATGGTGGGGACGAGCGCGGTCCCCTGCCGGGCCATCACGTCGATCAGGTCGAGACTCAGCCCGGTGCCGTGCTCCACCGAGTCGACGCCGGCCCGCACCATGATCTCGACGGCCGACTCGGAAAAGGTGTGCACCGCGATCCGGGCCCCGGCGGCGTGCGCCGCGTCGACCGCGGCGGCCAACGTCGCATCGTCCCAGGCCGGGGCGAGATCACCGGCGTCGCGCTCGATCCAGTCGCCGACCAGCTTCACCCACCCGTTGCCCGCGTGCGCCTGCGCGGTGACCGTGGCCGGCACGTCCGCCGCCGCCACCTCCACACCGATGTCGCGCAGATAGCGCCGGGGCGGCGCGACGTGTCGGCCGGCGCGGGCCAGTCGCGGCAGCCCGGGCTCGTCGTCGAGTTCCGGGTACGGGTACGGCGAACCGGCGTCCCGGATCGCCAGGACCCCGGAGTCACGGTCGACGGCGGCCAGTTCCCGGGCCCGGTCGAGCGAGTCGATCGGGGCGCCACCCGGGGCGATGCCGATGTGGCAGTGCGCGTCGACCAGGCCGGGCAGGACGAACCCGCCGTCGACGATCGTGGTGGCCCCGGCGACCGGCTCGTACGTCACCCGGTCGCCGACCAGCCACAGGTCGCGTACCTCGTCGTCGGGCAGCACCACGCCGCGTACGTGCCAAGCCGTCATCGCCACCCGCCGTTCCGCTCGCCCGATGTCACCCGCCCGCCCGCCGGCTCGCTGTCCGGAACGGCAGCCCGCCGGCCCGCCGCCCCGGCGGGCGGCCGGCCGGCTACTTGCCGTCGGGGCGCTTCGTGAGCTTGCTGAAGTCGAGGTTCGGCAGCTTGAAGCCGGGCGGCAGGCCCTGGCCGCCCTGCAGCGCGCCCGGGTCGAGGCCGGGCGGGAGCTGCGGCATGCCGCCCGGGAAGCCGCCACCGGCCGCGTGACCGGCCGCGCGGGGCCGCCCGCCGCCCTTGTTGCCCTTGCGCTTGTTCTTCGGCGACTTGGTCGCCTTACGCCGCGAACCGGGCAGCCCCATCATGCCGCCCATCTGCTTCATCATCTTCTGCGCGTCGGCGAAGCGGTTGAGCAGCTGGTTGACGTCCATGACGGTGACGCCGGAACCGCTGGCGATCCGGGCCCGGCGCGAGCCGTTGATGATCTTCGGGTTGGTCCGCTCCCCCGGCGTCATCGACCGGATGATCGCGGTGACCCTGTCGAAGTGCTTGTCGTCGACCTCCGCCAACTGGTCCTTCATCTGCCCCATGCCGGGCATCATCGCCAGCACGTTGGCGATCGGCCCCATCCGCCGTACGGCGATGAGCTGGTCGAGGAAGTCCTCCAGGGTGAACTGCTCGCCGCCCATCAGCTTGGCGGTCATCTTCTCCTTCTGATCGGCGTCGAAGGCCTGCTCGGCCTGCTCGATCAGAGTGAGTACGTCGCCCATGCCGAGGATGCGGCTCGCCATCCGGTCGGGGTGGAAGACGTCGAAGTCCTCCAGCTTCTCGCCGGTCGAGGCGAACAGGATCGGCTGCCCGGTCACCTGCCGTACCGACAGCGCCGCACCACCGCGCGCGTCACCATCGAGCTTGGACAGCACGACGCCGGTGATGCCGACCCCGTCGCGGAACGCCTCGGCGGTGGTCACCGCGTCCTGGCCGACCATCGCGTCGATGACGAAGATGACCTCGTCCGGGTCGACGGCGTCGCGGATGTTGGCGGCCTGCGCCATCATCTCCGCGTCGATACCGAGCCGGCCGGCGGTGTCGACGATGACGATGTCTCGGGCGGCCCGCCGGGCGTGCTCGATCGACGCCTTGGCGACCTGCACCGGGTCACCGACGCCGTTGCCCGGCTCGGGCGCGTAGACCTCGACACCGGCCCGGCCGCCGAGCACCTGCAACTGGCCGACGGCGTTGGGACGCTGGAGGTCGGCGGCGACCAGCAACGGCTGGTGCCCCTGCGCCTTGAGCCAGCGGGCCAGCTTGCCGGCCAGCGTCGTCTTACCCGAACCCTGGAGACCGGCGAGCATGATCACGGTCGGCGGCTGCTTGGCGAACTGGAGCCGCCGGGCCTCCCCGCCGAGTACGCCGACCAGCTCCTCGTGCACGATCTTGACGACCTGCTGGGCCGGGTTGAGCGCCTGGGAGACCTCGGCGCCCCGCGCCCGCTCCTTGACCTTGGCGATGAACCCCTTGACGACCGGCAGCGCCACGTCGGCTTCCAGCAGCGCGAGCCGGATCTCGCGGGCGGTCGCGTCGATGTCGGCGTCGCTGAGCCGGCCCTTCCCGCGGAGCTTGCCGAAGATCCCGTTGAGGCGGTCACTCAAGGTGTCAAACACGACGCAACATCCCGTTCGTCAGATTTCCGCGGGCAGAACCTCGTCGGCCGCGACGGGAACCGGGCGCCGCGCCGCGGCGGAGACCGGCACCCGGCCGCAACGGCACCGGACTCCCGGGTCCCGACGGAGACCGGGCGCCGGGTCGCGTTGGAGACCGACGTCGCAAGAGTAACCGCCCACCCCCCACCCGGTCCCCACCCACCGACCCACCACCCACCCCGGCACCCCCGCCACGACACCCCCGACCACCCACCCCACGCCCCCGCTGCCGGGCCACTTGGGCCGCCGGCCCGCCCCCACTGCCACCGAGCCGCCCCCCTGCCGCGCCGATCAGCCGCCATCGGGGCTGCCCCCTCTCCCCCGCGCCGATCAGCCGCCGTCGGAGCCGCCCCTCTCCGCCGCGCCGATCAAGGAGAAGTCGTCCCCAAACCTGCCCGCTTTGCCGTGAACATCCCCTTGATCAACGCATCGCGTGCCCGATGCGGGCGCCGCCGGCCGGACCGCACCGCATGATCGCGTTGATCGAGGAGAAATCGTGGTGATTCGTGCCCGTTCTGCGGCAAGTATCACCTTGATCGGCGCGGCGGGAGGCGGGGCGCACGCGGCGCGGCGGGGCGGCGCGGCGGGGCGGGACGCACGGCGGCGCGGCGCGGCGGGGCGGGGCGGCGGGGAGGGGCGGAGGGGCGGCGGGGCGGCGGGGCGGGGCCGATCGCACCGGCCCCGCCGGGCGTTGTCAGATCGCTGCCAGGACGGCTGTCTCGATGCGGGTGAGTTCGGCGTCGTCGAAGGTGCCGACGAGGTAGAACGCGTCGACCACGTCGCCGCCGAGCGTCGAGATCCGGGCGGCCCGGACCTGGACGCCGGCCTCGTCGAGTGCGCTGGTGACCCGGTAGAGCAGCCCGGTCGCGTCCGCCGCGCGCAACTCCAGCACGACCGCGTCCGTCGCCGCCGCCCGGTGCCAGACGATCTTCGGTGCGGCGCCGCCGGCCCGGGCGGCCATCGCCCGGCCGCGCAGCCGCTGGGTCACCGACACGTCGCCGGTGACGGCCCGCCGCAGGTCGACGGTGAGCGCGATCGAGTCGGGCGGGGTGCCGTAGCGGGGCTGGACCCGGAACTCGACCAGGGCCGTCCCGTCGACGGTGGAGGCGTCGGCGGTGAGGACGTCGAGGCGGTGCAGGGCGAGGCAGCCGGCGACCGCGGCGAGCAGGCCGCGCCGGTCGGCGGCGGCCACCGCGACCCGTTCCCCGTCGAGGTGTACGGCGGGCAGCGGCCCGGCCACGAGGGCCGGGTCGGGTACGGGCGGTTCGGGCAGCGCGCCGGTGTCGAGGGCGGTGTGGACGCGACGGACGAGGCCGGCGACGAGCCGGGCCTTCCAGTCCGACCAGGCGGCGGGGCCGGTGGCGCGGGCGTCGGCGCGGGCGAGGCCGTGCAGCAGGTTGAGGGTGGTGGTGTCGCCGACGGCTTCGGCGACGCCGGCGACGGTGACCGGGTCGTCGAGGTCGCGGCGGGTGGCGACCTCGGGCAGCAGCAGGTGCAGCCGGACCAGTTTCTCGATCATGGCCACGTCGGCGGGCGGCAGCCCGATCCGGGTGGCGATCTTCCCGGCGACGGGTGCGCCGGCGACGCTGTGGTCGCCGGGCAGTCCCTTGCCGACGTCGTGCAGGAAGGCGCCGAGCAGGAGCAGGTCGGGCCGGTCGACCTCGCGGGTGTGCGCGGTCGCCTCCTGGGCGGCCTGCACGAGGTGCCGGTCGAGGGTGTAGCGGTGCACCGGGTTGTGCTGGGGCAGGCTGCGCATCCGGGTCCATTCCGGCAGCCAGCCGTCGATCAGGCCGTACCGGTCGCAGGTCTCCCAGGTGGGCACCAGGCCGTCGCCGGCACCGAGCAGGGTGACCAGGGCGGCGCGGGCGGCGTCCGGCCACGGGGCGGGCAGCGGCGGGCAGTACGCGGCGAGCCATTCGCAGGTGGCGCGGGCGATCGGCAGCCCGGCGACGGCGGCGGCCGCGGCGACCCGCAGCGACAGGCTGGGGTCGGGCCGGGCGCCGATGGCGGTACGGGCCAGCACCAGTTCGCCGTCGTGTTCGACGACGTCGCGGGCGACGGGACGGCGTACCGGACGGTTGTCGGCGCCCCGGCGGCGGGTGCGCAGCCGGTCGGCGGCGCGGAAGGCGTCGTCGAGGGCGTGGCGGACCGTACGGGCGTCCCCGGCGACCCGGCGCAGCAGGGCGTCGCCGTCGTCGAGGTCGAGGAGCTTGGCGACGGCGTCGCGTTCCTGGGCGAGGAGCCGGTCGACGCGCCGGCCGACGGTGGCGTGCAGGGCGTCGCGGGTGTCGAGCAGGCGCAGTTGGGCGGCCTGTACGGCGGGCCGCATCGCGTCGCTGATGCCGGCCAGTGCGATGCCGCGCAGGATGCCGACGTCGCGCAGCCCGCCGGCGGCCTCCTTGAGGTCGCCCTCGAGCAGGAAGGCCAGTTCGCCGTGGGCCTTCCAGCGGGCGGCGGTGACCTCGCGCAGGGCGGGCAGTTGGCGGACGGCGGTGCGCCGCCACTGGTCGGTGGCGGCGGCCAGCAGCCGGCCGGTCAGTTCCCGGTCGCCGGCGACGTGCCGGGCGTCGAGCAGGCCGAGGGCGACCTTGACGTCGTCGTGGGCGACGGACAGCGCCTCGGGAATGGTGCGTACGGAGTGGTCGAGACCGACCCGGGCGTCCCAGATCGGATACCAGATGGCGGCGGCGAGCTGGTCGGTCCCGGGCACTCCGTCGTGCAGGAGGACCAGGTCGAGGTCGCTGTACGGGGCGCACTGCAGCCGGCCGAGCCCGCCGACGGCCACGAGCGCGACGCCGGGGACGCCGCGTGGCAGGAGTGAGTTGAGCCAGACGTCGAGCGCCGCCGCACGTTCGACACGTGCGGCGGCGCCGATGGCGTTCGTCATCGCGGGGGTTTTCAGAGCGCGTCGAGCCCGCGCTCACCGGTGCGGACCCGGACCACGTCCTCGACGGCCGTGACCCAGACCTTCCCGTCGCCGATCTTGCCCGTACGGGCGGCGGCGACCACCGCGTCGACGACCTTGTCGACGTCGATCTCGTCGGTCAGTACCTCGACCCGGATCTTCGGCAGGAACTCCACCGTGTACTCGGCACCCCGGTAGACCTCGGTGTGCCCCTTCTGCCGGCCGTAACCCTGGACCTCGCTGACGGTGAGCCCGGCCACGCCCAGGGCGTGCAGTGCTTCCTTGACGGCGTCCAGTTGGTGCGGCTTGATGACCGCGGTCACCAGCTTCATGTCCAGTCCCTCCATCGCTGGAACTTAACCGGCGACCTTTTCGGTGGCCGGGGCGGCCGGCTCCACCGGCTCGGTCGACGCGGTCGGCGCGGCGCTGGTCGGCTTGCCGAGGATGGAGGCGAAGCCGCCACCGGTGCTCGTGAACTCGTACGCGGACTCGGCGTGCTCGGCGTTGTCGATGCCCTCGACCTCGGCCTCGGCGCTGGCCCGGAAGCCGATCGTCTTCTCGATGGCGAAGCCGATGACGTAGGCGACGACGAAGCTGTAGACCATCACCGCGACGACACCGAGTGCCTGCTTGCCGAGGAGGCCGATCCCACCGCCGTAGAGCAGTCCGGCGTTGCCCTCACCGGCGATGACCTCGACGGCGAGGAAACCGATGAGCAGCGAGCCGATGATTCCGCCGACCATGTGGACCGCGACGACGTCGAGCGAGTCGTCGTACTTGAGCTTGTACTTCAGGCCGACCGCGGCGGCGCAGACGGCACCGGCGATGAGGCCGAGGGCGATGGCGCCCAGCGGCTCCAGGTAGGCACACGCCGGGGTGATGCCGACCAGGCCGGCGACGGCGCCGGAGGCCGCGCCGAGGGTGGTCGGCTTGCCGTCGCGCAGCCACTCGACCACGATCCAGCCGAGCACCGCGGCGGCGGTGGCCACCTGGGTGTTGATCAGCGAGATGGCGGCGGTGCCGTTGGCGGCACCGGCGGAGCCGGCGTTGAAGCCGAACCAGCCGAACCACAGCAGGCCGGCGCCGAGCAGGACCATCGGCAGGTTGTGCGGCTTGAACTTGTCCTTCGGCCAGCCGACCCGCTTGCCGAGCACCAGGGCGAGGGCCAGGGCCGCCGCACCGGCGTTGATGTGGACGGCGGTGCCGCCGGCGAAGTCCAGGACGCCCATCTCGAAGATCCAGCCGCCGCCCCACACCCAGTGCGCGACCGGGAAGTAGACCAGGGTGGCCCACAGGCCGGCGAAGATCAGCCAGGGGCCGAACTTGGCCCGGTCGGCGATGGCGCCGCTGATCAGCGCGACGGTGATCACGGCGAACATCAGCTGGAAGCCGGCGAACAGCAGGTCGGGGATGCCGCCCTCGGTGCCGGACTCCAGCATTCCGCGCAGGCCGGCGGCGGACAGGTCACCGGTGATCCCGCCGATGTCCTCGCCGAACGCGATGCTGTAGCCGTAGAAGACCCACAGCAGGCTGACGAGTCCGATCGCGCCGAAGCTCATCATCATCATGTTGAGTACGGACTTGGAACGCGTCATGCCGCCGTAGAACAGTGCCAGGCCGGGTGTCATGAGCAACACCAGGGCGGCGGACGTCAAAATCCAGGCGGTGGCACCAGAATCTAGCTCCGGCACGCTGCCTCCTCTCAGGTGAGATAACCACCGGCCTATGAGGCAGCATCGCCCGACGCCGGTTGCTGGGAAGCTTCCGGCGCCGCTGTTTCACCCGCCGTCACCACGCGGTTTCGACCACGTCACGGGTTGTTTCGCACGTGTGAAGAAAACCTCACAACAGTGGGAACGGACAGGGGCATATCAACCGAATAGCCCATGCCAGCTGTCGAAGAGGTGACAGGTGTACCGCGCTTGTTAACGCAGTGCGTATTCGAGGGTGTGCCGCTCGTAGTCGAGCAGCCGCAGGTCGCGCATCGGACGGCGCAGATGCCCCTTGTGCACGATCCGCACGAACGCCGGGTCACCGGCCGCCGCCATCCGGCGGATGCCCTCGACGTGGTCGACGACCCGCTTGCGGATCGTACGGACCAGCCGGTGCCGGTCGCGCGGGATCAGCCCGTACGCGTCGGCGAACAGCCGCAGCCGGCGCGGCCGGTCGGGGCGCTTCCAGCCCAGCGTGTAGGAGTCCCGGTCGGAGAAGAGCGGCACCCAGGTCCACGCCGCGTACGCCACGTCGTAGATCCGGGCGCCGGGCGAGGCGAGGTCGAAGTCGATCAGGGCGAGGGTGCCGTCCGGCCGCCAGATCACGTTGTGCGGGGCGGCGTCGTGGTGACAGATCACCTCGGTGTCCGGCGGCGGCGGCCCGAACGAGCGCCACACCGCGCTCGGCGGCGGCTGGAAGCCGTACTGGGCGTCGTGGAACATCCGCAGCATCGTCGCGACGGTCACCAGCGCCTCGTCGGTGACCCAGTGCGGCGCCAGCGGGTATTCGCCGCACTCCCCCTCCAGGTACGACAGCACCTCGCGGTTGCGCTCGTCCATGCCCAGGGCGCGGGGCGAGCCGGTGAAACCGACGTACTCCAGGTGGCGCAGCAGGGCGTGGACCGACTGGGTCCACGGCCCGACGTTGCGCCGGACGGTGTCACCCACCCGCACGACGGTGCTCACGTTGCCGCCGTGGAGCGGGATCTCCTGCGAAGTCACGTGCGGTCTCCCGTGGCGTAGCGCCTGATCGCGGTAAGTCACCCGAGGTTACGCGTCCGTGCCAAGCGGCTCGGTACCCAGGAGCGCGTCGACGAACTGCGCCGGGTCGAACGGGGCCAGATCGTCGGGGCCCTCACCGAGCCCGACCAGCTTGACCGGGATGCCCAACTGCCGCTGTACGGCGATCACGATGCCGCCCTTGGCGGTGCCGTCGAGCTTGGTGAGCGCCACCCCGGTCACGTCCACGACCTCGGTGAACACCCGGGCCTGGCTCAGCCCGTTCTGCCCGGTGGTGGCGTCGAGGATCAGCAGCGTCTCGTCGACCGGGCCGTGCTTCTCCACCACCCGCTTGACCTTGCTCAGCTCGTCCATCAGGCCGACCTTGTTCTGCAGCCGGCCGGCGGTGTCGATCAGCACGGCGTCGACGCCGGTGTCGATCCCCCGGCGCACCGCGTCGAACGCGACGCTCGCCGGATCGGCGCCCTCCGGGCCACGGACCACCTCGGCGCCGACCCGGCCGGCCCAGGTGGTGAGCTGCTCGGCGGCGGCGGCCCGGAACGTGTCGGCGGCGCCGAGCAACACGCTGTGGCCGTCGGCGACCAGGACCCGCGCGATCTTGCCGCAGGTCGTCGTCTTGCCCGCGCCGTTGACCCCGACGACCAGCACGACGGCCGGGTTACGGACGCCGTCACCGGCGGCGGTCGGGTTGACCTTGAGCGAGCGGTCCATCGCCGGGTCGAGGGCGTTGACCAGCTCGGCGGCGAGCAGCGCCCGCAACTCGGTCGCCGACCGGGTGCCGAGCACCTTGGTCCGCTCGCGGAGCCGGTCGACGATCTCGCGGGTGGCGTCCACCCCGACGTCGGCGGTGATCAGGCTGTCCTCGATCTCCTCCCACGCGTCCTCGTCGAGGTGGTCGCGGGAGAGCAGGCCGAGCAGGCTCTTGCCGAAGACGTTCTGCGAACGGGCGAGCCGGGCCCGCAGCCGGACCAGCCGGCCGGCGGTCGGCTCCGGCTTCTCGACCGTCGGTGGCGCGACCGGTGGCGGCGCCGGCGGGGCGGGCGCGGTCGGCGTCTCGACCGGCGGTGGCGCGACCAGGACGTCCTGCTCGGCCTCCGGGGTCAGCACCGGTGGCGGCACCGGCCGGTCCTCGACGCTGGTGCCGGTGGTGGTCCCGTCGGGCGGGGGGCCGGGGCGCCGGCGCAGCCGGGGCACCATCAGTCCGAGACCACCGAGCACCAGGACGCCCAGCAAGATCAGAGCGAGGACGACGTAATCCATGCGGGAAATCCTGTCAGATGGCGCCCGGTGTGTGTCGGGCACCGCACCCGTCGGGCGGTAAACGTCACGCCCACGGTCGGGCAGGGGTAGCGGCCGGGGCGCCGGGGTAACAAGGATGGGCTTCCAAGCCCCCACCCCCGGAGGTCCACCATGGGTGTCCAGCCCATGCCCAGCGCCACCGCCGAACTGCTGATCGGGCCGCTGCTGCGGCGGGTGGTCGGCACCCGCGCCACGGTCTGGGTGGAGACCAGCGGCCCCGGCACGGTCAGTGTGCGTACGCCGGACGGGGCGGGCGGCTCCGCGGCCACGTTCACCGCGTTCGATCACCACTACGCGCTGGTCGTGGTCGACGGGCTGGCCCCGGACGCGGTGACGCCGTACGAGGTCTTCATCGACGACGAGCGGGTGTGGCCGCTGCCGGACTCGCCGTACCCGGCGAGCGTGATCCGGACCCGGCGGCGCGACGGCGACGACGCGGGTGCCGTACGGCTGATCTTCGGCTCCTGCCGGGAGACGACCCAGCACTCGACGACCCGGCGGCTGCCGCCGGACGCCCTCGACGCCTACGCCCGGCGGCTGATGACGCGCGGCCCCGACTCGCCGGAGCGGCCGGACCTGATGGTGCTGCTCGGCGACCAGGTCTACGCCGACAACACCTCCCCGAAGGTCCGCCAGCTGCTGCGCGGGCGGCGGAACCGGCCGGCGGGCGCCCCCGCCGACCAGGTGGTCAGCTACGACGAGTACACCAAGCTCTACCTGGAGTCGTGGCGCGACCCGGAGATCCGCTGGCTGCTCGCGACCGTACCGAGTGTGATGATCTTCGACGACCACGAGGTGATCGACGACTGGAACACCTCCCGGTCGTGGCGCGACGACGTACGGCGGGAGCCGTGGTGGGCCGAACGGATCGCCAGCGGGCTCGCCTCCTACTGGGTCTACCAGCACCTGGGCAACCTCGAACCGGAGGAGATCGCCACCGACCCGGTCTACGCCGCGGTGGTCGGCGCCGACGACGCGACCGGGGTGCTGCGGGAGTTCGGCGCGCGGGTCGACGCCGAGTCCGACTCGTCGCCGCCGGCGCGCGGCTACCGGTGGAGCTACCGGGTCGACGTCGGACGGACCCGGGTCGTCGTGCTCGACAACCGGTGCAGCCGGGTGCTGGACAACGGGTCGCGGGCGATGCTGCCGCCGGACGAGTGGTCGTGGTTCGTCGACCAGACCCACGGCGACTACGACCACCTGGTCGTCGGGGCGTCGCTGCCGTGGCTGCTGCCGCCCGGCATCCACCACCTGGAGGCGTGGAACGAGCGGCTGGCCGGGTCGGCGCGGCCCCGGGTCGCGGCCCTGTCGGAGAAGATCCGCCAGGTCTTCGACCTCGAACACTGGGCGGCCTTCCACCGCTCGTTCGACGACCTCGCCGAGTTGTTCGCCCGGCTGGGCAGCGACGGGCGCGCGGCGGCCCCGGACCGGGTCGGCGCCGGGGCGGGGGCCGGGAACGCCGCCGCCGGGACCGGCGGGGCCGGCGGGGCCGGTGAGGCCGGTGAGGCCGGTGAGGCTGCCGAGGCCGGGGTCGGCGTGGCCGGCGGGCAACGGGTCGGGGCCGGGCCGGCCTACCCGCCACCGGCGTCGATCAGCGTGCTCGGCGGCGACGTGCACCACTCGTACGTGGCCCGGGCGCACTTCGCCGTCGAGGTGACCACCCCGGTGCACCAGTTGACCTGCTCGCCGATCCACAACCAGGTGCCGGCGTTGATGCGGCCGGTGATGCGGCTGGGCTGGTGGCGCGGGCCGGCGTCGGCGGCCGGGGCGCTGGCCCGCTCCGCCGGGCTCCGGCGCCCGGTCGTCGGCTGGCGCAAGCTCGCCGGCCCCTACTTCGGCAACGCGATCAGCACCCTGCTGCACGAGGGCCGGTCGGCGCGGGTGACCGTCGAGGGCACCCGCAAGGACGGCGAGTTGCGGATCGTGGCACAGCAGGCCCTGGCGGCAGGTGGAAGGATGCCGGGATGACCTGGACCGCCCCACCCGCCGAACGCGCCACCGAGCCGTACACGGGACCCGAACGCCCGATGCTGGAGGGCTGGCTCGACTGGCACCGGCAGACCCTGCTGACCAAGTGCGCCGGGCTCACCGCCGACCAGTTGCGTACGGCGAGCGCCGAACCGTCCAACCTGACCCTGCTCGGCCTCGTCCGGCACATGACCGAGGTCGAGCGGGCCTGGTTCCGCAGGCGGTTCGCCGGCGAGACGATCGGTGAGGTCCACTGCTCGGAAGCCAACCCCGACGGCGACTTCGACGACGTGGCGACCGCCGACGCCGCGGCCGACCTCGCGGCGTTCCAGCGGGAGATCGAACTGGCCCGGGCCGCGGCCGCCGGCCACGACCTCGACGAGACGTTCTTCCACCAGCGCCGCGGGGCCGAGATGAGCCTGCGCTGGATCTACCTGCACATGATCGAGGAGTACGCCCGCCACAACGGCCACGCCGACCTGATCCGCGAACGCATCGACGGCGCCACCGGCGACTGACGGCCGGGCGCCGGCGGCGCCCGACGTGTCTCAGGCGGCCAGCGCGGCGCGGACGTACGGGAGGTCGGCCGGACCGCTCCAGCGCAGGGCCGACAGGCCGGCGGCGCGGGCGCCGCGCACGGCGCGGTCGTCGTCGTCGACGAGAAGCACCTGGTCGGGCACGGTCGCGAGCGCGGTGGCGGCGGCGTGGAAGTACTCCCGCGACGGCTTGGCCGACCCGACGACCGACGAGTTGACCACCAGATCGACCTCACCGGCGAGCCCGAGCGCGGCCAGGTCGGCGTCGAGCAGGTCGGTGGCGTTGGTGCCCAGCCCGACCCGTACGCCGGCGGCCCGGACCTCGCGGACCAGGGCGAGCACGTCGGGGTCGACCTCGCCCCGGTACGCCTGCCAGGCGCCGACCGCGGCGCGGGCCGCCGCCACGCCACCGGCCTGCCCGGCGAGCGCCTCGGCCACCCCGGCCATCCAGTCGGCGTGGCTGACCTGCCCGGTGACCGCGGGGTTCAGCCGCTCCGGTGCCATCGCGGCGCCGTGCAGGCTGCCCGTGGCGAGGCTGTACTCGCGTTCGACGCCGGCGGTGACCGCCGGATCCCAGCGGCGGAGCACGCCGTCGAGGTCCAGCAACAGGGCGGTGACCCGCTTGCGCTGGCTCATTCCTCGCCCCCGGTGTTGATCCGCTGGCTGATGACCTGGGTGACGCCGCCGCGCATGGTGACGCCGTAGAGCGCGTCGGCGACCTCCATGGTGCGCTTCTGGTGGGTGATGATGATGAGCTGACTCTTTTCCCGTAGCTGGGCCATCAGGGTGATCAGGCGGCCGAGGTTGACGTCGTCGAGCGCCGCCTCCACCTCGTCCATGATGTAGAACGGGCTGGGCCGGGCCCGGAAGATCGCCACGAGCATCGCGACCGCGGTCAGCGACCGTTCGCCGCCGGACAGCAGCGACAGCCGCTTGATCTTCTTGCCCGGTGGCCGGGCCTCCACCTCGACCCCGGTGGTGAGCAGGTCGTCGGGCTCGGTCAGCACCAGCCGGCCCTCGCCGCCGGGGAAGAGCACGGTGA
The DNA here is from genome assembly GCF_040655695.1 of Polymorphospora sp. NPDC050346. Taxonomy (NCBI): domain Bacteria; kingdom Bacillati; phylum Actinomycetota; class Actinomycetes; order Micromonosporales; family Micromonosporaceae; genus Polymorphospora; species Polymorphospora sp. NPDC050346. Next base: position 16,771 of record NZ_JBFAKM010000007.1, on the reverse strand, counting down.
AGACCTGCTCGAACTCGCGGGCGGTGTCGGCGTACGCGCTGGCGAAGACCTCCAGGATGCGGTCGTCGACGTCCTTGACCACGGTAAGCAGGTCGCGGCGGGTGGCCTTGAGGTCCTCCAACTGCTCGGAGAGGAACTTGAACCGTTCCTCCAGCGCGGCGAACTCCTCCAGGGCCAGTGGATTGACCTTGCCGAGCAGGGTGAGTTCGCGTTCCGCCTTCGCCGCCCGCTTCTCCTGCGCCGGCCGGTCGTACGGCACCGGTTCGGGGACCGGCTTGCCGTCCTTCTCGGCGGCGGCCACGTCGGCCGGGGTCGGCGGCACCGGGTTGGCGGGGCCGTACTCGGCGATCAGGGTCGCCACGTCGAGGGCGAAGTCCTCGGCGGCCTTGGCCTCCAGCTGCTCGATCCGCATCCGCTGCTCGGCCCGGGCCACCTCGTCGCGGTGCACCTCGCCGGTGAGCCGTTCCAGGTCGGCGCCGAGCCGCTTGGCGGTGGCCCGGGTCTGCTGGAGTTCCGCCTCCCGGTGCGCCCGGCCGCGGGCGATCTCGTCGCGGGTCCGTTCGGCGGTGGCCAGCGAGCCGGCCAGCCGGGCGAGCGCGTCCCGGGCACCGAGTTCGACGGCACGGGCGATGCCGGCGCCGCGGACCCGGGCGGCCTTGCGGGCGGCGGCGCGTTCGCGGGCGGCCCGTTCGGCGTTCGCCTGGCGCAGCAGCGAGTCGGCCCGGCCGGCGATCGAGGCGACCCGCTCCTCGGCGGTGCGGACCGCGAGGCGTACCTCCATCTCGTTCTGCCGGGCCCGGGGCAGCGCGGCGGCGAGCTGGTCGCGCTCGTCGGTCGACGGGTCCTCGTCGATCGGGGTGGCCTCGGCCAGCCGCAGCCGCTCCTCCAGCTCGGCGATGCCGGCGAGGTCACGGTCGCGGGCCTGCTCGGCCCGGTCGCGCGACGCCGCGAGCCGTTCGGTCTCGGCCTTGGCGGACCGGGCGGCGGCGCCGAGTTCGGCGAGCCGGCGGGCGGCGGCGTTGCGCTGCCCCTCGGCCTCGCGCTTGGCGGCCGCGGCGACCGAGACGGCCTCCTTGCGGTCGGCGACCTCGGCCCGGGCGGCGACGAGTTGCTCCTTGAGTTCGGCGCTGGTCGCCTCGGCGGCGACCCGGTTGGTCCGGGCCTCCTCGACGGCGGCCTGGACCTCGATGAAGCTCGGCGCCTTCGCCGAGCCGCCGGCCGCCGCGTAGGCGCCGACCACGTCGCCGTCGGGCGTGACGGCGCGCAGCTCCGGGTTGCGGGCCGCCAGCCGGGCCGCCGCCTCAAGATCATTGACGAGTACGACGTCACGCAGCGCCCGGTGCACGGCCGGTCGTACCTCTTCGGGGCATTTGACCAGGTCCGGCGCCCAGCGGGCGCCCTCGGGCAGGGCCGGGCGCAGCGCGTCGGCCGACCCGGTCATCCCGGGACCGTCGGGACCACCGACCAGCAGGTCGGCCCGCCCGGCGTCGGAGATCTTGAGCAGCCGCATCGCCTCGGTCGCCTCGTCGACGCCGCTGACCGCGACCGCGTCGGCGAGCCCGCCGAGCGCGGCGGCCAGCGCCGCCTCGTGCCCCGCCTCGACGGTCAGCATCGCGGAGAGGTTGCCCAGCAGGCCCGGCACCTGGTCGGCGCGGGCCAGCAGCGCCCCGGCGCCGTCCTTGCGGCGCAGGCCCATCGCGAGCGCCTCCTCGCGCGCCTTCCAGGTCGCCGCGTCCTTCTCGGCGGCCCGCTCGGCGTCGGAGAGCTGCCGTACGGTCGCGCCGGCCGCCTCGTGGGCGGCGACCGCCTCGTCGTGCCGGGCGTCGAGGTCGGCGTTGTCGCGGTCGGCCTCCGACGAACTGGCGGCGACCGCGTCGACCTCGGCCTGCGCCTTCTCGGCCCGGCCCAGCGCGTCGGCGTGCGCGGCGGCCAGCCGGGCGATCTCCTCGGCGGCCGAGCCGCTGCGGGCCCGCGCCGAGTTGACCTGGCCGGTGAGCTTCGCCAGCCCTTCCCGCCGGTCGGCGATCGCCTTCGCGGCGACGACCAGCGCCCGTTCCGCCTCGGCGAGCTGCCGTTCCAGTTCCTGGCGGCCCTCGACCGCCTCGGCGAGGCGTACCTGGTCCTCGGTGAGCGCGGCCCGCAGGTCCTCCTCCTGGGCCCGGACCCGCTCGGCCTCGGCCGCGAGCTGGTCCGGGTCACGGCCCGGGCGCTCGTCGTCGGGCGCGACGCTGAGGTGCCGGTGCCGCTCGCCGGCAAGCTGCTGGGTGGAGCGGAACCGCTCCTGGAGGGTGGACAGCCGGTACCAGGTGTCCTGGGCGGCGGCGAGCAGCGGGGCGTCCTGCGCCAGCGCCGCCTCCACCTCGGCCAGCCGCTCCTGCACCACGGCGTGCTCGGCCTCGACGATCTCACGGCGCTCGCGCAGCGCCGCCTCGTCGGCGATCTCCTTGTCCAGCGTGGAACGCAGGGTCGCCAGGTCGTCGGCGAGCAGCCGCAGCCGGGCGTCGCGCAGGTTGGCCTGGATGCCGGCGGCCCGCCGGGCCACCTCGGCCTGCCGGCCCAGCGGCTTGAGCTGGCGGCGCAGCTCTGCGGTCAGGTCGGTGAGCCGGTTGAGGTTGACCTGCATCGCGTCGAGCTTGCGCAGCGCGCGTTCCTTGCGCTTGCGGTGCTTGAGTACGCCGGCGGCCTCCTCGATGAAGGCGCGCCGGTCCTCCGGCTTGGCGTGCAGTACGGCGTCGAGCCGGCCCTGCCCGACGATGACGTGCATCTCCCGGCCGATGCCGGAGTCGCTGAGCAGCTCCTGGATGTCGAGCAGCCGGCAGGAGTCGCCGTTGATCTCGTATTCGCTCTCGCCGGACCGGAACATCCGGCGGGTGATCGAGACCTCGGTGTATTCGATCGGCAGCGCACCGTCGGTGTTGTCGATGGTGAGGGTGACCTCGGCCCGGCCCAGCGGCGCCCGGCCCGCGGTGCCGGCGAAGATCACGTCTTCCATCTTGCCGCCCCGCAGCGCCTTGGCGCCCTGCTCGCCGAGCACCCAGGCGATCGCGTCGACGACATTGGACTTGCCGGACCCGTTGGGACCGACCACGCAGGTGATCCCCGGTTCCAGCCTCAATGTCGTGGCGGAGGCGAAGGACTTGAAGCCCTTCACCGTCAGGCTCTTGAGATGCACGCTTCCGATCCTCGTCGACGTGGCCGCCGGGCTGCCGGCCCAGGCGCTGGCCGGGCGGGCGGCCGCGGTGCCCACTCCTCAGCTCGTCGGGGGCCACCGGTCGGCCCGTCACCGGGGCGGACGGTCCCGGCCATTGCGCAGCGTAACCCGCATGGGCACGGTCGACGGAACGGCACGCGCCGGCCGGCCGGGGAGAGGGCAAAAAGCTGCGCGCCGACACGGAATGGTCGGCGCGCGTTTCGTGTGGTGCGATTCAGATGTGCGGGCAACGGCGCCGGGGTCACCGGCCTCCGCAGCTCGGATCAGGCCATTGCCGGCTCTGCCAGCCGCAGCAGTTCGTCTGCTTCGGCGGCAGCCGCGGCGAGCCGATCGTTGTCGGCACGCAGGCGGGTGATCTCGAACTCAAGTGCCTCGACCCTGGCACGCAGTCGGGTGACCTCGTCGAGCAGGCGCCGGTCGGGCGCCACGCCAACGTGGCCGTAGAGGGCCTTCGCCATATCAACTCCTTGTAATGCGCTGCCGGAAATGCCGGCCAAACGCCCGCCCAGCGTGGTCGCGGCGAAGCCCCCGGGCACACGGGGACAGGATCGGGCGCGACTGGCGACACCTCTATAGTCCGCCGATGTCGGGGCAACGTCAAGCTGCGCGGGGCACGGATCACTCTCACGGCACCCCGCCCGGCCGTGGCGGCCACCTCCGGGTACAGACAGAGATCACTGTCCGGACGCCGCCGATGCTACCGACCGGACGTTTCCGGCCCGCTAACGATGATCTCTTCCCAGCCTTATGTCTTCCTTAGCCGGATTGCCCGGGCGACGGCCGGCTGCGTACGGTCGCACCGGCCCCGACCCCGGCCGACCCGAGCAGACGGAGGCGACAGCGTGTACGGCGACAGCCACGACACCGACCGGCGACCGGCGTTGCGCGGACGGGGTCGGCACCGCGACCCGCGCCGGCTGCCCGGCCTCTTCGGGCTCGCCGCCGTGGTCAGCGTGCTGCTGGTCGGGCTCGGCGTCGGCGCGGCCCTGCTGCCGTCGTACCTCGCCGGCGGACCCGAATCGACCTCGACCGGGGTCACCACCGGGGACGGCGCCGGCAACGGTCTGGTCAGCCCGGACGAACTGCCGCTGCAGACCGACCCGGCCACCCCGACCGGGGAGCCGTCGACCCCGGCCACCCCGAGCGGCAGCCCGTCGCCGAGTGCCACCCCGACCTCGGCCGGCCCCAGCCCCACCCCGAAGGCGTCGAAGACCAGCGCCACGCCCCGGCGCACGCCGAGCCGTACGCCCACCACACGCACCGAATCCGGCGGCGGCAGCCAGGAGGAACAGGTCGTCGCGATCGTCAACCAGCGGCGGGCCGAGGCCGGCTGCGGCGCCGTACGCACCAACGCCGACCTGGCGAAGGCGGCCCGGCTGCACAGCGAGGACCAGGCGGCGCACAACCGGATGTCACACGAGGGCAGCAACGGCAGCTCGCCGTGGCAGCGCGCCGAGCAGGCCGGCTACCAGCGGGCGATCAGCGAGAACGTGGCCGCCGGCTACCGGACCCCGGCCGCGGTCATGGAGGGGTGGATGAACAGCCCCGGCCACCGGGCCAACATCCTGAACTGCGACGCCAAGGCGATCGGCATGGGCATCGCCCGCTCGGGCGACGGCACCATCTACTGGACCCAGATGTTCGGCTCCGTCGCCTGATCCCCCGGGCGGCCTGATCCCCCGGTCGCGCCGCCCGCGCCCGGTGCCCACGCCGTCCGGATCGCGCGCCCGGCCGGGCCGCCCGCGGCCGTGCCGCCGGACGCTTCCGGCTCGTTGACCCCGGGTGGAGCGGTGTGCCGCGGCCGGACGGCGGGGCGGCGTCGTCGGCGGCACCCCGCCCCGGCCTGGCCAGCACGGCCCGCGCCGTTCCAGAGCCCGGGGGAGCTCATCGATGACCGTACTGCTGCCTCTCTACGTCCATCCGGCGGTGGACCCGGCGGCCTGGGAACCGGACCGGCTGCGCGGCACCACCGTCGTGGTCGACGGGCACGACGCCCCCGCCTACCGCCGGGTCACCGCCCGGCTGGCCGGGGCCGGCGTGCCGGTGCTCGGGTACGTCGACCTGGCACGGGCCGCCCGGCCGCTCGCCGACGTACTCGCCGACGTCGACGGCTGGACCGGCCACCCCGTCGCCGGCGTCTTCCTCGACCGCGCCCCTACCGGCCCGGCCGCCGTCGGCCCGGTCGCGCTGGCGGTACGGGCGGCCCGGCGGGCCGGGCTGACCGAGGTCGTCCTCAACCCCGGGGCACCCACCGACCCGCTCTACCGTCGGCTCGGCGTCGCCATCTGCACCTTCGAGGGCGGCTGGCCCGACTACCGGCGGTGGACCGGTGCCGGCGGCGAACTCGGCGACGGCCACCTGGTGCACTCGGTGCCGCCTGCACAGCTCGCCGCGGCGCGGCGGCTGATGGACTGGCGGGGCGCCGGGTTCGGGCTGGTCACCGACCGGGGGCTGCCGCACCCGTACGGCGGGCTCCCCAGCCGCCTGGACGTTCCCACCCCGGCGCGCTGACATGCCCGGGGCGTGCGCGCCGCGCACCCGCACCGCCGGGTCGGTGGCCGTGGTGCTGGTCGTACTGGTGGCCGGGGTGGCCTGCGGCGACGACCGCGACCCGCCGGTCCCCCGCCCCTGGCCGACGCAGACGGCGCTGACCTGGCAGTGGCAGCTCACCGGCGAACCGGACGTCACCGTCGACGCCGACGTGTTCGCCCTCGACGGGTTCACCGCCACCGCCGACGAGGTCGACCGGCTACGCGCCCGGGGCAAGCGGGCCGTCTGCCACGTCGAGGCCGGAGTGCTGCGGACGTCGCGACCGGACGCCGGCCGCTTCCCGCCCCAACTGCTCGGCGAACCCACCGGCCGGCCCGGCGAGTGGTGGGTCGACATACGGCAGTGGGGGGTCCTCGAACCGATCCTGACCGACCGGTTCCGGCTCTGCCGGGGCAAGGGTTTCCACGCGGTGGCGCCGTACGACGTGGACGGTTACGCGCACGCCCCCGGCCTGCCGCTGACCTTCGACGACCAGATCGTCTTCAACCGGCGGCTGGCCGACCTGGCCCGCTCGCTCGGGCTCTCGCCGGGCCTGGTCAACGACATCGACCAGGTCGCGGCGCTGGAACCCGACTTCGACTTCGCCGTCAACGAGGAGTGCTATGTGGCGGCCGAGTGCGACCGGCTGCTGCCGTTCGTCGCGGCCGACAAGCCGGTCTTCCACGTCGAGTACGACGCCGACACCACCGAGTTCTGCCCGACGACGCGCGCGCTGGGTTTCGCGTCGATACACAAGAGCCGCGAACTGGGTGCCTGGCGCGCGCCGTGCCTCTTCTGATCGCCATGCCTCTGCTGATCGCCCGGGTGGGTCTGATCGCCGCGCCTCTGCTGATCGCCCGGCCGGGTCGGCCCGGCCCGGCGCCGGGTCAGGGGCGCGGGAGGCGCGGGCGGGGCTGGCAGCGCGGGCAGCTGAAGGAGGAGCGGTTCATGAACGGCTCGCGGCGGATCGGGGCCCCGCACCGGTGGCACGGCAGCTCCTCCCGGCCGTACACGTCGAGCGACCGCTCGAAGTAGCCGCTCTCGCCGTTCACGTCGACGTACAGGGCGTCGAAGCTGGTGCCGCCGGCCTTGATCGCCGCACCAAGCACGTCGCGTACGTGCCCGAGCAGCCGGGTCACGGCCGGACCGGTCAGCGCGGCGGTCGGCCGCAGCCCGTGCAGCCGCGCGCGCCACAGTGCCTCGTCGGCGTAGATGTTGCCGACACCGGAGATCAGCGTCTGGTCGAGCAGGGCCCGCTTGACCTCGGTGCGGCGCCGTCGCATCGCGGTCACGAAGTCCGCGTCGGAGAACTCCGGGTCCATCGGGTCACGGGCGATGTGCGCGATCTCCGTCGGCAGGTCGGCGCCGCCCTCGGAGTACGACAGTCCGCCGAACGTGCGCTGGTCCACGAAGCGCAGTTCCGGTCCGCCGTCGTCGAAGGTGAACCGGATCCGCAGGTGCGTCTCGTCGGGCGTCCCCGCCGGCTGCATCAGCAGCTGCCCCGACATGCCGAGATGCCCGATCACCGCGTCGCCGCTGTCCAGCGGCAGCCACAGGTACTTGCCCCGGCGGCGGACGTCGACCACCCGCTGGCCGGCGAGGACCGCCGCGAAGTGCGCGGCGCCGGGCAGGTGCCGGCGGATCGCCCGCGGGTGCCGTACGTCGACGGCGGCGAACCGGCGACCGGTCACCCACCGGGCCAGCCCCAGCCGGACCGTCTCGACCTCGGGCAGCTCAGGCACGCCGGCTGCCGGACGGGTCGGGATCCGGGATCGACACCCCGTCGGCGGCCGCCGGGACGGGGCCGGCCGCCGCACCGGGCTCCCCCACCGGGACGGCGGCTGCCGGGGCGGTCGCGTCCAGGCCGGTCGCGTCCGGGGCCGTGGTCGGCCGGTCCGGCGGCACCTCCGTCGGCTCGGCGACCTGCTCCGACAGCGTCCGCCAGGCCGCCTCGGCGGCCCGCTGCTCGGCCTCCTTCTTGCTGCGGCCGTCGGCGCCGCCGTACCGCTCGCCGGCGACCACCACCCACGCGGTGAACGTCTTCGCGTGGTCCGGGCCGGCGTCGTCGATCCGGTACTCCGGTACCCCGACCCCGAGCGCCGCGGTCAGCTCCTGGAGGCTGGTCTTCCAGTCCAGCGCCGCGCCGCGCCCGGCGGAGTCCGCCATCAACGGGTCGAACAGGCGGTGGATCACGATCGAGGCGGTGTCCAGCCCGTACTGGAGGTAGATCGCGCCGAGCAGCGCCTCCAGGGTGTCGGCGAGGATGCTCGCCTTGTCCCGGCCACCGGTGGTCTCCTCGCCCTTGCCGAGCAGCAGGTACGGCCCGAGGCCCTGCGGCCCGAGGCCACGGGCGACGTCGGCCAGGGCCCGCATGTTGACCACACTGGCCCGCAGCTTGGCGAGCTGCCCCTCCGGCAGGTCCGGGTGGTTGTGGAACAGCGCCGCCGTGATCACCACGCCGAGCACCGAGTCGCCGAGGAACTCCAGCCGCTCGTTGGTCGGCAGGCCGCCGTTCTCGTACGCGAACGAGCGGTGGGTCAGGGCCCGCTCCAGGAGTTCGGGGTCGAGGGAGATCCCGAAGGCCGCCTCCAGGTCGCCGATCGACGGCCGTCTGCGCCTGTCGTTGCTCATGTGCTCACCTCGCCGCTGTGGTCGCCGTGGATCGGGTGCACCGTGGCCGGTGCCGTCAAAGTCGAGGTCATGCGGTCCCCTCGCCCCCCTCGCTTCGTTCGGTGGACGCATCGACACTGAGCCAACCGATGCCCTCGCTTCGCTCGGTCATGCTGTCACCTCGGCCGAGGCCGCGAGCAGGGTGGCGACGGTTCGGGTCGCGGCGCGGCGGTGCAGGTGGGCGGCGAGCGCGATGCCGGAGGCGACGTCGGCGCCGTCGGCGGCACCGTGGCAGACCACCACCGTGCCGGGCACGCCGAGCAGGGCGGCGGCGCGGGGCACGCCGCCGGCCGCGGGTGGCCCGCCCGCCATGGCGTACGCCCCCTCGATGCCCTTGAGCAGCACGTTTCCGGTGAACCCGTCGGTCACCACGACGTCGGCACGGTCACCGATGCCGAGGTCGTAGCCCTCGACGAGTCCCACATAGGTGGCGTCGCCCGGCAGGCCGACGGCGGCGAGAAGCGGGTCGGCGGCCCGGCGTACCCGGTCGCCCTTGCCCGGCTCGGCGCCGACGGAGAGCAGGCCCACCCGGGGCCGGGCTATGTCGTGGACGACGGCGGCATAGGCGGCACCCAGGATGGCGTGCCTGGCCAGGGTCGTCGGCCGGGCCTCCAGGGAGCCGCCGACGTCGAGCAGCACCACCGGGCCGTGTACGGCCGGCAGGCTCGCGACCAGCGCGGGGTGCCGGACGTCGGGCCACCGGCGCAGGCCGAGTACGGCGGCGGTGACGGTCGCCCCGCTGGCACCGGCCGACACGACGGCGTCGGCGGCACCCTCGGCGACCGCGGCCACGGCGGCCCGGACGGTGGTGTCGGTCCGGCTGGCCCGGGTGGGTGCGTCGGCCATGCCGACCACGTGGTTGACCGGGCGTACGGCGACCCGGTCACGCTGGGCCGGCGGGAGCACGGCGAAGACCTCGTCGGCCGTTTCGGGCGGCCCGACGAGTAGCAGATGCAGTCCAGGATCGGCGTCGCATGCCCGCAGAGCGCCGTCAACCACGACGGCGGGAGCGTTGTCCCCGCCGAGGAGGTCGACGGCGATCCGCACGGTCCCCGGCTCCACGGACCCGGCCGTCGAGTCGCGGCCGGCGGGAGCCGGGGCACCGGGCGATGGCCAGGGCCTGCGCGCCGCCTGACCGGAAGTCGGAGGCGTCACGCTGGCCGGCGTCAGACCTCGATGACCTGGCGGCCGTTGTAGGTGCCGCACACGGTGCAGGCGGTGTGGGGCAGCTTCGGCGACCGGCACTGCGGGCAGGCCACAGTCGCGACCGCCGCGACCTTCCACTGCGCCCGGCGGGACCGGGTGTTGCTGCGCGACATCTTGCGCTTGGGGACGGCCACGGTTCCTACTCCTCTTTACGGGTCAGTTGCGACAGGCTCGCCCAGCGCGGGTCGATCTGCTGGTGGCTGTGGTCAGCCGGCAGCTCGTCCCACTGCACCCCACACTCGGGGCACAGCCCTGGGCAGTCGTCTCGGCACAGCGGGTTGGTCGGCAGTGCGAGCACCACCGCATCCCGCAGCGCCGGCTCCAGGTCGATCAGGTCGCCCTGCAGCCGGCCCACCTCGTCCTCGTCGGTCGTCTCGTCCGTGGTGCTGTGCTCGTAGGCGTACAGCTCCTGGACCGTGACGGTCAGCGAGTCGCCGATCGCGCGCAGGCACCGCCCGCACTCGCCCTGGACGGAACCGCTGACGGTTCCGGAGACGAGCACACCCTCGGACACCGATTCGAGTCTCAGGTCGAGGTCGAGGTCGGCGCCTTCCGGCACACCGATCAGCTCCAGTCCGAGGTCTGCCGGCGCCGGCACCACCCGCTTGACCGTACGCAACGCGCCAGGCCGGCGCGGCAGCTCCCTCGTGTCGAGGACCAGCGGCGACCTGGGGTCGAGGTGGATCGGCGAATGTTTGGGCATAGTCAGACTCCGGCCTGTGTGAGGCCGACGTTGAAGGTTACCTGAGCAGGGACCTCAGCGTCGAACCGGGGCACCGTAGCAGCGGCCCCGAACGGGTGGTCAGAACGTCAGTGGGCGTTCGGTGTCCTCGCCACCGAAGTTACCGATCTCGCGCAGGGCGTGCATCTTGTCCCGCCCCCGCTCGATCGAGGCGAGCGCCCGGGTGAGGAACTGCTCGAAGTTGGCCAGCGCGGTGTCGACGTAGTCGTCGACCTCCTCACGCAGCCGCTGCGCCTCGGCGCGGGCCTCGGCGACGATCCGGGCGCCCTCGTGTTCGGCCGAGACGGTGATCTCGTTGACCGAGACGAGGCGGGCGTGTTCGGCCTCGCCCTCGCTGATGATCCGGTCCGCCTCGCGCTTGCCGGCGTCCATGATCTTGTCGCGCTCCTCCAGCAGGGCCGCCGCCCTGCGCAGGTCACCGGGAAGTTCGGCGCGCAACTCGTCGAGGATGCCGATCATCTCCCCACGATCGACCATGCAGTTGTTGCGCGACATCGGGACGGACCGCGCCGTCTCCAGGATGGCGATGATCTCGTCGATGCGGTCGAGCGGGTCCACCCGGCACCTCACCCCTGTAGTTCGTCGGCCGACCTACATGATGCGGGGTCGACCCAGATCCCTGCTCAACCAATCATGCGGTGCGGGAGCGACAGGAGGACCGACCCGGGCCGACACGGCGCGTCGCCGGACGAAGCGAGCACCCCGGACCGTACGGGGACCTTCCGCCGGAAAACCACCCGTCGGACCTGTCACGCCCCCGCGGAGCGCAGGCGGTCGGCCAGGCGGGCGAGAACCGGTTCCGGCAGATGCGCCGACACGTCCCCGCCCCACTTCGCGACCTCCTTCACCAGACTCGACGAGACGAAGGAGTAGAGCGGGTTGGTGGGCATGAAAAGGGTCTCGACGCCGGCCAGCCCGATGTTCATCTGGGCCATCTGCAACTCGTAGTCGAAGTCGCTGACCGCGCGCAGCCCCTTGACCACCACGCTCGCCTCCTGCGCGCGGCAGAAGTCGACCAGCAGGCCGCGGAACGACTCGACCCGTACGTTGCCGTAGCAGGCGGTGACCTCGCGCAGCAGTTCGATCCGCTCGTCGACGGGGAACAGGCCCTGCTTGGACTGGTTGATCAACACTCCGACGATCACCTCGTCGAAGAGCCGGCTGCTCCGGCCGACGATGTCTAGGTGTCCGTTGGTCACCGGATCGAACGAGCCTGGGCACACCGCACGTCTCATGATCGGCGACCGTACCAAAGCGTGGTCTCGCCGTAACGCCGGACGTTCTCGCCGGTGACGCCTTCCACCCAGGTGACCGCGCCGCCCCGGGTGGCCCGTTCGACCACCACGACGGCGTCGGCCGCCAGCCAACCGCCATCGACGAGGGCGACCAGCATCGCGGTGACCTCGTCGTCCGGCACGGCGTACGGCGGGTCGGCCAGGACCACGTCGTACGGCTCCCCGTCCGGCGACCCGGCGGCCAGCACGGTGCCGACCTTGCCGGTCACGACCCGGACCGCCGGGCCGGCCCGCAGGGCGGCCACGTTCTCCCGGATGGTCCGCACGGCCCGCTGGTCGGACTCGACGAGCAGCACGTGGGACGCGCCCCGCGACAGCGCCTCCAGGCCGAGCGCGCCGGACCCGGCGTAGAGATCGGCGACCCGCGCCCCGTCGAGGTCGACCCGGGTGTCCAGCGCGCTGAACAGGGCCTCACGGACCCGGTCGGAGGTCGGCCGGGTCTGCCCACCCGGCGGTGCGGCGATCCGCCGTCCGCCGAACGTCCCGGCGACGATCCGCGTCATGACACCTCCAGCCGTCCGTCCCGTCGCCGTCCACACGGGCGAGGACCGCCTCGACGCTACGCGACGAGCAGCGTCGTCCGGCCGCCGGTCGGACGATGACCATGCCACCCTCGGTGCGCGGCGGACAGCTTTCCGTAGATCAAAGATCTCGGATACGCATCAGCATCCTTAGCGGTCCATGAGGGCCACCGGTGCGCGCCGCGAGCCGATATGGTCTGGCGCTGTGCCGGCGCATGTTCGCCGCCGGCGCACGTCGCCGCCGCTGGTCGTGCCCGTTCGGTGAGCGCACCACCACCCCCCGGCGTCGTGCCTGAGAGCTTTCACCCCAGGAGTACGCGTGATCTCTTCCAAGCTGTCGCTGCGGCGACCGCTCGCCGTCGTCGGCGCCGCGTTCCTCGGCCTCGCCGCCGCGGTCGCGGTCGCCTCGCCCGCCAGCGCCCACCACAGCGTGGTCGACGGCAAGGCCGCCTGCGACACCGCCACCGGTGAATGGGTCGTCGACTGGACCGTCACCAGCGTCGCTCCCGCCGAGTCGACCGGCTACCGGCTCTACGAGGTCCTCGCCAAGCCCACCCCGGTGACCGGCATCGCCGTCACCGAGGGCGACGGCTACCCGCTCGACCCGCACACCCCGTTGACCGGCACCCAGCGCCTGCCGGGCACCACCCAGACGGCCTCGCTGCAGGTCAAGGGCGCCTGGGACAGCGGCCACGAGGACACCAAGTGGAAGAAGAAGACGATCACCCTCGGCGGGGTGTGCGAGAAGGAGGAGCCGCCGCCGGCGACGGCCGCGCCGACGTACACGATCGTCACCGACTGTGACGGCCTGGTCGAGGTCACCCTGACCAACGGCAAGGACGCCACCGCTCCGGCCAAGTTCAAGGTCGTCACCGCCGAGGGCTTCGAGAAGTCCGTCGAGGTCGCCCCGGGCGAGGAGAACACGGTGGAGATCCCGGCCGAGCAGGCCGGCGAGATCACGGTCACCGAGGCCGGCCAGGAGAAGCCGCTGTTCACCGGCTCGGCGCCCGAGGCGGAAGGCTGCCCCACCGCCGGCCTTGAGGTCAGCTGCGAGGACATGACCTTCAGCCTGACCAACCCCGAGGACGGCAGCCAGCCGTTCACCGCCGTCTTCACGCCGAGCACCGGTGACGTCCAGAAGCTCACTGTCGCCCCGGGCGAGTCCAAGAGCGTCAAGTTCGCCGGCTCCGCCGGCCTCACCATCGACGCCGTGATCGAGGGCTACGAGGACGACGTGGTCACCTTCGCCTGGGACGAGGAGAAGCCCGAGGACTGCCCCGCGCCGGGCGGCGGTGGCGGCGGCGACCTGCCGCTGACCGGTGCCGCGGCCGGTGGCATCGCGGCCGGTGCCGCGCTGCTGCTCGCCGTCGGTGGCGTCCTGTTCTACCTGGCCCGTCGCCGTCGGGTGACCTTCACCGCCTGAGCATGACGTGCCACGGGGCGCGTCGGTCCGACCGGACCGGCGCGCCCCGTTTGTCGTGAGGTCGGACCGGCCCTGCCGTCCGTCAGCCCTTCTCCAGGTATTCGGCGCGTTCCTCGTCGACCAGGGCGGCCACCGATGCGGCCAGCGCCGGATGCCGCAGCAGTTCCGGATCCTCCTCGACCAGCGCGATCGCCTCCGCCCGCGCGTCGCGGATCAGGTCCGCGTCGCGCAGCAACGACAGCAGCCGCAGGTGCGAACGCCGCCCCGACTGCGTCGCCCCCAGCACGTCGCCCTCCCGGCGCTGTTCCAGGTCGAGTTCGGCCAGCTTGAATCCGTCGGTCGTCGACGCCACCGCGTCGAGCCGCTCCCGGGCCGACGATCCCTCGGCCATCTCGGTGACCAGCAGGCAGAGCCCGGCGGCCGAGCCCCGGCCGACCCGGCCGCGCAACTGGTGCAACTGCGACACCCCGAACCGGTCGGCGTCCAGCACGATCATCACGGTCGCGTTGGGTACGTCGACCCCGACCTCGATCACCGTCGTCGCGACCAGCACGTCGAGATCACCGGCGGCGAACGTCCGCATCACCGCGTCCTTCTCGTCGGCCGGCAGCCGGCCGTGCAGCACCCCGATCCGCAGGCCGTGCAGCGGCCCGTCGGCGAGCAGCGGCGCGACGTCGAGCACGGCCAGCGGCGGCCGGCGCCCCGACTCGTCGACCTCGGCGGCCGCCTCCTCCGGCGACGACGAGTCCTCGCCGATCCGCGGGCAGACGACGTACGCCTGGTGGCCGGCGGCCACCTCCTCGCGCAGCCGCCGCCAGGCCCGCTCCAGGTAGGCCGGCTTCTCGCTGGCCGGTACGACGTGCGAGGCGATCGGCGACCGGCCGCGCGGCAGCTGGGAGAGTGTCGAGACCTCCAGGTCGCCGTAGACGGTCATCGCCACCGTGCGCGGGATCGGGGTGGCCGTCATCACCAGCACGTGCGGCGGCTGCTCGGCCTTGGCCCGCAGGGCGTCACGCTGCTCCACCCCGAACCGGTGCTGCTCGTCGACGACCACCAGGCCGAGGTCGGCGAACTCGACGCCCTCGTAGAGCAGGGCGTGGGTGCCGACCACGATCCCGGCCCGGCCGCTGGCGACCTCGTTGAGGGCCTGCCGGCGGGCGGCGGCGCCCAGCGAGCCGGTGACCAGCGCGACGCCGGTGCCGGCCGGGTCGCCGTCCAGTTCACCCGGCCGGCCGAGCGGGCCGAGCAGGCCGAGGATGCCCCGGTGGTGCTGGGCCGCGAGCACCTCGGTCGGGGCCAGCAGCGCCGCCTGGCCGCCCGCGTCGACCACCTGGAGCATCGCGCGCAGCGCGCAGACGGTCTTGCCGGAGCCGACCTCGCCCTGGAGCAGCCGGTGCATCGGGTGGGCCGTCGCCAGGTCGGCGGCGATCTCGTCGCCGACGGCGCGCTGCCCGGCGGTCAGCTCGTAGGGCAGCCGGCCGTCGAAGGTCGCGAGCACGCCCCCGTCGGTCCCGGGCCGGGCCCGGGCCGGCCGGTCGGCAGCCCGGTGCTTGCGCTGCACCAGGGTCAACTGCACGGCGAACGCCTCGTCCCACTTCAGCCGCCGCCGGGCCCGGAAGAGTTCCTCCTTCGTGGACGGCCGGTGGATCTCGCGCAGTGCGGTGCCCAGCCCGACGAGGTTCCGGGTGGCGCGTACGGTCGCCGGCAGCGGGTCGTCCGGCGGGGTGAAGGTGTCCAGGACGACCCGTACGCACCGGGCGATGGTCCAGGTCGGCACCGCCGCCGCGGCCGGGTAGACCGGGATCAGCGCACCCGCGAACTCCTCGATCTCGCCCGCGGCCGCCACCTCGCCGTCCGCCGGCCCGTCGCCGAGCAGCACGTATTCCGGCCCGTTGAGCTGGCGCTTGCCACGGAACTCGGTCACCTTGCCGGCGAACAGCCCCCACCGGCCCGGCGTCAGTTCCCGGCTGCGCCACGCCTGGTTGCCGAAGAACGTCAGCGTCAGCACCCCGCCGGAACCGTCGCCGACGGTCACCTCCAGCAGGTTGCCGCGCCGCTGCCGCATCGGGCGTACGGTCGCCTGCCGGACCTGGCCGAGGACGGTGACGTCCTCACCGACCTCCAGCGACCGGATGTCGGTGTGCTCGCCGCGCTCGTCGTAGCGGCGCGGGAAGTGGTAGACGAGGTCACCGGCGGTGTGCAGGTCGAGCTTGTCGGCCAGCGCCCGCGCGGTCTTGTCGCCCACCAGCTTCTTCAGCGGCGTGTCCGCCGTCGACGGCTCGGTCATTCCACCCCCACCAGCAACGGATAGAACGGCTGGCCGCCGTCGTAGGTCTGCACCTCGACGAACGGCCACCGGCGTGCCGCGTAGCCGCGCAACGCCTCGTCCAGGCCGGTCGGGGCGTCGGCGCCGAGCAGCATGGTCACCAGCTCGCCGCCGCCGCCGAGCATCCGGTCCAGCAACGCCTCACAGGTCGCCAGCAGGTCGGTGCCGATCACGTGCACCTCACCCTCGACCAGCGCCAGCACGTCGCCCGGCTGGCACCGGCCGGCCATCGTCAACGCCTCCCGGCTGGCGAAGCAGACCTCCGCCGACCGGCACGCGCCGGCCGCCTCGGCCATCTCGATCACGTCGTCGTCGAACCGGCGACCGGGATCGCGTACGGCCAGCGCGGCGAGTGCCTGCACCGGCGACCGGGTCGGCACCACACTGACCCGCAGCCCGAGGTGCTGGGCCTCCTCGGCGGCGGCGCGGGCGACCGCCTGGGCGTTGGGGTCGTTGGGCAGCACCACCACGTGGATCGCGCCGGTCGCCCGGATCGCGTCGAGCAGTTCGCCGGTCGACGGCCGGCCGGCGGCCACCACCGCCCCCTCGGCGACGAACAGGGCGGCGAGGCCGTCACCGGCCGCGACCACGACGGCGCCCCGGCCCTGCGGGCCGGCCGGCGGTCCGGTCGGTTCCACCGCCGGGGCGGCGTCGACCTGGTCGTCGAAGCGGGTGACCGCGATCTGGTAGGGCCGGCCGGCGGCGATCCCGGCCTCGATCGCCGCGCCGATGTCGTTGACGTGCACGTGCACGTGCCAGGTGGGCAGTTCGTCGGCCATCGTCACCTTGACGTTGCTGCGGTCGTGCAGCAGTTCGCAGCGCAGCGACTCGGTGAAGCCGGCGACGGC
>NZ_JBFAKM010000006.1:133898-284508 GCF_040655695.1 Polymorphospora sp. NPDC050346 | reverse complement strand
GGAGGCGACGGGGCACGCTGGGACCCGCCCGCCGCGTCCTGCCCCGACGCGTACGCCGAACACGGCATCGACCCCGGCCTGGAGACCAGCCTGCGCGACTGGCTGGCCGGCGCCGGCCGCCCCCTGCACCGGGTGCTGTTCACCCGCCCCGACGCGCTCAGCGCGGCCACCGCCGACGTCTACCGCCTGTGGTTGCGCTCCGCCGGCAAGAGCGGCGACCGCGCCGTCGTCGAATGCGGGCGGCAGCTCGACCCGTGGCAGGTGGTCCGGGCGGGTCTGGTGCCGTACTGGTGCGAGAACGCCACCCGGCGCAGCGTCGCCGGCGCCGAACTGTGGCTCGCCGGCAGTTCGGCGTTCAGTTCGGTCGACGTACTGCCCGACCCGCCCGGCATGACGTCACCGGTGCTCGCCGGACTGCCGCAGTGGCGGGCCGCCGCCTCGTTCGGCCGCCGCCGGGGCGCCGTCGACCGGCTCGCCGCCCGTGGCTACCCCACCTCGGCCGTACCTACCAGGCATGCCACCGAGGTGCTCCGCAACCAGCCGTACGACCTGCCGGCGCCCCAGCGCCTGCGGATCGTGG
Organism: Polymorphospora sp. NPDC050346; assembly: GCF_040655695.1. Lineage (NCBI taxonomy): Bacteria > Bacillati > Actinomycetota > Actinomycetes > Micromonosporales > Micromonosporaceae > Polymorphospora > Polymorphospora sp. NPDC050346. Next base: position 283,928 of record NZ_JBFAKM010000006.1, on the reverse strand, counting down.
ACGCGCTTACCGGCCTGCGGGACAGCGGTACGCAACAGGGCCTCCTCATATGCTGACTTGTCGCCGCTTGAGGTGGTTCCTGGGGGATTTTCTGACTGGCGAAACTTATCTTGGCCCGAATACGACCCCCCGGATCGGGAAGTAGCGTGCTTCATGGGTGGAGCACGGCGGCCACGGGCCGGTGCTCGAACGCTTAACCCGACACCAATTCGCTACCAGCCCGGCTGTCGCGGTCTGCCGACTGCCAAGGCGGATCCATGCTGGGCGGGCAACCTTTCCAGGGGGCGCGAATGTTCGGAACCACCGCCACGACCGGCACCGTCAAGAGCGGCACCGGCACGGCTCGCACCACCGGCAACGCGGGCACCGGCACCACGACCGCACCGCCACCGAACGAACGGGTGCTCGAAGACCTCGACAGCGCCGCACTCGCGTACGCGGCCCGCATCGCCGGCCTGCCGCCCAGCGGACGCCAGGCCGCCCGCGACGACCTGGTGCGCTTCGCGCTCCCGTTCGCCGGCCGCCTCGCCCGCCGCTACCGCGGCCGCGGCGAACCACTCGAGGACCTCGAACAGGTCGCCCGGCTCGGCCTCGTCAACGCCGTCGACCGGTACGACCCCGAACGCGGCTCGTTCACCGCCTACGCCGCCATCACCATCGTCGGCGAGATCAAACGACACTTCCGCGACCGCACCTGGGGCGTGCACGTACCCCGCCGGCTGCGCGACCTCATCCTCGAGGTCGGCCAGACCACGGCCGCCCTCACCAGCGAACTGTCCCGGGCACCGACGATCGCCGAGGTCGCCGGACGGCTCGATACCCCGCAGGAGGAGATCCTCGCCGCCCTCGAGTCCGCGGCCGGGTACAGCCCCGCCTCGCTCAACGCACCCGTCGGCGGCGAAAGCTCCGCCGAATTCGGCGACCTCGTCGGCGAATGGGACAACGACCTCGAATCCGTCGACGACCGGGTCACCGTCAGCGGGCTGCTGCACCGGCTGCCGTGGCGCGAACGACGCATCCTCGCCATGCGCTTCTACGGCAACCAGACCCAGGCCGAGATCGCCGCCCGGTTCGGCATCTCCCAGATGCACGTCTCCCGGCTGCTGTCACGCGCCCTCACCTGGCTCCGGCAGGCGATGCTCAACGAGGCCCCACCGCCCTGGCACGCCAGCCCCACCGACACCGACCCGCACGACCTGCGCGTCACCACCCGCCGTACCGGCGACCACGTCGTCGTCGAACTCGGCGGCGAGATCGACCGCGACAACTCGCACCGGCTCCGGCAGACCGTCGTCGAGGCCGTCACCACCGGCCGGCCCGCCGAGGTCGTCGTCGGCCTGGGCGACGTACCACTGCTCGACGCCACCGGCATAGCGGCACTCTTCGCCGGCCAGGAGGCCGCCCGCAGCACCGGGGTACGGCTACGACTCACCGGCGCCCAGCCGTACGTCCGCCACGCCCTGAACGTCGCCGGCCTGGCCCGCCTGATGGAGTGAGCGAGCCGGCCCCGCTGAGCTGATTGGTCCTCGCTCCGCTCGGACGGCTCGCTCCGCTTCGCGCCGCCTGAATGCACCGTCTTCACCCTGCGGGCATGACGGCTTCGCCGCATGTCCTCGGGCTCCAGACGGTGCGGCGGCGCTCGGTCGACTCGCGACTTTTGTCGCGGTCTAAAGCTGTCCGCCGATTGCTTCGCCGGGGCCTTACCGCTTATCGCCGGTCGCCCCGCCCGTGTGCACCACCGGCACGGGGTGGCCGTAGACATGGCCGCCGGCTCGGGTGGCCGTAGAGATGGCCGCCGGCTCGGGTGGCCGTAAGCATGGCCGCTCGGCCCGAGGCACGAGGCACGAGGGCACCCGACCAGTCCCTGCCGGATTTGCCGGAACTACGGCCAGCAGCCGTTGTTGATCTGGGCGGGAGAGACCTTATCCAGCCCGGGTTAGGTCCCTCCCGCTCAGATCAACGCCACCGCCCACGTCGGCCAGGCAAGATGCCCCCCAGGGTCTGCTTGTCCCTCGCCCTCCGACACGGCCGCGCGAGCGTTCCGACCGTGAGTTAGGGCGCCGGCGGGGCTGTTCCCCGAACCCACCGCAACCGTCAGCGGCGGCTCCACCGCCGACGGTTGGCGGGTGCAGTTTGTGGACCTGCAACCGCAAGGTTCGGCGAAGCAATCGACGGACAGCCCTAAACCGCAACCCAGGTCGCGAGTCGACCGAGCGCCGCCGCACCGTCTGGAGCCCGAGGACATGCGGCGAAGCCGTCATGCCCGCAGGGTGAAGACGGTGCATTCAGGCGGCGCGATGCGGAGCGAGCCGTCCGAGCGGAGCGAGGACCAATCAGCTCAGCGAGGACCAAAATCACGTCGCGTCGACGTCGAATGACCGGGGGGCCGGTGCCGGGGCGGTCACGGTGCCGTTGGCTTCGGCGGTGCGGGTGGCCGACTTGGTGAGCCTCGGCTTCTGGAGGCTGGTGGCCGACTTTCTCAGGTCGGCCGCGCTGGCGACGTCCTTCAGCTCGTCGTGCACACCGGTCAGGTCGGAGCGGACGTTTTCGTACGCCGACTGGAGCGGCTTGCGCAGCAGGGCCTCGTCTTCCTCGCTGAGGACGTGCTTGCGGATGAACGCCTTCGGGTGGAGGTCTTCGAGCTGGATGTCGGTGCCGAGTTCGCGGCTGAGGTCGCCGGTGGCGTTGGTCGCCATCTGGCGGAGGTTGCGCAGCATGCGCAGGCCGTCGTTGATCACGTTGGGCAGCCGGTCGCCGAAGATCAACAGGGCCAGGAGCAGCAGGGCTCCGATCTCCCACCAGTTCAGGTTCTCGAACACGGTCCCGCCCTCCTCGTCGCTCCCGGCCAGAGTACGCACGTCATCCCCGGTCCGGCAGGGGGTGAACGGTCGTTACTTGACGTCGGCGGCCAGGGTGACGGATGCCGTCTGCTGGGCGGTGCCGCGCCGGTATTCGACGGTGACGACCGAGCCGGGCGCGTACTTGCGTACCAGGGCGATCAGGTCGGTCGCCTCGGCCAGCGGGCGCCCGTCGAGTTTGAGCACGACGTCGCCGCCGCGCAGCCCGGCGCTTTCGGCCGGTCCGCCGGGTTCGACGGACGAGAGTCGTACGCCGCCGGCCCCGCCGGGGGCCCGGCCGCCGCCGACCTGGGCGCCGATCACGGTACGGCGTGGCTTGCCGGTGTCGATGATGTCCTGCGCGACGCGCTTGGCCTGGTTGATCGGGATGGCGAAGGCGAGGCCGATGTTGCCGGCCGTCTCCTCGTCGGCGGCCAGGGACTTGATCACCGAGTTGACGCCGACGACCCGGCCGGCGGAGTCGACCAGCGGACCGCCGGAGTTGCCCTGGTTGACGGCGGCGTCGGTCTGGATCGCCGCGTAGTAGCGCACCTGGCCGCCGGGTTCGCCGGCCTGGATGGTCCGGTCGAGGGCGCTGACGATGCCGGCGGTGACCGTGTTGGCCAGCGACAGCGGCGAGCCGATGGCCAGCACCGGGTCGCCGACGGCGAGGGCGTCCGAGTCGCCGAACTCGACCGGCACCAGCCCACCCCGGTCGATCTTGATCACGGCGATGTCGGATTCCGGGTCCTGCCCGACGACCGGGCCGCTGGCCGTGCTGCCGTCGTCGAAGACCACGGTGGCCGGGCCGGTGCTGCCCTCGACCACGTGGTCGTTGGTGATGACGTAGCCGTCGGCGGTGGCGACGAACCCGGACCCGACGCTGACGCCCCGCCCGGTCCTGGCCTGTACGGTCACCACGCTCGGCAGCAGCCGTTCGGCGACGCCGGCCAGGGATTCGGGCGGACGCTGGGCGGCAGCTGGCGCCTCTCCGCCGGTCGGGGCGCCGAGTACCGTACCGCCGCCGAGGCCGCCGCGGACGGCGGCGACGTAGCCGATCGCGCCGCCGAGCATGCCGGCGAGCAGGGCGGTGACGAGCGAGACCAGCATGACCCGGCCGAGGCCGCGGGGACGCGGCGCGTCCGGGTCGACGACCGGTTCGGGGCCGGGGGTGCCGGGGGCGGGTACGGGGTTCACGACGATCGCCGTCGGCGCCTGCGGATCGCGCCACGGGTCGTGCAGGGCGTCGGACCACCAGGGCGAGGAGTTCGCGCCCGCAGCACTGGTCGGGTTTGCTGACGGCGGCGGCGCCGGCGGGTATGCCGAAGCCGCGTTCCCGTCAGGCTGGCGCCAGTTCCAGCCGTCGGTCACGTTGGTGCCTCCCAGTCCCATCCCCGGAGCCCGGGTGCGCCACGCCGGCGGCGAACCGCCCCGGAGGGCCCCGGCCCGCCTCCAGGATTGCACGGATGCTCGATAGCCGGTCGGCGGATCCCGCACGGCTCCGTCGGCCACCCATGTCCTGACTGCCAATCCTGTACCACCGGATCTAGGCTCTACCCCAACCTCGTCCGCCCACCCCCGCCGCTGGAGGTGTCCCATCGCCACGGTTGCCGGCTCAGCCGCCGCGACGACTGCCCAGGCCGTCCAGTTCACCGAGACATACGTCGCGGAGGACGTCGTCCTGCGTACGGCCCGAAGCCTGGCCCAGGAGGTCGGCCTCGACGCCGTGACGCCCGGGACCGGCGCGCTGCTGCGCCTGTTGGCGGCGGCCGGGAACGCCCGGGCGGTCGTCGAGATCGGCACCGGTACGGGTGTCAGCGGGGTGTGGCTGATGCGCGGCATGCGCCCCGACGGGGTGCTCACCACCATCGACCTGGAGCACGAGCACCAGCGGATCGCCCGCCGGATCTTCGTGGAGGCCGGCTTCGTGGCCGGCCGTACCCGGATCATCACCGGTCGGGCGTTGGACGTGCTGCCGCGGCTGGCCGACGGGGTCTACGACATGGTCTTCGTCGACGCCGACACCGCCGAGTACGCCCCGTGCGTGGACGCGGCGTTGCGGTTGCTGCGCCCGGGCGGGGTGTTGGCGGTGCACGGTGCGCTGGCCGGCGGGCGGATCGCCGACCCGGCGGCCCGCGACCTGGAGACGGTCGCGGTGCGCGAGGTGGTCAAGGCCGTACGGGAGTCGGAGGAGTGGATTCCCGCGCTGCTCCCGGCGGGCGCCGGCCTGCTGACCGCGGTGAAGCGCTAGGGGCGTCGCACAGCGCGGAGGCGCTGCGCGACGCGCCGGAACGGCGCTAGGGCCCGGAGAGCGCTAGGGCCGGAACGGCGCTGGGGCCGGGAGAGCGCTATACGGCCGGGAGAGCGCTACGGCCGGGAGAGCCAGCGGAGCAGGGTCCGCACGCCCCACCCGGTGGCTCCCTTGCTCAGCTCGCGGTCGTCGCTGTCCGCCCACGACGGGGCGGACATGTCGATGTGCACCCAGCGGTCGTGCAGGTCGCCGGTGAACTCGCGCAGGTAGAGGGCGGCGGTGACCGATCCGGCGCCGCGTTCGGGCGCGCTGTAGTAGTCGGCGATCTCGCTGCCGAGGTATTCGACGTAGTCGCCGACCAGCGGCATCCGCCAGGCGAACTCGCCGGCTTCGGCGGCAGCGTCGACCATCGACTCGGCCAGTTCGTCGCTGTCGCTGTAGAGCGCGGCGGTGCGCTTGCCGAGCGCGACGGCGTTGGCGCCGGTCAGGGTGGCGAGGTCGATGATCAGGTCGGGGGCGAGCCGGTCGACGGCGTACGCGATGGCGTCGGCGAGGACCAGCCGGCCTTCGGCGTCGGAGTTCGTCGTCTCGCTGGTCGTGCCGCCGTAGTGCGCGATGACGTCGCCGGGGCGGAACGCCGAGCCGCTGACCATGTTCTCGGCGAGCGGGGCGAGCGCGGTGACGCGTACGGGCAGTTCGAGCCGGGCGGCGCCGATGGCCGCGGCGACGACGGCGGCCGCTCCGCCCATGTCCTTGCGCATCAGTTTCATGCCCTCGCGGGGCTTGATCGAGACGCCGCCGGTGTCGAAGGTGATGCCCTTGCCGACGAGTACGACGTGCCGGGTCGCCGCGGGCGGCCGCCACTCGACCTCGACCAGCCGGGGCCCCTGCGCGGAGCCCTTGCCGACGGCGAGGATGCCGCCGAAGCCCTCGGCCGCGAGTTGGTCCGGTTCGCGGACGGTGATGCCGAGCCCGGTGCCGGCGGCGGCTTCGGTCACCCGGTCGGCGAACCAGGCCGGGTTCTTCACCGACGACGGCGTGTTGGTGAGGTCGCGGGCGAGCCGGGTGGTCTCGGCGGTGATCCGCGCGGCGGCGAGCGTCGGCCGGAAACGGTCGGCGTCGTTCACCGCCACGACCACCTCGGTCAGGGTCTTTCCGTCGCCCGCCGACTCGTCGGTCAGCCGGTACCGGTAGGACCCGAGCCAGAGCCCTTCGGCGAGCCCGCGGAGCACACCCACGGAGGCATCGACAGGCATAACAGTCGTGACGTATGTCTCACTTGCCGCGGATCGAGCGATCGCCGCACCGGCGGCCCGCCAGCCGCCCTCTCCACCGTCCCCGACGCCGACCAACAGCAACCGGTACGGCGTGCGCAGCGGCCGGGGCAACTGGTGCATTACCCCCGGCGCCCCGTCGTGCTCGACCTGCTCGATCAGCGCGGCGGCCTCCGCCACCAGGTCGTCGGGCACGCCCGGCAACGGCGCGAGGAGCGCCGCCCGGCCGTCGTCGTCCGCGGCACCCACGGGCAGCGCGACCACACCGGACAGGTCCGGATCCACCGCGAGTCGGATGGCGAGCACGGTGCGATGACCTCCAGGTCTTTGTGCATAGAAGGCCCGCCGGTACGGCAGTGCCGTGCCGGCGGGCCTCGTGGTTATCAGCCGGCGGCAGCCTTCAGCGCATCACCGAGCGCATTGGCCTCGTCGGGCGTCATCTCAACGACGAGCCGGCCACCACCCTCGAGCGGAACACGCATGACGATGCCCCGGCCCTCCTTGGTGACCTCCAGCGGACCGTCTCCGGTCCGCGGCTTCATCGCCGCCATGTTGTCTCCCCTCAGACCTACACCAGGGTCGGTGGGTTGCCCCACAGCCACTTCGTTTCGCAGGCACCGCACTACACGGCCCGCGGTGCCGACCAACGATTTTCCCTGATGAAACCCGCCGGACCCAAACCGAACCAGCATTGATGTGACAACATCTAGCATAACCTGTCGTTCACTGTCACAATGTGCGGTCATGCAGGCACGGTCGGCGCTCTTCGACCTCTACGGCGACCACCTCCGCCCGAGAGGTGGCCGCGCACCGGTTGCCGCGCTGGTCAAGCTGCTCGCACCGCTCGGGATCGCACCCCCGGCCGTACGCACCGCAGTCTCCCGTATGGTCCGCCAGGGCTGGCTCCATCCGCTCAGACTTTCCGCCGGACCCGGCTACCTGCTCACCCCGAAGGCCGCCCGCCGTTTGGACGAGGCCGCCGCCCGGATCTACCGGACCACCAAGATCGGTTGGGACGGCCGGTTCGATCTGATCACCCTAGAGGTACCCGCCAACCGCCGCGACCGGCTCCGGCTGAACTCCAACCTCACCTTCCTCGGCTACGGCATGCTCACCGAGGGCACCTGGGTGGCCACCCGGCCCGGCGAGGACATCGACGTGGTGCTGACCGAGTCCGGCGTCCGCTTCGAGCGCTTCACCGCCACCCACGCCGCCGGCACCACGGGCGCGATGGCCGTCGTCCGCCAGGCCTGGGACCTCGGCGAGATCGGTGAGGCGTACGAGGGATTCATCGCCGAGCAGCGGCCCCTCCTCGCCGCGATCACCGTACGCAGCGACGACGAGGAGGCGTACGCCGCCCGGTTCCGGCTCGTGCACGCCTGGCGTACCTTCCTGTTCCGGGACCCGCAGCTCCCTCCGGCGCTGCTGCCCGAACGGTGGCCCGGCACCAGCGCCGCGGCGTTCTTCGACCGGCACGCCGCCCGGCTGCGGCCGGCCGCGGACCGCTACGTCGACCAGTGCCTCGACGCCTGCACCCGGCCGACCCGACAGAAGGGCACCTGAACCATGACTGAGCCGCTGCTCGTCGACCGCGCCGACGGAGTGGTCACCCTGACCCTCAACCGGCCCGACGCGCTCAACGCGCTCGACACCGCGCTGAAGGAGGCGTTGCGGGACGCGCTGGCCAGCCTGGAGGGCGACCGGAGCTGCCGCGCGGTGGTGCTGGCTGGTTCGGGCCGCGCCTTCTGCGCCGGGCAGGACCTGCGCGAACACGTCGACACCCTCACGGCCGGCGGATCCGACCCGCTCGACACCGTCCGCACGCACTACAACCCGATCGCGGCCCGGCTGGCGCACCTGCCCAAGCCGGTGGTCGCGGCGGTCCGGGGCACGGCCGCCGGTGCCGGCGCCGGCCTGGCCTTCCTGTCCGATTTCCGCATCGGCGGACCGCGTACGAAGTTCGTGATGGCCTTCGCCAACGTCGGCCTCGCCGCCGACACCGGGGCCTCGTGGTCGCTGCCGCGGCTGGTGGGTCACGCCAAGGCGGTCGAGCTGCTGATGCTGGCCGAGCCGGTCGACGCGGCGCAGGCCGAGCGGCTCGGGCTGCTCACCCGGCTGGTCGACGACGACGAGCAGGTGCTGCCGGTCGCCCAGGAATTCGCGGCGCGGCTCGCGGCCGGGCCGACCGTGGCGTACGGGGCGATCAAGCGTGAGCTGTCCATCGGCGACGCGGGAACGCTGTCCGACGCGCTGGCCGCCGAGGCGGAGGCGCAGACGATCTGTGGCCGTACGGCCGACCACCGCAACGCCACCCTCGCCTTCGTCAACAAGGACAAGCCCGTCTTCGAAGGCCGCTGACCGCACTTCTCACAAGATCGCGGTGATCAGGGGCCGGCACGGGCGTGTCGCCGGCGCGCCGCCCGGCCAGGTCCCTGATCACGCGAATCTTGGAACGGGAGCCGGCTAGTCGTCGTCTTCCTCGGGGTCCTGGTTGGCCTCCTCGCCGAGGACGAAAGCCTGCATCGCCAGTTCGTCGCTGGACGGGGAGACGAACGTCGGCAGCTCGCGCGGGCCCAGCTCGGCCACGTAGGACCAGAAGATCCGGACCGCCTCGGCCGGCGTCGACGCCTCGATCGGCAGGTCCAGGCTCACCAGCCAGGTCCGCCGGTCGGGCTGTGGAGCGAACCGCCCGGCGACCTCGTCGTACGTCGCCCGGTCGATCTCCACCACCGGCCCGTCCACGACGACCGGATCGGCCGGCACCGACTCGTCGAAGGCCCGCCGGGTGTACGTCACCACCAGCGTGGCCTCGCCCGTGTCCGACTCCGGATCGTCGGGATCGGTCGGCACCCCGGCACCGGCCGGTTGGGCGACCCGACCGAGGGCCACCACCTGCGGCTTTCTCTCCTCGCTCACCACCAGCACCGGGTCACCGACGCCGGGGCGCAGCCGGCTGTCGAGACCGGTCAACTCCAGCGTTTCGTGGTGGTAAAGGCGTTCGGCCGCGAACCGGCCCTCGGGAATCGTCACCGCCCAGGCGCTCATGCCCTCATCCCATCACGCCGCGCGTGGCCGGCCCGACGTGACAGCCGAGCAGGTGATCGTCGACCATCCCGATGGCCTGCATCAGGGCGTACGACGTGGTGGGCCCCACGAAGCGGAAGCCGCGCCTCTTCAGCTCCTTCGCCATCGCCGTCGACTCGGGCGTCACGGCGGGTACGTCGGCGAACCCGGCCGGACGCCCGGCCCGTGGCGGCGGCGCGTACGACCACAGCAGGCTGGCGAGGCCGTCGGGCAGATCGGCGGCGGCCCGGGCGTTGACGATGGCCGCCTCGATCTTGGCCCGGTTACGCACGATGCCGGCGTCGGCCAGCAGCCGGGCGACGTCGGAGTCGTCGTAGCCGGCGACCGTCTTGATCTGGAAGCCGTCGAAGGCGGCCCGGAAGGCGGCCCGCTTGCGCAGGATGGTCAGCCAGGACAGCCCGGACTGGAAGGCTTCCAGGGTGAGCCGTTCGAAGTGGGCGTCGTCGCCGTGGACGGGGCGCCCCCACTCGTCGTCGTGGTAGGCCGCGTAGTCAGGGGTGCTACCGCCCCAGCCGCACCGGGCGAGCCCGTCGGCACCGATCACCAGGTCTGTCACCGGACCACTCTAGGTCGGCGCCACGACACCGGCCCGAAGCCGTGCTCAGCGCAGACGCGTGCACCGCGGGTGTCTGCTCCGGGGGTGCGTGGCCCGCGGGTGCGTGCTGCGTACCACTGGGCTGCCGCCGGCGGGAATGTCGACGCCGGGGCGGACGGGTGCGGTCAGGGCAGGGCGCCGGTCTCCACGAGCCGGCCGAACTTCTTCAGTGCCCGGGTGAGGCTGACCTTGGACCCCGGCCACATCACCGGCCACGCCACCCGCCCCGCCACACCACCGGGCAGGTGGAACCACTCGTGCCAGACCACCTGGGTGCGGTCGTGCTCCATCTGGGTGCAGCGCAGCACCCCCGGTCCGCGCAGCACCCGCCCGAGGTGGACGACCTGGACCTCGTAGGGCGGGTCGAGCCGGGCGACCCGCATCCGGTCGCGGAGCACCGCCGGGCCGACCGCGGTGACCGCCTCGATCAGGCTGCCCTCGCCGCCGTCGCCCTCGATCACCCGCACCGTGGTGAACGGGATCCAGTCGGACTGCCGCTCCCAGGCGGTGAAGGCCGCGTAGACCCGTTCGGCGGGGGCGTTGACGATGACGGTCGCCGTGACCTCCCCTGCCCCCGGTTGCGCCGCCTCCTGTGGGTCGCCGGATCCACTCACTTGCGGTCCACGGCAGCCTTGCCGCTGTCGGCCGGGTCGGGGCCGGTTTCCGTCGCCTCGGCGGCGCGGGCGGCGGCGGTGTCGTCACGGGCGGCGCCCGTGGCGTCGTCGCCGGACGTACCGCTGTCGGCCGCGGCCTTGCCGCCGGCGTCCTCGCTGGCCGCGGCCTTGCCGCCGGCGTCCTCGTCGGTGTCGCCGGAGCGGTTGGCCGCGATCGCGTCGGTGTCGGCGGTGCCGCCGGCCCCGGCCGGGGTCGACGCGGCGACGTCATCGGCGGCCGCGGACGGGCCGGCGTCGCCGGTCGAGTTCCGGTCGGCCGGCGGGTCGAGGAGCGCCACGGCGGCACCCTTCGGCGCGGCTGCCCCGGACTGGCCCGCGTCGACGGAGCCGGCCTTCGCGAGACCGGAGCCGGGCACGGCGGCACCGGAGCCGGCGCCGCCGGCCGCGGCCGGACCGAGCGCCGCCTCGCGGGCCTGACGCAGCAGGTCGGCGTCCGCCGTGCGGCCGTCGCGCAACGCGATGACCTCGGCCTCCAGCACACCGATCAGCTCGTCCTTGTAGCCGATGTCGTAGGCGGCCCGGCGCAACGCCTGGTCGACCTGCTCCATGCGGTAGCCGCGCAGGGCGGTGTCGAAGCGGGCCTCGGCGACGTCGCCCTCGATCAGCGGCCGGGTGCCGGGTAACGGGACGGCGCGACCGTCCGGCTCGGCGGGCGCGAGGCCTTGGTCGCCACCGGAGACGAGAACCGTCACGCCGAAGACGACCGCACCGACCGTCAACGCCACGACCAGAAGGAGCAGAAACTGACCCATGACAAGGATCGTGGCACGTGCGACCGGTGCGGGGCGACCCCGCCACCCCACGAGCGGGCGCCGGACCGGCGAAAGCCGAGCGTGCCGGGGCGGGCCGGACAAGCCTTCATGGTTGTCGATCAAGGAGGCGCCGGGGGGGCGGTCGGATGCCCCGGCACGGTCAGCGTCGTCTAGCGTCGGGGACGGCCAGCCGACGGTGATCAAGGAGGACCGGATGCCGGGAACGCTACGGCTCGGCGCACGCACGTTCGGGCCCGGGCAGCTCGCCGTCATGGCGATCGTGAACCGTACGCCGGACTCGTTCTTCGACCGGGGCGCGACGTTCGCGGCGGACGCGGCGCTGCGGGCCGTCGAGACGGCCGTCGCCGACGGCGCCGACATCATCGACATCGGCGGGGTGAAGGCCGGCCCCGGCGAGCAGGTGGACGTCGCCGAGGAGATCCGCCGTACGGTCGCCACGATCGCCGCCGTACGGGCCGCCTTCCCGGACGTGGTGATCTCGATCGACACCTGGCGGGCGGCGGTGGCGGTGGAGGCCGTCGCGGCCGGCGCCGACCTGCTCAACGACACCTGGTCGGGGGCCGACCCGGAGCTGGCCGAGGTGGCCGCCCGAACCGGTGCCGGGCTGGTCTGCTCGCACGCAGGCGGGCTGCGCCCCAGGACCCGGCCGCACCGGGCGGCCTTCGACGACGTCGTGGCCGACGTCGTCTCGACCGTCACCCGGCTCGCCGACCGGGCCGCCGACCTCGGGGTACGTCGGGACGGCATCCTCATCGACCCGGCGCACGACTTCGGCAAGAACACCCGGCACTCGCTGGAGATCACCCGACGGCTGGCGGAGCTGGCCGCGACCGGGTGGCCGCTGCTCGTCGCACTTTCCAACAAGGACTTCGTCGGGGAGACCCTGGACCTGCCGGTGGATCAGCGGCTGGAGGGGACGTTGGCGGCGACGGCGGTGTCGGCCTGGTTGGGTGCCCGGGTCTTCCGGGCCCACCAGGTACGCGAGACCCGGCGGGTGCTGGACATGGTCGCGTCGATCCGTGGTGACCGGCCACCGGCGGTGTCGCGGCGGGCGCTCGCCTGAGCGAGCACTCCCTGTCCGCCTTGCCCGATAAGAGAATCAGGTCCAGCGGAGGATGTTCTTGCGCCAGGCGTAGAGAATGCCCAGGGCGAGGACGGCCACGAAGATCGCCATCTCGGCGACGGTGACGAGCCCGAAGCCCGGACGGTCGAAGACCACCGCCCACGGGAAGAGGAACACCGCCTCGACGGCGAACAGCACGTAGAGGTAGGCGTAGACGTAGTAGCGGATCTGCACCTGTGCCCAGTCGCCGCCGACCGGGTCGAGCCCGCACTCGTACGTCTCCCGCTTGCCGGGCGGCTCCGCGGGCCGCGCCGGACGCAGCAGCCGGTTCGCCGAGAAGGCGCCGACGAACACGACGACGCTGGCGAGCAACAGGAGCCCGAGCGTCGCGTACGACCCCAGGTATCCGCTCATGGCCGGCAGCCTACCGGCGACGGTGACCGATCAACGACAACGATCGCCGCCCACCTGCGGCACGATTCGCTGTTACGGACTTGTTTCGCGCGGGGACTAGTGCACAAGTGCAAGCATCGCCGATCCTGGCAGCCCACCGCCCCGGAGGTTCGATGTCACGCGTCACGGCAGGGCCCGTACTCGCCCGGGCCGGCGCCGCGGGGCTCGTCGCCCTGCTCGCGCTCGTGACCGGTCCGGTCCCGGCCGGGGCCGCCGACCCCGCGGTCGACGACCACGCGGGTGCCGCCCGAGTGCTTGCCGCCCGCGCCGCGACCGAGCCGGACGAGAACCAGACACCGCAGCCGGAACCCACCCCTTCGGCACCCGCCGCCACCGAGTCCGCGTCACCCGTACCGGAGCCGACGCCCACCACGCCGGCGGCCGAAACCCCGGCGTCACCGACCGGGGCGCCGCCGACCGAGGCCCCGGCCACCATGCCCCCGGCCGGAACGCCGAAGACCGCACCGCCCGGCCCCGACCTGCCCGGCCGGCCCCGGCTCGGCGTCCACGTCTCGACCGGCGACCTACCGCTGACCGCCGCCTACTGGACGGGCGGAGGCGCCGTCGCCGACCTGCGGGTGACGGTGGCCAACACCGGTGGGACCCGGCAGGTGATGCGACTGGGCTACCGGCTGCCGGCAGGGGTGTCCGACGCCGGCACCGCCGGGTGCGCACCGGCCGGCGACGGCCACGCCTGCGGCGCGTGGACGGCCGACCCCGGCGCGCACTGGACGACACTCATCCGGCTCCGGATCGCCCCGGACGCCTGGCGGCACATGCCGCTCAGCGGATCGGTCCGGGTGACCGCGACCGCCCCCGGAAACCCGGATCTGCCCGCCGTCTCCGACGACGAGGGCTTCGCCGTCCTCTTCCCACCCGGCCCGCCGGCCGTCGGGGTGTCCCTCGACGCCGACGAGGTCAGCTTCGACATCAGCGGGCAGTCCAGCACGCTCGACGTACGGCTGGGCAACACCGGCGACACGGACTCGACCGGCACGGTGGAGGTGATCCTGCCAGCGGGCGTGACCGTACCGGCACCACCGGCCAACTGCAGCGCGGTCGACGCCGCCCGTACCCGGTGCGCGCTCGGGACCGTCCCGGCCGGCGGGGTCGGGTCGCTACGCCTGCCGGTCGCCGCCACCCCGGACGCCCAGCGGACCGCGCCACTGTCCGGGGCCGTGATCGGCATCATCGACGCGGCGTACGGCCCGACCCGGCGGATGCAGATGAGTTTCCGGATCGTCGCCGCGGCGGCGACCGCCACCCCGCCGGTCCTCGACGGCGCCGGACCGACCGGTTCGCAGGGCGTCCTGCCGCCGCCGGGAGCGCCGCCGAGATCCGGCCCGCTGACCAGGGTGGGGAAGACGGCGATCGCGCTGATCACGGTGTCTTCCCTGCTGGTGGTGCTGGCCCTGGCCCTGGCGACCACCTCGCTGCGCCGCCGGCTGCGGCCCGAGGACCGGACGGGCGCATCGACACCGGTCGCCGCCGCCGACTGAGCGATCAGGGCGTTTCGATGGGCCGTACGTGTAGCCGGCCGCTGGGTGGGTATCCGCCGCCGGCGAAGTAGGGCTGTGTCACACGTTGGACCCGGGGCGGGGTTGGACGGGCGATCCGACGTACGCTTTGCGGTGAACAAGACTGCGGGTCGGCCATTCCGGGGGCGGCCCGCGGCCGTCGGCTTGCAAGGAGGTCAGCTTCGTGACCAAACAGGTCCGCCAACTGGATCGGGTGGTCATCCGTTTCGCTGGCGACTCCGGCGACGGCATGCAGCTAACCGGTGACCGGTTCACCTCGGAGACGGCGCAACTGGGCAACGACATCTCCACGCTGCCCAACTTCCCGGCCGAGATCCGGGCCCCCGCCGGCACCCTGCCCGGCGTGTCGAGCTTCCAGGTGCACTTCGCCGACTACGACATCCTGACCCCGGGCGACGCGCCGAACGTCCTGGTCGCGATGAACCCGGCCGCGCTCAAGGCCAACCTGGTCGACCTGCCGCGCGGTGCCGACATCATCGTCAACACCGACGAGTTCACCAAGCGCAACCTCGCCAAGGTCGGCTACCAGGTGAGCCCGCTCGACGACGGGACCCTCGACGGCTACACCCTGCACCCGGTCGCGCTGACCTCGATGACCGTCGGCGCGCTCGCCGAGCACGAGATCTCCAAGAAAGACGCCGAGCGGGCCAAGAACATGTTCGCCCTCGGCCTGCTCTCGTGGATGTACTCGCGCCCGTACGAGTCGACGCTGCGGTTCCTCGAGCGCAAGTTCGCGAAGCGGCCCGAACTGGTCGCCGCGAACGTCGCCGCCTTCAAGGCCGGCTGGAACTTCGGCGAGACGACCGAGGACTTCGGCGTCCGCTACGAGGTCAAGCCGGCCCAGATGAAGCCGGGCACCTACCGCAACATCACCGGCAACGCGGCCCTGTCGCTCGGCCTGGTCGCCGCCGGCGTACGCGCCAAGCTGCCGGTCTTCCTCGGCGCCTACCCGATCACCCCGGCGTCGGACATCCTGCACGAGCTGAGCAAGCACAAGCGGTTCGGCATCACGACCATGCAGGCCGAGGACGAGATCGCCGCCATCGGTGCCGCGCTCGGCGCCTCGTACGGCGGTGCGCTCGGGGTGACGACCACGTCCGGCCCCGGTGTGGCGCTGAAGGGCGAGACGATCTCGCTGGCCGTGGCGCTGGAGCTGCCGCTGGTCATCGTCGACGTGCAGCGGGCCGGCCCGTCCACCGGCATGCCGACCAAGACCGAGCAGGCCGACCTCAACATGGCGTTGTTCGGCCGGCACGGCGAGGCTCCGGTGGCGGTGATCGCGCCGCGGTCGCCGTCCGACTGCTTCCACGCGGCGATCGAGGCGGCCCGGATCGCGCTGACCTACCGCACCCCGGTCATCCTGCTCTCCGACAACTACGTCGCCAACGGCTCCGAGCCGTGGCTGTTGCCGGAGGTCGACTCGCTGCCCGACCTGCGGGTCGAGTTCGCCACCTCGCCCAACGGCGAGGACGGCAAGACCTTCCTGCCCTACCTGCGCGACCCGGAGACGCTCGCCCGGCCGTGGGCCATCCCGGGTACGCCCGGACTCGAGCACCGCATCGGCGGGCTGGAGAAGGCCGACAAGACCGGCGACATCTCGTACGACCCCGCCAACCACGACTTCATGGTCCGCACCCGGGCGGCGCGGATCGAGTCGATCCCGGTGCCGGACCTGGAGGTCGAGGACCCGGACGGCGACGCGCGGGTCCTCGTGCTCGGCTGGGGCTCGACCTACGGGCCGATCGGGGCCGCCTGCCGGCGGCTGCGCCAGCACGGGCTCTCGATCGCCCAGGCGCACCTGCGGCACCTGGCGCCGATGCCGGCCAACGTCGGCGAGGTGCTGCGCTCCTACGACCGCGTCGTCATCCCGGAGATGAACCTGGGCCAGCTCGCGCACGTGATCCGGGCCCGCTTCCTGGTCGACGCCATCGGCTACAACCAGGTCCGCGGCCTGCCGTTCACCGCCGCCGAGCTGGAGATCATGCTGGAAGAGGTAGTCAAGAATGCCTGAGGCCAACACCACCGGTGGCGGCGCGGCAACGCCGGTCGCCCTCAAGCTCACCGCCAAGGACTTCAAGTCCGACCAGGAGGTGCGCTGGTGCCCCGGCTGCGGTGACTACGCCATCCTCGCGGCGGTGCAGTCCTTCATGCCGGAGCTGAACATCCCGCGGGAACGGACCGTCTTCGTCTCCGGCATCGGCTGCTCGTCGCGTTTCCCGTACTACATGAACACGTACGGCATGCACTCGATCCACGGGCGGGCGCCGGCGATCGCCACCGGCCTGTCGGTGTCGCGGCCGGACCTTTCGGTGTGGGTGGTGACCGGTGACGGTGACGCCCTGTCGATCGGCGGCAACCACCTGATCCACGCGCTGCGCCGCAACGTCAACCTGAAGATCCTGCTGTTCAACAACCGGATCTACGGGCTGACCAAGGGGCAGTACTCGCCCACCTCCGAGGTCGGCAAGATCACCAAGTCGACGCCGGTCGGTTCGGCCGACGCCCCGTTCAACCCGCTCTCGCTGGCGCTGGGCGCCGAGGCGTCGTTCGTGGCCCGCACCATCGACTCCGACCGCAAGCACCTGCAGTCGGTGCTGCGGGCGGCGGCCGAACACCAGGGCTCGGCGTTCGTCGAGATCTACCAGAACTGCAACATCTTCAACGACGGCGCGTTCGACCAGCTCAAGGAGCCGGAGACCCGCGACGACTACCTGATCCGGCTCGAGCACGGGCAACCGATCACCTTCGGTCGCGAGGGCCAGTTCTGCGTCGTACACCCGCCCGGCGCGTTCGGTCTGGAGGTCCGCGACACCGCCTCCACCCCGGCCGAGGACATCGTGGTGCACGACGCGACGGTGGCCGAGCCGGCGTACGCCTTCGCACTGTCCCGGCTGCCCGGCTTCGCCCTGCGGAACACCCCGATCGGCGTGTTCCGCAACGTCGACCGGCCGTCCTACGACAGCGTCGTGCAGGAGCAACTGGCGACCGCCGTGTCCGGCGCCAGCGGCACCCCGGAGGAGCAGCTCGCCGGCCTGCTGGGCAGCGGCGACACCTGGACCATCCTGTAACCCGCGCGACGACGGGGGCGACCGCCGATCGACGGCGGTTGCCCCGCTGTGGCAGCGTGACGTCGTGCGTCGACTCGCCCTGCTGACCATCCTCGCGCTGACCGGCCTCCTCCTCGTCGTCCCGCCAGCCGCCGCGTGCGCCTGCGGAGCCGTCGTCACCCAGGAGGGCGTACGGGTCAACGAGGAAACCGCCCTCATCCGGCACGACGGCCGGACCGAAGAGATCGTCATGGGGCTCACCATGACCGACGAGCCCCGGGACGCGGCCTGGATCCTGCCCGTACCGGCCGACCCGTCCTTCGAACTCGGCCCCGAGGACCTCTTCGCCGACCTGGCCGTCCTCACCCGGCCACGCACCGTCGTGGTCCGCGACTGGTTCCCGCCCTGGGGCCGGGGCGGCGCCACCGCCGGCAGCGCGCCCGGCGACGGCGCCACCGTGCTCGACCAGATCACCATCGGCCCGTACGACGTCACCACCCTGGCCGCCACCGACGGCGACGCCCTCGCCAACTGGCTGAACGGGCACGGCTACCGCCTCGATCCGGCGCTCGCCAGCGGCTTCGCCCCGTACGCGGCGGCCGGCTGGCGCTACGTGGCGGTGAAACTGACCGCCCCCGACGACCGGGAACGGCTCAGCCGGCAACTGCCCCCGCTACGGGTCAGCTTCGCCAGCACCGAGATCGTCTACCCGATGCGGCTGACCGCCCTCGCCCGCGACGCGCAGAGCGTCCGGCTCTACGTGCTGACCGACCATCGGGTCCGCAGCGCCGGTCCGGTCGGGCCCACCGACTCGCACGTACGGTTCGCCGGCTGGATCGGCCCCGAAGCCGTCGCCGGCACCACACTCGCCGGCCTGGTCGACGGCCGCAGGTTCCTGACCCGCTTCGACCAGCGCATCGAGTCCCCCGAGTCGATCACGGACGACTACCGATTCGTGGCCGCCGGGACGGACGACGACCACCGCGACGTCGTCTACCGCACCGAGCCCGTCTACCTCGCCGGCCTACCCGCCGGCCCGTTTCTGATCATCCTGGGCGTCCTGCTCACCTTGATCGTGGCCGGCACCGTCACCACCGTCCTGATGCGCCGCCGCTGAGTTTGCTGAGTTTGCTGGCCCCGCCTCCGGCGGGGCTGGCTCGCTCCGCTTCGCGCCGCCTGAATGCACCGTCTTCACCCTGCGGGCATGACGGCTTCGCCGCATGTCCTCGGGCTCCAGACGGTGCGGCGGCGCTCGGTCGACTCGCGACCCTGGTCACGGTCAAAGCGGTCCGCCGATTGCTTCGCCGGCCAGGTGCGGTTGGTGGTCGGCACGGCCGACGGGCAGCCGGACGCTTCGCAGATCCCGCCGAACGGCGGCGGCCGGGAGCGCCTGATGCCGGGAGCCGCCCGGTGCCGGAAGCGTCGTTAGTGATCACCCTCGTTGATCTGGGCGGGAGGAACCTTATCCACGCTCGATAAGGTTCCTCCCGCCCAGATCAACTACGTGACTCCACGACCCACTCCCGGCCCAGGGTGGACTTTCAGCACATATCGCCCCGCTGGACGGATATCCCGCAGGACGAACTGAGCGTGGGAGGGGTTATCCGGCCGGAATAACCCCGCCCGCGCTCACCTCGCCAGCCAGCCGGGCTGTCGGGTCGGCTTGGGCGCGACTGCCCGGCCACCAGACTCGGACAGCCCCTTGACCCGCAACCCCTTCCCAACCAGACACAGATCGGCGAAGCAATCGGCGGACCGCTTTGACCGTGGCCCAAGTCGCGAGTCGACCGAGCGCCGCCGCACCGTCTGGAGCCCGAGGACCACGCCGCGAAGCGGTCGCGGCCCGCAGGGCGAAGACGGTGCATAGGGCGGCGCGAAGCGGAGCGAGCCGCCGAGCCGGAGGCGAGGCCAAAGAATCAGAGGCGAGGCCAAAGAACCAGAGGCGGGGCCGATCAGCTCCGGTCGTCGCGGACGTACACCAGGAGGTCGCCGGTTTCGATGGCGGTGGCGCCGGGTTCGGCCAGCGACACGACCTTGCCACGCCGTACGAGGGCGATGACGAGGGTGTCGAGGTCGCGGGGGGAGGAGCCGACCTCGGCGCGTTCGGCCGAACGCATGGCCAGTGCCATGCCCTGGCCGGGGGTGAGCAGGTCTTCGACGACGTCGATGAGCGGCGGGGCGGACGTCGACAGGCCGAGCAGGCGACCGGCGGTTGCCGAGGAGACGATGACGTGGTGGGCGCCGCTCTGTTTGAGCAGGGGCGCGTTCTCGGCTTCCCGTACGGCGGCGATGATCCGTACCTGGCCGGCGGTGAGTTGCCGGACGGTCAGGGCGACGAGTACGGCGGCGTCGTCGCTGTTGGTGGCGATGATGACGGCCTTGGCGTGCTTGACGTGTGCCTCGTTGAGGGTGGACGAGCGGGTGGCGGAGCCTTCGATGGCGACGAGGCCGGCGGCGGTGGCCTGCCGTACGCCGGTGGCGTTGCGCTCGACGACGACGATGCGCTGCTTGTCGACGCCGTTCTCGAGCAGGGCACTGATGGCGCTGCGCCCCTTGGTGCCGTAGCCGCAGATGATGACGTGGTCTTTCACTCGTTTCCTCCACCGGGTGAGGCGCAGGTTGGTGCGGTACTGCTCGGTCAGGACCTCGAGGGTCGTGCCGACCAGGATGATCAGGAAGAGCACCCGGGCGGGCGTGATCACCAGGACGTTGACCAGGCGGGCGGTGTCGGTGATCGGGGTGATGTCGCCGTACCCGGTGGTGGAGAGGGTGACCACGGCGTAGTAGAAGCAGTCGATGAGGTTGAGTTCGTCCTCGTTGACGTCGCGGTAGCCGTCGCGGTCGAAGTACACGACGGCGACGATGGCCAGGACGAGGCCGATCGCGGCGGCGAGCCGCAGGCTGAGGGCGCGCAGCGGGCCTTTGTTGATGGCGGGAAAGTGGATCACTGCTGGTCTCGCCCCGCCCTTTCGTCGGCGTGCACGTCCACAACATAGCGGGGGGCGGGTGGCCCGGTGGCGGAAGGCCGGGCCGAGTCGGGTCTTGCGCTCGCCGGGCACTTGTGAAAATTTCCTTCTAGCGATGCATCGCTAGCGACGGATGTTGCCGGAACCGCCCGGCCCGTCCCCGTCCGCGGTCACCGCGCCCACACAGGACACGGGAGCCCCAACGAAGGGACGCACCGCATGAAGGCACATCGACTCAGAGCCGCCGGGCTGGCCGTGGCGCTGCTCGGCTCGCTCGCGGTCGCCGCCACCCCAGCGAGCGCCGCGCCGGTCGTGACCCACACCCCCTCGAACGCCGCCTGCGAGACCGATCCGGCAACCCCGAAACGCCAGTTCCGAGCCATGTGGATCGCGTCCGTGGTCAATATCGACTGGCCGACCAAGGCTTCGTACACCGCCCCGGACCGGATCGCCACGCAGAAGGCGGAGTTCCAGGGCTGGCTGGACCTCGCCGAGCGGCTCAACCACAACGCCGTGATCGTGCAGGTCCGCCCGACCGCCGACGCGTTCTGGCCGTCGCCGCACGAGCCCTGGTCGGAGTTCCTGACCGGCACCCGTGGCCAGGATCCGGGCTGGGACCCGCTGGCCTACCTGGTCGCCGAATCGCACAAGCGCAACCTGGAGTTCCACGCCTGGTTCAACCCGTACCGGATCTCGATGCCGGACGGGGCGGGCGCGGACCTGAACAAGCTGGCGGCGGGCCACCCGGCCCGCCAGAACCCGGACTGGGCGGTGGCCTACCCGGTCAACGCGGCCGGGTCGCGGCTCTACTACAACCCGGGCATCCCGGAGGTCCGCGAGTTCGTCCAGACCGCGATGATGGACGCGGTGCTGCGGTACGACATCGACGGCGTGCACTTCGACGACTACTTCTACCCCTACCCGGCCGCCGGCCAGGACTTCGGCGACGCGGCGACGTTCGAGGAGTACGGCGACGGGTTCGCGAACAAGGCCGACTGGCGCCGGAACAACATCGACCTCCTGATCAAGGAGATGGGCGAAAAGATCAAGGACGCCAAGCCCTGGGTGAAGTACGGCGTGAGCCCGTTCGGCATCTGGCGCAACAAGGCGGCCGACCCGCTCGGCTCGGAGACCAGCGGCTCGCAGTCGTACGACGCCAACTTCGCCGACACCCGCAAGTGGGTCAAGGAGGAGTGGATCGACTACATCGTGCCGCAGGTCTACTGGAACATCGGCCTTGCGGTCGCCGACTACGCCAAGCTGGTGCCGTGGTGGTCGGACGTCGTCGACGGCACCGACGTGCAGCTCTACATCGGTCAGGCCGACTACAAGATCGCCGACCCGGCCCAGCCGGCGGCGTGGCAGGACCCGCGGGAGATGTCGAAGCACCTGACCTTCAACCGCGACTACCCGAACGTGGCCGGCAACATCCACTTCAGCGCGGTGCAGGTACGGGCCAACCGGCTCGGTTCGGCCGACATCTACGCGGCCGAGCACTACTCGCGGCCGGCGCTGGTGCCGACGATGGACCACCTGCCGAGCCGCCCGCTGATGTTCCCGGTGGTGACCGGGGCGACCCGGCAGGCCGACGGGGTCAAGCTGAGCTGGCGGCAGCCGGCCGACGGGGTCGGCCCGTTCGGCAAGGCCACGTCGTACGCCGTGTACCGCTTCGACGGCCTCGGCCTGCCGACCGCCTGCGACTTCGCCGACGCCTCGAACCTGGTCGCCACGCTGCGGGCCACCGGTTCCGGCACCCAGTCCTACGTCGACCCGACGGCGGTGCCGGGCCAGCGCTACACGTACTACGTGAGCACGCTCGACCGACTCTACAACGAGAGCATCCCGAGCCCGCCGCGGTTCGTCGTCCGCTGACCTGACCGACCGCTGCCCGCCAGACCAGGCAGACCGCCGATCTGACTAGGCAAATCGGACACATCGCCGGACCGGATGCCCCGGGATCACATTGATTCCGGGGCATCTGTCCGTTTACCCGGAAGACGCAAAAGATCTACTTCGCCTATACATCGGCGCCAGCCTATCCCCCGAGACTGGTGACCCCCTGGTTACCCACCGGTCACCAGGGCTGACCGCCCCGCCCGAACGACGGGCTCCCCCGTTCCCCCCGGAGGTACGCAATGCGACGTCGGCTTCTGACGATTCTCGCCGGCACCACCCTTGCCGTCCTGACGACCATCGGCATGTCCACCCCGGCCGCCGCCGTCACCCAGGCCCAGAAGCTCTCCGTCCTGTCGAGCTTCACCCAGACCAGCGCCAGCAGCTACAACTCGTGGAACTCCGCCCGGCTGAACCAGGGCGCCTGGGCCGCGTACAACTTCAACTGGACGACCGACTACTGCTCGTCGAGCCCGGACAACCCGCTCGGCTTCACGTTCAACCTGTCGTGCTACCGGCACGACTTCGGCTACCGCAACTACAAGGCGGTCGGCCAGTTCTCCACCCACAAGGCCCGCCTGGACAGCGCCTTCTACGAGGACCTCAAGCGGGTCTGCGCGACGTACAACTCGTTCGTGCGGCCGGCCTGCACCAGCCTGGCCTGGACCTACTACCAGGCGGTCCGGACCTTCGGGAAGGTCGTCCTGAGCCAGGCCGACCTGGACAAGGCGGCCAGCCTCAAGGCCGCCGGCGAGAAGCGGATGGCCCAGGCCGACGCCCGCTGATTCACGGCAGTTCGCGCCGGTCGAGGACCTCACGGGACACGTCGGAGACGTACCCGAAGGCTCCCGACCGGTGCGGCGCCGGTTCGGCCGGCAACCGCGGCGGCAGTCCCGGAAACTGCCCCGCGCCGGCCGCGAACCGGCTCGATCCGGCGGCGAGATCCGGATGCTCGATCCCGAGTGCCAGCTCGACCGCCTCATCCAGGGACAGCTTCGCCCCCTGCGCGTAGGCCCGGTCGAACTCCCCGTCACCGATCACGGTTCGCAGGTCGGCCTGCTGCTGCGCCCAGTAGCCGCCGAACATGCCCGCCGTCGTACGCAGCACCGACCGGTTGGCCTGGGCGGCACCGAACAACAGTGCGGCGGTCGACGGATCGCCGCCCAGCGCACACCGGACCGCCATCGCGTTGAGCGCGTCGCAGGTCCGCCGGTGGAAACCGTGCAGCATCCGCGACCGCAACGCCACCACCAGGTGGTCGTGCGCGGCGACCAGGTCACCCCGGGCCAGCGCCACCATGCCGAGCAGCATGTCGACCGTACGCCGGCCCCGCTCCACCGGTCGGGACGCCTCGACCGGGCGGGCCGCGCCCAGCAGCTCCGCCGCCTCGTCCAGCGCCCCCCGCTGCCAGAGCAGCTCGGCGAGGCCGTAGACGGCGAATAGGGTTTCCCCGGTCACGCCCTCCCGGCCGGCCCAGTCGAGCAGCTCGCGGCAGATCTGCTCGGCCTCGGCCAGCCGACCCATGTCGACCAGCGGGGCGGCCCGCCCGGAAAGCACCCGGGCCAGCAACGCCGCGTCGCCGGCCTGCCGCGCCGCCGCCTCGGCCTGCTGCGAGAAGCGCAGTTCCTCGGCGAACTCGCCGTCGGCGCCGGCGTGCAGCGAGTGCATGTGGTAGGCCGCCGCCAGCTCCGCCTCCGGAATCCGCTCGCCCGTCTCGGCGATCCGTCCGTAGAGCCGGAAAAGCCACAGCCGGCCCTCGCGGGCCAGCCCACGTTCGCGCCACCACTGGTCGAGGCCGCTGGCGATCTGGAGCCCCAGCCGGGCGCTGCCCCCGGTCGCCGTCCAGCGCAACGCGGCGCGCAACTCGTCGGCGAGCGGGTCGAGACTGTAGAGCGACAGCGTCACCGGACGGCCGTCCGACCCCAGGTGGGCGCGCTGCAACGCGTGCAGCGACCACGCCACGTGCCGGTCCCGGGCGGCCCGCTCCTCGCCCGCGTCGACCAGCCGGCGGGCCGCGTACGCCCGGATCGGGTCGAGCATCCGGTAGGTGCTGCCCGCCGCGTGCGGCTCGACCTGGAGCATCGACTTGTCGACCAGCACCGCCAGCGGGTCCAGGGCGTCGTCGTCGAACAGCCACTCCACCGTCGTCAGGTCGACCGGCCCGGAGAAGACCGCGAGCCAGCGCAGCAGCCGGGCCGCCCGAGGCCCCAGCGTCCGGTACGACCAGGTGACCGTGGCCTGCATGGTGACGTGCCGTTGGGTGGCCGTACGGCCGTGGACGGCCGGCGCCACCGCACCGGCACCGCCGAGGTCGATGGTGTCGACCTGGCTGGCGACGAACCGGCCGTCGGTCGAGGCGGCGCCGACCGGCTCGTCGCGGCCGGCGTCGAGGGTGCCGAGCACGTCGTCGAGGCGCTCGGCGAGCTGACTGGCGGACAGCACCCGCAGCCGGGCCGCGGCCAGTTCGATGGCGAGCGGCAGCCCGTCCAGCCGGCTGACCACCCGCCGCAGGTCGTCGGTCTCGACCACGCCGGCCCGCCGGCCGCCGCGCGCCGCCACCGTCCGGGCGAGCAGCAGCGCGACCGCCTCGCTCGGGCCGCCGTCCGGCCCCGGGTCGGCGGACAGCGGCGGTATCCGCCAGACCACCTCGCCGGGCAGGCCACAGGGTTCCCGGCTGGTGGCGAGCACCCGGACGCCGCCACCACCGGTGAGCAGCCGCGAGATGACCTCGGCGGTCGCCGCCGGCTGGGCGTCACAGGTGTCGAGCAGCAGCAGCATCCGGCGCGCGGCGGCGTATTCGACCAGCGTGTCGACCATCGGCCGGCCGGGCTCGGGCCGCAGCCCGAGGACCGCGGCGATGGCGAAGGCGACCAGGCCGGGATCGGTCACCGGGGCGAGGTCGACGAACCAGACCCCGTCCGGGTACGACTCCACGACACCGCCGGCCAGTTCGACGGCGAGCCGGGTCTTGCCGGCGCCACCGGCGCCCACCACCGTGACGAGCCGCTGTTCGGCGACGAGTTCGTGCAGTTCGGCGCGTTCGGCCTGCCGCCCGACGAACGAGGTGATCTGGGTGGGCAGGTTGTGCGGTACGGCGTCGGCGGTGCGCGGGCGCGGGAACTGCCGTTCGAGCCCGGGCGCCACGAGCTGGAACAGCCGCTCCCGGTCGTCGAAGCCGCGCAGCCGGTGCAGGCCCAGGTCGAGCAGGGAGACCCCGACCGGCAGCGGCGCGGCGTGCTGGGCGGTCGCGCCCGAGCAGAGCACCTGGCCGCCGTGGGCGGCGGCGGCGATCCGGGCGGCGCGGTGCACCTCGGGGCTGGCGTACTCACCGGACAGTGGCACCGCGTGTCCGGTGTGCAGTCCCATCCGGACCCGGGGTGCCGACTCGGGACTCGGCCAGTCGTGGCTGGCGAGCGCCCGCTGGGCGCCGAGGCAGGCGTCGAGGGCGGCGGCCGCGTCGGCGAACGCGACGAAGAAGGAGTCACCCTCCGTGAAGAGTTCGATGCCCTCGCTGGCGGACAGGATGGACCGCAGCAGCCGCCGGTGCTCGCTGAGCACCGGGCGGTAGCCCGGACCGAGCATCTGGGCCAACCTCGTCGAGCCCTCGATGTCGGTGAACATGAAAGTCACCAGGCCACTCGGCAGGTGATTCCGTGCCGACACGGTGAACCTCCGCCCCCATGGAAGTCGGCTTCATGCTTCCGTACGCCCCACGGTCCGCGCATCGTAGAAAAGGACAGCACGACTCCATCCCAGACGCCAGGGCCTGGGACGATGTCATCGACCGGTGTTCGACGTGCGGCGTACGGGGGCGATGCTACGGGTGGCGTAACGACAACGGGTGGCCCCGGTTGTGGCACGACAGGTCAGATCTCGGAGCCTTACGGATGATCGGCCCGAGCGGGATCTGCCCAGAAACAGCCTCAAATACCAGCAAAAGCCGGGTATCGGTCGTACGTCAACAACCGCAGCCGCCGCCGCAGCAACCGCCCCCACCGGCAGGAACCGGGCCGCTGCCAGCGGTTGTGCCACCCCGGCCGGTGAACGCGACGGTGGAAAGCAGCTTCACCGTGTCGTCGTGACCCTGCGGGCAGGTCGCGGCCGAGGAAGACTCGGCCATCGGGCGGTTGACCTCGAAGGTGCTGCCGCACGCGCGGCAACGGAACTCGTACCGGGGCATGCCGCCAGGGTACGGCTGGACCTGACGAGTTGCGCGCGATGGGTAATACTCGACAGCGTGACAGGCGGGGAGGAAACACCGGTGGCACGACGACTACGTCCGGCCGTACCGGCATCCGCCGAGTTGGCGGCGGCCGGACCGCTGGCCAGTTCGGGCGCCGCGCCCGACGACGCACCGCCACCACCGGTGCCCGCCCAGCCGGGAAAGCCGGCAACCGAATCGACCACCTCCGATACCACTCCGGTGGCCGAGGCGCCGCGGTCGCCGAACCCGACGACCGGGCCGGACGCACCGGCCGCGCAGGCTGAACCACCGGCGGGCGACCCGGCCACGACCGACCGGCCGGCGACCGCCGAGAGTGCCGACCCGGCACCGGTTACGGACGGCAAGGACGACACCGACCGACCGGCCGCGGGTGGCGCGTCGGCCACCGCCGTCCCCGCACCGGCCGGCAGCCCCGCCACCGGCGGACCGGAGCCGGCCGGCACCCCGGCCGCCGTCGACACGGCGACCCCGCCCGCCGCGACCGCCGCCGGTTCCACCCCGGCCGAGGGGACCGGCACCCCCGATCCCACCCCGGCCACTGATCCCTCCCCGGCCGCCGGGGCCGGCGCCGCTGATCCCGCCCCGGCCGCCGGGACCGGCGCGGTCGAACCCACCCCGGTCGCCGGGACCGGCGGCGTCGAACCCGCCGCCACCGCGCCGACCAGCACCGGTAAGCCCGGCGACACCGACACGAAGATCGATCTGACTCCCGTCGCGGCAGCCGCACCCGCCGGCGACGCTCCGACAGCACCCGTCGCCGCCGTCGCACCCAAACGCCGCAGCCGGATACGCGTCCCGTTCGCACACGCCGTACGCCGGCCGACCCGGCAGGCCGCGGCGTCCGCGGCCCGGTCGGTCGGTGCCTGGTCGCGCCGGCCGAGCGGCCGGCTCACCCTGCCCGCGCTGTTGCTGTTGCTGGTCGTCGCCGCCACCGGCACCGCGGGCGCCGTGATCGTCCCGGCGATCGCGCCAGACCCCACGCCGGTCGCGGGCCCGGGTGAGGTCTCGCCCGACCCCGACCTCGAACTGCTGCCGACCCTGCCCACCACGGCACCGACCACCTCACCGGGCGCGGTGCCGGGACTGCCCCAACCGACCGGCCGCCCGGCCGACGTGCTCGCCGGCTGGGCGCAGCAGACCGGCGAACGGATCGGGGTGCCGGCGGTCGCGGTCCAGGCATACGGCTACGCCGAACTCGTCGTCAGCCGCACCACGCCGAACTGCCGGCTGACCTGGACGACGCTGGCGGCGATCGGGCTGGTGGAGTCCAACCACGGCCGGGCCAACGGGGCGTCGCTCGGCCCGGACGGCAAGGCGATGCCGCCGATCATCGGCCTGCCGCTCGACGGCCAGGGTGGACGGCAGCGGATCGCCGACACCGACGGCGGCCGGCTCGACGGCGACCCGGTCCTCGACCGGGCGGTCGGACCGATGCAGTTCATCCCGAGCACGTGGGCGATCAGCGGTGTCGACGCCGACAACGACGGGGTCAAGGACCCGCACGACATCGACGACGCCGCCCTGGCCGCCGCCAACTACCTGTGCAGCAACGGGCGCAACCTGTCGACGTCGCAGGACTGGTGGAACGCGATCCTTTCCTACAATGACGTCCGACAGTACGCACAGGCCGTGTTCGACGCGGCAAACCAATACGGGGCGGCCAGCCGCGCCTGAGCCGGCGTCACCGCCCGCACACATTCGGGGACTGAGCACTTTCGTCCGGGTCCGGTTAGCGGCAAGCTAGACGGGTGATTGTGCGCGAGTGGGATCCACGAACAGCGCCGGCCGACGAGATCGGGTCGATGTTGGACACGCTCAACGCGGTCGTCGCGGCGGACGTGCCGGAAGATCCGTTGTGGCAGGACAGCTTCCTGCGCGAATACCTGGCCGAAACGATGCCGGGTGAACGACGGATCTGCTGGATCGCGGAGGAGGAAGCAGGCCCCGACGGGCGGCCCGGCCGGCTGCTCGGTCACGTCAATGTCCTGCTCCTGGGTGACATCGGCGTCGTCGAACTCCTGGTCCACCCGTCCGTCCGGCGCACCGGGCTCGGTCAGCGGCTGCTCGCCAAGGCGGCCCGGCGGGCCTACAACGAGGGGTTCTCGTCGATCGGCGTCGAGGTCGTCGGCAACACGCCGGCGGTGGCCTTCTACGAGTCGCTGGGGTTCATCCGCGAATACGTCGAAACGCGCAGCGTACTGAAGTTGTCCACGGTGGACTGGTTGACGCTGGGCGAGATGGCCAGGGGAATCGCCGCCGGCTACCGGGTCGAGTTCTATCCGGGCGGGCCGCCCGACGAGCTGATCGAGCCGTACGCGAAGGCGAAGGCAGAGGTCCGCGACATCGACGACGGCGACCTCGACCTGCGCCCCAGTTCCTACGACCCGCAGCGGCTGCGGGACAGCCTCGCCTGCCTGGGCCGCCGCGGCCTACAGCCCTACATCGTGCTGGCCATCCACGAGAAGACGGGCGAGGTGGCCGGCCTCACCGAGGTCGTCGTGCCGGCGCAGCACCCGACCCGGGCCGACCAGTACGACACGATCGTCGCCCAGGACCACCGCGGATACGGCATCGACCGGGCGATCAAGGCCCGGATGCTCTTCGAACTACGCGGCGCCGAGCCGAAACTCGCCGAGGTGCAGACCTGGAACGCGCAGGCCAACGAGCCGATGCTCAAGGTCAACGCCGAACTCGGCTTCCTCGCCGACCGTGAGTGGTGCGAATACGGCATCGACGTGGCCGAACTCGTACACCGGTTCAACAACCGCGACTGAACGGGGCGCCGCGGCGGCGGTCTGTCGCCCCGGCCTGTCGGGTGAGTTCACCCTTCGGACCACTGTGGGATAGACGTCAGCCAGCGACGGGCCTTAACGTGCGTTGACTCCCATTCACCCAACGTGGAGGCTTGATGCGCCCGCGCCGATTGTGCGCCGTACTCACCGCGACCGCAGCCCTGACCGCTGCGGCCGGTCTCGCACCGACTGCGGCACTCGCCGCACCCACCGAGCTGCTCATCTCGGAATACATCGAGGGCTCGTCCAACAACAAGGCGATCGAGATCTACAACGGCACCGGCGCGGCGGTCAACCTCGCCGCCGCCGGCTATTCGCTACAGGTCTTCTTCAACGGCAGCACCACCGGCACCAGCTTCCCGCTGACCGGCACGGTGGCCAACGGAGACGTGTTCGTCTTCGCCCACGCCTCGGCCGGGACGGCGATCCTCGCCCAGGCCGACCAGATCACGACCGCCGGGCTGTTCAACGGCGACGACGCGATCGTGCTGCGCAAGGGCGGCACCGTCGTCGACTCGATCGGCCAGGTCGGCAACGACCCGGGCACCGAGTGGGGCAGCGGGCTGACCAGCACGGCCGACAACACGCTGCGTCGCAAGCCGTCGGTCACGACCGGCGACACCAACCCCGACGACGCGTTCGACCCGGCGGCCGAGTGGATCGGCTACCCGGTCGACACGTTCGACGGCCTCGGCTCGCACACCGTCGACGGCGGCGGCCCGGTCGACCAGCCGGCGACGCTCAACTGCGGTGGCGCCCTCGTCACGCAGGCCGGCACCGCCGCCAGCCGCGAGGTGACCGCCACCGACGTCGACGACACCATCGTGGACCTGGCCGTCACCGCGGTCAGCCCGGCCCCGTCGGCCGGCAGCATCTCCCGTACGGCGTTCACCGCCGCGTCCGGTGTCGGCGGCACCGCGACCGCGACCGTCACCGCCAGCGCCGACCTGCCCGGCGGCACCTACGCGGTGACGCTGACCTCGACCGACGCCGACGGCACCACCGCCACCTGCACCCTCAACGTGCAGGTGACCTCGGTCCTGTCGATCGGTGAGGTGCAGGGCCCCGTCTCGGACACGGCCAACGCCCGGCTGCACCGGTCGCCGCTCGCCCCCGCCTCCGGCAACGGCACGAGCAGCACCCTGCACGACGTACGCGGTGTCGTCACCCAGCGCACCCTGGCCCGCAACAGCTCGGGCGCCAACCAGTACGGCTTCTTCATGCAGAGCCGGCTCGGCACCGAGGACGGCGACCCGAACAGCTCCGACGGCATCTTCGTCTTCATGGGCGGCTTCGACACCCTGATCGGCGGCTACGCGCCGACCGTCGGTGACGAGATCGTCGTCCGGGCCCGGGTGTCGGAATACTTCAACCTCACCCAGCTCTCCAGCGCCTCGCTGGTCGAGAAGCTCGCCTCCGGACTCGATGTGAACACGGCGGTCAAGGTGACCGACGCGATCCCGCCGGCCGACCTGGCGCAGGCCGACCGGTTCTGGGAGCGGCACGAGGGTGAGCGGATCCGGGTACGCGCCGGCAGCGGCGCGATCAGCGGCCGCAACGTCTTCGCGTCGACCGCCGACTCGGAGATCTGGCTCGTCGACCGGGACGACCCGCTGCTCGACCGGGCCGACCCGTACGCCCGCCGGGTCTTCCGCGACACCCACGAGCTGGACAACCAGCCCGGCCAGGGCTTCAACGACGGCAACGGCCAGCGCATCATGTTCGGCACGATGGGTGTCAAGTGGACCGCGCAGGACAACACCGCGCTGCTCCCGCCGGCCCGCGCCTTCGACAAGCTGACCGGCGACGCCGTCGGCGCGCTCTACTACTCGTTCGAGAAGTACGGCGTACAGGTGGAGCAGGCGGCGTTCACCGCCGGCACCGACCCGGCGAAGAACCACGCGCCGCGGCCGGCGAAGCGGTCCGAGGAGTTCTCGGTCGCCGTCTACAACGTCGAGAACCTGTACGACTTCCGCGACGACCCGTTCGACGGCTGCGACTTCGCCGGCAACTCCGGCTGCACCGGGGTCAGCCCGCCGTTCGACTACGTGCCGGCCAGCGAGGCCGACTACCAGGCGCAGCTGGGCGACCTGGCCGACCAGATCATCAAGGACCTGCACTCCCCCGACCTGCTGCTCATCCAGGAGGCCGAGGACCAGGACATCTGCACCGTCTCCGGCGACCAGCTCGTCTGCGGTGACACCAACAACGCCGACGGCGCCCCCGACACGCTGCAGGAACTGGCGTTGCGGATCAAGGCCGCCGGTGGACCGGCGTACGCCGCGGCGTACGACCGGAACGGCGCCGACGCCCGGGGCATCGTCTCGGCGTTCATGTACCGCACCGACCGGCTGACGCTGGCCGAGGCCACCGCGGGTGACGCGGTGCTCGGCTCCGCGCCGACCGTGCAGTACCGGTCCGCCGGGCTGCCGAGCAACGCCGACGTGCAGAACCCGAAGACGCTCAACGCGGTGCTGCCGGCCGACGTCGACCGCTCCACCGGCGTCGACGGGTCCAACGTCTACACCCGGGCCCCGCAGGTGGCGAAGTTCCTGGTCGCCGCCGCGCCGGGGTCGAACGACCGGTTCGCGCTCTGGGCGGTCAGCAACCACTTCTCGTCGACCCCGGACGCGCGGGTCGGGCAGCGGACCGAGCAGGCCGCGTACGGGGCGGCGATCGTCGCCGCGATCGAGGCCGCCGACCCGCACGCCCGGGTGGCGTACGGCGGTGACCTGAACGTGTTCCCGCGTCCGGACGACCCGATCGCGACGGCGCAGAACCCGACCCCGTCGGACCAGCTGGGCCCGCTGTACGACGGCGGCCTGCACAACCTGTGGGACGACCTGAACGCGGCCAACCCGTCGGCGGCGTACTCGTACGTCTTCGAGGGCCAGGTGCAGACGCTCGACCACATCCTCGTCAACGACGCCCTCTACGGCGACCTGATCGAGATGCGGGCCGCGCACGTCAACGCGGACTTCCCGGCCGACTACGAGGGCGACGGTTCGCGCGGCGCCAGCGACCACGACCCGCAGGTGGCCCGGTTCCACTCGCGGGCGGCGCTGTCGGTGGCCGACGTGTCGGTCGTGGAGGGCAACTCGGGCACCACCCCGATGACCTTCACCGTCGAGGTGTCGCGGCCGCTGAGCCACCCGGTGCTGCTCTGCGCCACCGCGCTGCCCGGCACCGCGCTGCCGCTGTTCGACTTCAACCTCTTCGCCGGCTGCAAGACGCTGGCGGCGGGGCAGACGTCGGTGACGTTCACCGTGCAGGTGCGTGGTGAGCGGGCAAAGGAGCGGAACGAGACGTTGAACTTCGTGGTCGCGGGCGTGCCCGGGCTGCGGACGCTGACGGCGACCGCCACCGGCACCATCGTCAACGACGACTGATCCGTACCAACACCGCGGCCCCCGTCGCCTCGCAGGGCGACGGGGGCCGCGTCGTGTTTCGCGTTCGGGGGTACGCCGTCAGCCGCCTGGGCGCGCACCGTCCGCGATGCCGAGATGCCGCGCGATCGCCAGCACCTGCACGGCCACCGCATCGACCTTGCCGTCCAACGCCGTCACCTTGCCGTCCAGCACGGTGACCTTGCCGTCCAGCGCCGTCACTCGGCCGTCCAGCGCCGTCACCTTGCCATCCAGTGCCGTCACTCGGCCGTCCAGTACGACGACCTGGTCACGCAGTTGTCCCATGCCCTGGCGCAGTTCCCGGATGTCCAGGCGCAGCTCGCGCTGCCCCTGCGACAGGTCCCCGACAGCGTCGGTGAGATGCGACAGACGTGCGTCGACCAACTCGAACCGCTGGTGGAACCGGGCAGCCTCGGATTCCAGGCTGTCGATTCGCTGAAGTGGAATCTTCACGCGCTCATCGTGGCACGCCAGGCGGCCGGACCAGGGGCTTTGAACCTGGGCTCCACAGGGTTACGACATTTTGCGACAACCCGCGGCGGCAGAAATGACAGTCGCGACAGCGGGTCAGTATCCGGCGCGGAGCAGCCGGGCGGCTTCCACCGCCCAGTAGGTGAGGATGACCTGCGCCCCGGCACGACGGATCGACGTCAACGTCTCCAGCATGACCCGGTCGCGGTCCAGCCAGCCGTTGGCGGCGGCCGCCTCGACCATGGCGTACTCGCCCGACACCTGGTAGGCGGCGACCGGCACGTCGACCCGGTCGCGGACCGCGGCCACCACGTCGAGGTAGGGCAGCGCCGGCTTGACCATCACCATGTCGGCGCCCTCGGCCACGTCGAGTTCGACCTCGCGCAGCGACTCGCGCAGGTTGGCCGGCGACTGCTGGTAGCTGCGCCGGTCACCCTCCAGCGCCGACTCGACCGCGTCCCGGAACGGGCCGTAGAACGCCGAGGCGTACTTGGCGGCGTACGCCAGGATCGCCACGTCCTGGTAACCGGCCGCGTCGAGCGCGCGGCGTACGACGCCGACCTGGCCGTCCATCATGCCGGACGGCCCGACCACGCCGACCCCGGCGGCGGCCTGGGCGACCGCCATCTCGGCGTAGGCCGTCAGGGTGGCGTCGTTGTCGACCTCACCACCGGGGGTGAGCAGCCCGCAGTGCCCGTGCGAGGTGAACTCGTCGAGGCAGAGGTCGCTCATCACCACGGTGGAGTCGCCGATCTCGGCCACCACGTCGCGGATCGCCACGTTGAGGATGCCGTCCGGGTCGATGCCGCCCGAGCCGGTCTCGTCGCGGGTCGCCGGCACGCCGAAGAGCATGATGCCGCCGATCCCGGCCCGCACCGCCTCGACCGCCGCCTTGCGCAGCGAGTCACGGGAGTGCTGGACGACGCCGGGCAGCGAGGCGACCGGACGGGGCTCGGCGAGCCCCTCCTTGACGAACATCGGCAGCACCAGCTCGGCCGGTGCGACCCGGGTCTCCTCGACCAGCCGGCGCATCGCCGCGTTGCGCCGCAGGCGGCGCGGACGCATGTCCGGGTAAGACATCAGGAACTCCTCGGCGTCAGCGGAACCGCAGCGCGGTCGGCCCCTGCACCTTCGAGCCACGGCGCTGCTTGGCCGGCATGGCGGCCAGCTTCTCACGCAACTCCACGGCGTACGCCGCGAGCGCCTCGACCAGGTCGGGCACGGAGGCGTGCGCGGGCTGCACGTCGACCCGCAGCCCGAACTCGGTCGCGGTCTCCGCCGTCTTCGGGCCGATCACGGCGACGACGGTGCGGGCGTGCGGCTTGCCGGCGATGCCGACCAGGTTGCGTACGGTCGACGACGACGTGAAGAGCACCGCGTCGAACCCGCCGGACTTGATCGCGTCCCGGATCTCGGCCGGCGGCGGCGCCGCCCGGACCGTGCGGTAGGCGGTGACGTCGTCGACCTCCCAGCCCCGTTCGGTCAGGCCGGCGGCCAGCGTCTCGGTGGCGATGTCGGCACGCGGCAGCAGCACCCGGCCGACCGGGTCGAGGATCTCGTCGTGCGGCGAGAACTCGGCGAGCAGGCCCTCCGAGGACTGCTCACCGGAGGGGATCAGCTCGGGCTGGATGCCGAAGGCGCGGACGGCGTCGGCGGTCGCCTCACCGATGCACGCGATCTTGACGCCGCCGAAGTGCCGGGCGTCGAGCCCGTGCTCGGCGAACTTCTCCCAGACCGCGCGTACGGCGTTGACCGAGGTGAAGATCACCCAGGCGTAACGGCCGTCGACCAGGCCCTTGACCGCACGCTCCATCTGGGCCGGGGTACGCGGCGGCTCGACCGCGATCGTCGGCACCTCGCACGGGATCGCCCCGTACGCCCGCAGCCGTGCGCTCATCGCACCGGCCTGCTCCTTGGTGCGCGGTACGAGCACCTTCCAGCCGTACAGCGGGCGGTTCTCCCACCAGCTCAGCTTGTCGCGCTGGGTCACGCCGACACCAAGGGTGAGCACGACGCGGCCGGTGAAGCCGAGGGCGGCGGCGACGAAGCTGTCGACGGTCGAACTGGTCGTGTACTGTGTCTCGCCGGTGCCGTCACCGGTCACCGCGACCGGGGTGGTGCCGTCGACACCGGCGGCGAGCAGCCCGTCACGGACGGCGGCGAGATCACCGGCGTCGACGGCGAGGGCGAGGGAGCCGCGGTTGACCGCCGCCGAGAGGGCCTCGAAGTCGAGCGTGCTGACGTCGTCGATGTCGGCCGCGGTGCGTACGCCGGGCAGCGGCACGCCGGCGTAGGCGGCGACGCCCTCGGCCTGGCCGACGCCGGGCACCACCTCGAAGTGGACCGCGGTGCGGGCGACCGCCTGCACCTCCTTGACCACGGAGTCGTGGCCGAACGGGTCACCGGCGACGAGGTGTACGGCGGACAGGCCGGACCGGGCCGCGGAGATCAGCACCTTGGCGACGTCGCCGGGCGCTCCCTCGGCGGGCGTGAACTGCGCGTCTTCCTTGGCCTCGGCACGGATCGCGTCGAGCAGCGACTCCGGCACGCCCCGGTCGTAGATCACCTGGTCGGAGTCGACCAGGGCGTCGTGCGCCCGGCGGGTCAGCAGGCCGGGGTCGCCGGGGCCGGCCCCGACGAACGCGATGCGGCCTGCGGGCTTACGGGTGCGGGTCATTCTGTGCTCCCCAATAGGGTGTCGGCGCCGGCGTCGAGGAGGTCGGCGGCGAGCGCCTTGCCGATCTCCGCCGCGTCGGCGGGCGTTCCGGTGCGGGACAGCCGGAGGTCACGGACACCGTCCGGGCTGATCACCGCCCCGCGCAGGTAGATCTCATCGCCGTCGTCGCCTTCGGCGATCTCGGCGTAGGCCGCGACCGGGGCACTGCACCCCGCTTCGAGCGTGGCCAGCAACGCCCGCTCCGCGGTGACCGCGGCCCGGGTCGGTGCGTGGTCGAGCGCGGCAAGCGACTCGACCAGGTCAATGTCCTCGGCCCGGCACTCCACCGCCAGCGCGCCCTGGGCCGGCGCGGGCAGCATCAGCATCGGATCGAGGGTTTCGGTGATCTCACCGGCGCGGCCGAGCCGGGCCAGTCCGGCGCGGGCGAGTACGACCGCGTCGAGGTCGGCGGCGGGGCCGAGCACGCGCGCCATCCGGGTGTCGACGTTGCCCCGGATCGGGACGACCTCCAGTTGCAGGCCGAGGGCCCGCAGCTGGGCGATCCGGCGGAGCGCACCGGTGCCGATGACGGCCCCGGCCGGCAGTTCGGTCAGGGTACGGCCGTCCCTGGCGATCAGCGCGTCCCGCGGATCCTCGCGGGGCGGTACGGCCGCGATGTGCAGGCCGGGGTGACCGGCGGTCGGCAGGTCCTTGTAGGAATGCACGGCGAAGTCGATCCGGTGGTCGGTGAGCGCGTCGCGCAACGCGGACACGAACACCCCGACGCCGAGCCGCAGCACGGGCGCGGAGGAGCGGTCGCCGGCCGTGACGATCTCGACCAGCTCGACCTCACGGCCGGTGGCGGCGTGTACGGCGGCGGCGACCAGCCGGGACTGGGCGAGCGCCAGCGCGCTGCCCCGGGTGCCGAGGCGCAGTGGTGCGTTCATCACCGTTCTCCGATGTCGGGCACGGAGTCGGCCTGGGCGCTGCCGGGCACCTCGAGGTCGAACAGTTCGCGCAACAGGGCAGTGTACTGGTCGCCACCGGGCTCGGCGGCCAGTTGACGCGCGCGTACGGTCGGCGAGTGCAGCAACCGTTGGACCACCCGGTGGACGGTGTGGGCCACCTCGGCGCGCTGTTCCTCGCTGAGGTCGGGGCGGCGCTGGGCCAGCCGGCGCAGTTCGGCGGTGACCACGTCGTCGGCGCGGGCCCGCAGGGCGGCCACGGTGGGGGCGACGTCGGCGCCGCGCAGCCAGGAGAGGAACGCCTCGACCTCGGTGGTGACGATCCGGGTCACGGCGAGCTGGTCGGCGGCGGCGGGACCGTCGCGCAGCGCGGTGGCGAGGTTGTCGATGTCGACGACGACCACACCGGGCAGTTCGGCGGCGGCCGGCTCGACGTCACGGGGCACCGCCAGGTCGAGGACGACCAGCGGGGTGTCCCGGTCGGCGAGGGCGGTCGCGAGCATGTCGCGGGTCAGCACCGGCTGGGTCGAGGCGGTGGCCGCGACGACGACGTCGACGCCGGTCAGCGCGGCGGCCAGGTCGTGGTACGGCACGGCGCTGGCGCCGTACGACTCGGCGAGCCGGACGGCCCGGTCGTTGCCCCGGTTGGCCACCGACAGCGGGCCGACCCCGGCGCGGGACAGCGTGGCAACGGAGAGCGCACCCATGGCGCCGGCCCCGATCACCAGCGCCGGCCGGCCGGGGAGCCCGCCGTCGAGGTGGGTGGCGGCGACGTCGAGCGCGGCGGTGACCACGCTCTGGCCGGCCCGGTCGATGCTGGTCTCGGAGTGTGCCCGCTTGCCGACCCGCAGGGCCTGCTGCATGAGTTCGTGGAGCAGGCGGCCGGTGGCCTCGGCCTCGGTCGCCGCGTGGTAGGCGTCGCGGAGCTGTCCGAGGATCTGTGCCTCGCCGACGACCATCGAGTCCAGCCCGGCGGCGACCCGGAAGGCGTGTTCGACGGCGGCGCCGTCGTAGTGCACGTAGAGGCGGTTGGCCAGGTCGTTCTGGGCACAGCCGGCGTGGGCGGCGAGCACCTCGCAGATGTCGCCGAGACCGCCGTGGAAGCCGGTGACCGCGGCGTAGACCTCGACCCGGTTGCAGGTCGAGACGACGACGGCTTCGCCGACGTAGGGCTGGGCGAGCAACCGGTCCAGGGTTCGGGTGAGGTCGGCCGGCGCCACCGCGAGCCGCTCCAGGGTCGCGACCGGGGTGGTGCGGTACGACGC
The DNA here is from genome assembly GCF_040655695.1 of Polymorphospora sp. NPDC050346. Taxonomy (NCBI): domain Bacteria; kingdom Bacillati; phylum Actinomycetota; class Actinomycetes; order Micromonosporales; family Micromonosporaceae; genus Polymorphospora; species Polymorphospora sp. NPDC050346. The sequence continues at coordinate 245,699 of NZ_JBFAKM010000006.1, read as the reverse complement.
GCCGACGACGAGCAGGTTCACGAGCCGACCGCCTCCTGCGTGCCGGTTGCCGCGAGCCCGCCGGGCAGGGCCGTGAGACCCGCCGCCGGTCCGCTGGCCGGAATCCCGGTCAGCGAGGCCTTGCGGTGCTCGTGGAAGGAAAGGATCTGCAGCTCGATGGCGAGGTCGACCTTGCGTACGTCGACCCCGTCGGGCACCGAGAGCACGCACGGCGCGAAGTTGAGGATGCTGGTGACCCCGACCGCGACGAGCCGGTCGGCCACGCTCTGCGCGGCGGGCGCGGGGGTGGCGATCACGCCGATGGCGATCGCCTCCTGCGCGGCAATGGTCGCCAGGTCGTCGATGTGCCGGACGACGAGACCGTTGATCTCCTCGCCGACCCGCGACTCGTCGGCGTCGAACAGCGCGGCGATCCGGAATCCCCGGCTGACGAAACCGGCGTAGCCGGCGAGGGCGTGACCGAGGTTACCGACGCCGACGAGGGCGACGGCACGGCGCTGGGTCAGCCCCAATACGTATTCGATCTGGTCGATCAGCAGGGCGACGTCGTAGCCGACCCCGCGGGTGCCGTAGGAGCCGAGGTGGGAAAGATCTTTACGCAGTTTCGCCGAGTTGACCCCGGCGGCTGTCGCCAGCGCCTCGCTGGAGACGGTGTCGTGACCGGTCTCGGCCAGATTGTGCAGGGCACGGAGGTATTCGGGGAGCCTGGCGACCGTCGCTTCAGGCAGGTCCGGGAGCGCCGGAACAGCGCCGGTGTGACCGGACGCGCCTGGATGGCGGTGCTGACTCATGGGACTCCGTGCGGTGCGCTCATGGACCAGCCGGGCCGGCGGCTGAGGCGACCGGGCCGGCGGGTCAGATCGGCAACCCTCCGGCAACCGCCGTGACCGGCTGTGCTAGCAGGGCTCGTCGGGGTTACAGAGTAGGCGCTTGTGAAGGCGTGCACAAATCGCGATCTTGATCGACCACCGTGGTGATCCACCCCACCTGCGGTTCGTAGATCACCTGGCAGACCGGCATCAGGGTCGCCCGTCGATTATTGCGCAATTCTGAACCAACCGACCGTGATGCCACCGACATCGACAACGGTCCGCGACCGAGCGCCCCGGAGACCGGCTCCGGTAGGGGCAGCCCTACCGTGAAGAGGCCGGCCGACGGGATGGGGGCGAAACGGCCTTATGCCTAGCGTCGACGACATGAGCGCCGCCAGCCTGTCCACCACCTCGGCCGTCGATCCGGCCGCATCGCGCAGCATCGTGCGCCAGCTCGGGGTCGACTCGGGCTACATCCTGCTCGGTTTCCCCCTCGCCCTGGCCAGTTTCATCGTGCTGATCGCCGGGCTCGCGGTCGGCACCGGACTGGCCGTCACCGTGATCGGCCTGCCGATCCTCGCCGGGGTCCTGTACGCGGCGCGCGGGTTCGCCGACATCGAGCGCCTGCGCCTGCCGCCCGTACTGCACCAGCCACGGATCCGGCCGCACTACCGGACACCGGATCCGGGCGCGAACGCCTGGCGGCGGATCTTCGTCCCGATCGCCGACGCCCAGTCCTGGCTCGACCTGGCACACGGCTGCCTCAAGGTCTTCGTCTCCCTGATCGCCTTCGTCATCACCGTGGTCTGGTGGGCCGGAGCCGTCGCCGGCAGCCTCTACTGGGCGTACGACTGGCTCCTGCCGCGACCCACCGAGGGCGGCTCGCTCAACGAACTGCTCGGTCTCGGCGGCTCCGGCCTGGCCCGGATCGGCCTCAACACCGCCATCGGCGTCTTCTTCCTCGTCACCCTGCCGATCGTGGTACGCGGCTGCGCCCTGCTCCAGGCCAGCTTCGGCCGGGCCCTGCTGACCGGGGTGGCCGAGATGCGCAACCGGATCACCGTGCTGGAGGAACAGAAGCGGGCCGCGGTGTCCGCCGAGGCGACCGCGCTGCGCCGGCTCGAACGCGACATCCACGACGGGCCGCAGCAGCGGCTCGTCCGGCTGGCCATGGACCTCGGCCGGGCCCAGCAGCAGCTCGCCAACGATCCGGACGCCGCCCGCCGGACCCTGGACGAGGCCCTGGTGCAGACCCGGGAGACCCTGCACGAGCTGCGTGCCCTCTCCCGTGGGATCGCCCCGCCGATCCTGATCGACCGAGGGCTGCCCAGCGCGCTCGCGGCGCTCGCCAGCCGGGGGGTCATCCCGATCGAACTCACCGTCGACCCCGCCCTGGGCACCCCGGGCGGCCGGCTCGACCCGGCGGTGGAGAGCACCGCCTACTTCGTCGTCGCCGAGGCGCTCGCCAACGTGGCCAAGCACAGCGCCGCGTCGGACTGCTGGCTGACCGTCTCCCGGACCGACCACGACCTGCGGATCGAGGTGGTCGACGACGGGGTCGGCGGGGCACATGTCTCCAAGGGGCACGGGCTGGCCGGCATCGCCGACCGGTTGCGGGCCAACGGTGGCATGCTGAGTGTGCTCAGCCCGCCGGGCGGACCCACCGAGATCCGGGCCGAGCTGCCGTGTTGACCCTGCCGAAACGGAAGACGCCAGCCAGATGCGGGTAGTGATCGCCGACGACGCCGTGCTCCTACGCGAGGGGATCATCCGGCTGCTGACCGAACACGGCCACGACGTGGTGGCGGCCGTCGGTGACGGGGACACCTTCGTCGAGGCGGTCGTCGTCCACAAGCCCGACGTCTCGATCGTCGACGTACGGATGCCGCCGTCACACACCGACGAGGGGCTGCGCGCCGCCGTCGAGGCCCGCCAGCGGGTGCCGCGTACGCCGATCCTGGTGCTGTCCCAGTACGTCGAGGTGTCGTACGCCGACGACCTGCTCGCCACCGCCGCCGGGGCCGGCGGGGGCGGCGGCGGGATCGGCTACCTGCTCAAGGACCGGGTGGCCGCGATCGAGGAGTTCCTCGACGCGGTCGCCCGGGTGGCCGCCGGCGGTACGGTCCTGGACCCCGAGGTCGTCGGCCAGCTGCTCGTACGTCGGCGCCGCGACGACCCGCTGCGCGAGCTGACCCCCCGCGAGCGCGAGGTGCTGTCGCTGATGGCGGAGGGCCGGTCGAACACCGCCATCGCGCGATCCCTGGTGGTCAGCGACGGCGCGGTGGAGAAGCACGTCCGCAACATCTTCACCAAGCTGCAGCTGCCGCCGGACGAGGAGCAGCACCGCCGGGTGCTGGCGGTGCTCGCCTACCTGCGCGGCTGAAGCCCGCCGGCCAGGGTGACCGCCTCGGTCAGCGACTCGGCGACCGGGTGCCCGGAGGCCCGCAGCCGGCCGGGGTCGGTGAACCCGCCGGTGTAGAGGACGCAGCGGGCGCCCACCGACTCGGCGGCGTCGGCGTCGTCGAGCGAGTCGCCGATCAGCACCACCGAACGCGGATCGACACCCAGCTCGGCCAGATGGCTTTCGAGATGTCCGGCCTTACGGTCCCCGCCGACCGTGCCGCGCAGCCCGTCGACCCGGTTGAACAGGCCGGACAGCCCGTACGTCTCGACGGCCGGCACCAGCTCGTCGTGGAACCACATCGACAGCAGCGACTGGCTGCCGGACCAGTTCCGCATCGCGCTGGTGGCGTCGGCGGCGAGTTCGCAGGTGGTCAGCCCGGTGCGGTAGGCGTCGTGGAAGATCCGGTCGAGCCGGCCGAACTCGTCGTCGTCGACGGCCCGGCCGAGGACCTCGGCGTAGTAGTCGGAGATCGGCCGGCGGAACCGGCCCCGGTGCTCGTCGGCGGAGACCGCCGGGCCGGCGACCGCGGCGAAGACGACGTTGGTCGACTCGACGACGAGGTTGAGGTCGTTGAGCAGGGTGCCGTTCCAGTCCCAGACGAGGTGGGTGGGTGCGGTGGTCACCGCAGCACCCTACTCAGCCGGGCGGCGCCGGTCGAGGCCGTCGCAGGTCGCCCAGCAACCGCTCCTCCTCGACCCGCCAGTAGCCGTGCTCGCGGCCGTCGAGCAGCACGACGGGCAGCCGGTCGCCGTAGTCGCGTTCGAGTTCGAGGTCGCCGGTGACGTCGACCTCGACCCAGCGGTCGCCGGTGACGGCCACCACCCGGTCGATGGCGGCCTTGGCGTCGTCGCACAGGTGGCAGCCGGGGCGGGTGATGAGAGTCAGGCGTGGCTCAGCCACCGGCGTACTCCGATCTCAGCATGGTCTTGCGTACCTTTCCTATCGCCGAGTGTGGCAGCGCGTCGACGAACTCCAGCCTGGCGGGGCACTTGAAGCGGGCCAGCCGGTCAGCGCAGTGCCGGCCCAACTCGGCGGAGGTGACGGTGCTGCCGGGGACACGGACGACGTACGCCGCGACGGCCTGCCCGGCGGTCGGGTGCGCGATCCCGAGCACCGCCGACTCGGCGACGTCCGGGTGGGCGTCGAGCACGAGTTCGACCTCGTGCGGGTAGACGTTGAAGCCGTTGACGATGATCAGCTCGCCGACCCGGTCGACGAGGAAGAGGTCGCCGTCGGCGTCGGCGTACGCGATGTCGCCGGTCGCCCACCAGCCGTCCGGGTCGGGGCCGTCGTGCCCGTCGGGCCAGTAGCCGGAGAAGAGGTTGGCGCCACGTACGACGATCTCGCCGGGATCGGTGCCGGGTGAGCCGTACTCGACGGCGAGTTCGTCCTCCTCGCCGGCCTCGGTGGCACCGTCGCGCCACAGGTCCGCGCCGTCCGGCCCGACGAGTCGCAGTTCGACGCCGGGAATCGGCTGCCCGATCGAGCCGCTCTTCGGTGCCGGGCTGGCCAGGGTGGCGGTGAGCACGGGCGCGGTCTCGGTCAGGCCGTACCCGACGAAGGCCGGCCGCCCGGCGGCGGCGGTGAACCGCCGCGCGGTGGTCGGGTCGAGCGGCGCCGCGCCGCAGACCGCGACCCGGACCGAGGTCATGGCCGCGCGCAGGTCGGGCTGGTCGGCCCAGCCGGCGAACATCGACGGCACGCCGACGACCCCGCTGACCCGGTGCCGGGTGATCGCCGCCAGCGCCTCGGCCGGCTCGAACCGGTCGAGCAGTACGCCGCACGCGCCGTGGTAGGCGACCGCGCCGAGACCGGTGTTGAGTCCGTACGCGTGGAACAGCGGCAGCGCGAGCAGCAGCCGGTCGTCGGTGCCTACGACGGCGGGCCGGATGCGGGCGATCTGCTCGTGGTTGGCCATCAGCGCCCGGTGGGTCAGCATGGCGCCCTTCGGCTGCCCCTCGGTGCCGGAGGTGTAGAGCAGTACCGCCACCTCGTCGCGGCCGGTCGGCCCGGTCGGGGTGGGTGCCGCGCCGTCGGGGACCGGCGGCGGACCGGTGTGTACGCCGGTGAGCGCGGGCAGTTCGGCGCGGATGCCGTCGACGAGTTCCCTGATCTCTTCGGTGCAGATCAGCAGGGTGGCTCCGGAGTCGGCGAGCACGTGCCGCAGTTCGCGGGCGGTGAACGCGGGGTTCACCGGTACGGCGATCCGGCCGGCGCGCAGGGCGGCGAAGTAGCTGACGACGAATTCCGGCGAGTTGGGCAGTGCGATGGCGACGCGGGGCGGCGGTTCGCCGGGCGTCGCCGGGGCGAGCCGGGTCAGAGCCGCGGTGGCGGTGTCGACGCGGGCGTCGAGGTCGCCCCAGGTGATCGTCTGGTCGCGCCAGACGAGGGCGGGACGTTCGGGGCCACCTGCGGCGGCCCGCCGTACGCGTTCGGCGAGGGTGCCGCCGGGGCGCGCGACGACGGGGTCGGGGGTGCTGGCTGGTTCCTGCACGGTCGCTGAGTCTGGCACAGTGCCACCCGTCCCGACTACGCCCGATCGTCGATGGACGGCCGGTGCCGGGGCGGGTCGGCTGGCCAGCGGACCCGGTTCCGATTCGACGGCCTTCGGAAGGCGCGGTACCGTGCACGGGACTGATCGACTCGCCGGTGCCGGCCGCAGAACGATCACCGTGGCAGGGTCCGGGCACCACTCATCCGGGTGAAGCGGACCGTGAATACCAGAAGCTCGGGTGGCTCGCCAGATCGCGTGCCACCCGTCGGCGCGCCTCCGCGTTTGCGCTGGTCATCGCCATCCACCAGAAGTACGTCAATTTCTTGGCGCCGCACACTTTGTGCGACGGGTCGATCCACGTGCGGTAAATACTTCGGCTCTGTGTAACGGACTCCGCACGCATCGGTGACGTTGCCCCTATCATCACCAGGGTTGACCCACCCGTTTTGCCGTGAGTCGACACCCCTCAGCCTGAGGAGGCCTCAGTGCCCGGTAAAGCACTGCACCAGCACCTCAACGACGTGTGTCGCACCGCCGACACCGCGGTGGGCCACGTCGGCCCGAGCGGACACACCTCCATTCCGGGTGCCGGGTCGCGGTTGCCGTACGGCCCGACGTCCGGACCGGTGTCCGGCTGGGCGGAGGAGAGCCGGTGAGCGGATACGCCTACGGCGACGGGCTGGTCAGCCGCGAGATCCTGGCGGCGCGTAACGCCCTCAACGAGGGGCTCGCCAGACTCCGGCTGGAGATGTACGACATGTTCAGCCTCGCGGTGCGCGGCGACGGGAGCACCAAGCCCGGCCGCAACCGACCGCATCCGAACGAGACACCCGGTCGCCACACGCCGGCGGGCGGCAACGCCAAGACCGTCGGTGGCCGGGTCGCCACACCGGCCCGGCCCACCATGCCGGCCCAGCCCGGACCGGCCGACGCGGGGCTGCGCCCCGGCGGCACGGACACCGACACGGCGGTCATCCCGGCCGTGCCGACGACCGACACCGTCGTCATCCCGGCGGTCACGGCCACCGACACGGTCGTCATCCCGGCCGTACCGGCCGAGAAGTCGACCGGCAGCGGCGGACCGCCGCCCGGCTATCCGAGCCGGCCCGACCCGTCCGATCCGGCCACCGAGGTGTGGAAGCTGGTCGAGCGGGCCCAGGCCGGCGAGGCCGAGGCGTTCGGACTGATCTACGACCGTTACGTCGACACCGTCTTCCGCTTCGTCTACTTCCGGGTCGGCAACCGGCAACTCGCCGAAGACCTCACCTCCGACACGTTCCTGCGGGCCCTCAAGCGGATCGGCAGCTTCACCTGGCAGGGCCGCGACCTCGGCGCCTGGCTGGTGACGATCGCCCGCAACCTGGTGGCCGACCACTTCAAGTCCGGCCGCTACCGGCTCGAAGTCACTACGGGTGACGTTCTGGATGCGGAACGCGAGGACCGTGGGCCGGAGGGAAGTCCCGAGGCCGCGGTCGTCGACCACATCACCAACGTCGCCCTGCTGACCGCCGTCAAGCAACTCAACCCGGAGCAGCAGGAGTGCATCGTGCTCCGCTTCCTCCAAGGCTTTTCGGTCGCGGAGACGGCGAAGGCGATGGGCAAGAACGAGGGTGCGATCAAGGCCCTGCAATACCGCGCCGTACGCGCCCTGGCCCGGCTGCTGCCGGACGGGTTCCAACCGTGACCGACCGGTACCCGCCCGCGGCGGCACCGGTGACGCCGCTCACTCTTGGTAATTATTCTTCGCCCCGACCCGTAACCGCCCGGCCCCGCCGGGCGTTTGTCCGGGTGCGACCGGTGGTGACCCTCGCATCCCCTCACAAGGGGGCGGGCCGGGCACGGCATCCGGTGACGGCTGTGCTGGTCCGGGCCGGAACCGTGGTCGCAGCGGTCGGCGACGGGGCCGATCTCCTAGCCGTGACCAGCGAAGGGAGGTGCCCGCGGTGAATACGACCGTGTTCCACCGCCGGCGCGCCGAGCGCTTCGCGCAACTGCTCGAAGAAGCAAACGGCGGCCGTCGCCAGCACGTCCGGTCGACCGAAGACCGTGACCTCGCCGACCTGGTGGCCATCGGCCACCGACTACCGGCTGCAACCCCGACCGTGGAGGTCGATTCCGAGTTCCGCAGCGGGCTGCGGGCGATGCTCGTCGCCACCGCCGAACGCGAGGGCATCGGCGCCACCGCGACCCCGGAACCGGCCCAACCGGCCCGCACCGGCTGGCGGCTGTTCCGGCCCGCGCTCAACGGCCGGCGGGCCCGCACCAGGGGCGCCATCGTCGTCGGCGTCGCCGTCGGCGCGGTCGCCGTCTCCGGAATCTCGGCGGCCAGTGTGGACGCCCTGCCCGGCGACGCCCTCTATGGAATGAAGCGGTCGACCGAACGCGCCCAGTTGGCGCTGACCGGCTCCGACCTCAGCCGTGGCCAACTCTTCCTCGACTTCGCCCGCACCCGGCTCACCGAGGCCGGCGCCGTACGCGGCGACAACGCCGGCTTCGCCGCGGTGCTCGACGACATGGACGGCGACACCCGCGAGGGCGTCAAGCTCCTGACCACCGCGTCGACCGGCCGCACCGGCGCCACCGCGCTCGACGCGATCACCTCCTTCGTGGAGGGCCAGCGCACCGGCGTCAACGGGCTGATCGACGGGCGACCGGCGGGTGACCGGGAACGCGCCTCGGCGTCCCTGGCCCTGCTCGACGCCGTCGAGGACCGCACCGACCGGCTGCGGGCCGCCCTGGCCTGCGGGGCCGCGCCCACCGGGACCGACGCCCTCGGGCCGTTGCCCGGCTCCTGCGCCTCGACACCGTCGGCGGGGCCGGGTCCCGCCGCGAGTGAGGCCGGCACGGCCGGGCGGACCGGGCCGACCCCGTCGGCCGGCCCCTCCGTGGGCACCACACCCACCGTCGAGGCCAACCCGTCCACGGCACCCTCGGCGGGCCCGACGACACCCGCGCCGAGCACGTCACCGTCCGGCTCCCCCAGCCCGGCACCGAGCGACGACGGCGGCCTGCTGGGCGGCCTCGGCCGGCTGCTCGACGGCATCCTCAACTGACCGATCCCGCATGCTCCGGGGCTCCGACCTGCGCCATGGTCGGAGCCCCGTGCGCTGTCAGGCCGGCCGGATACCCTCGCTGGAGTCAGGCCGCCCGGCTCCGACGGCGCAAGGAGGTCAGCGCGTGGCCCGCATCCGTCCCGCTCGCCGAGGCCGCGCCCCGGTGTCCCGGACCGTCAGCACCGACGCGCAGGGCCACACCACCGGCTGGGCCACCACCGGCCTCGGGACCGGAGTGGTGGACCGGCCCGACCCGACCGCGGCGGCGTTCTTCGACATCGACAACACGATGATGCAGGGCGCCTCCATCTACTGGTTCGCCCGCGGGCTGGCGGCCCGCAGATACTTCACGACCGGCGACCTGACCCGTTTCGCCTGGCAGCAGATGCGGTTCCGGGTGCTCGCCAGGGAGCACGCCGGCGACATGTCCCAGGCCCGGGAGGCGGCACTCGCCTTCGTCGAGGGTTGGCGGGTCGACGACATCGAACGCCTCACCGAGGAGATCTTCGACGAGCTGATGGCGCCCCGGATCTGGGCCGGCAGCCGGGCGCTCGCCGCCGCCCACCTGACCGCCGGGCAGCGGGTCTGGCTGGTCAGCGCCGCACCGGTCGAGATCGGCCGGGTCATCGCCCGACGACTCGGGCTCACCGGCGCGATCGGCACCGTCGCCGAGATCCGCGACGGCGCCTACACCGGACGGCTGGCCGGCGAACTCATGCACGGCCCGGCCAAGGCCGAGGCGGTCGGCCAGCTCGCGTCGGTCGAAGGGCTCGACCTGAGCCGGTGCACCGCCTACAGCGACTCGGCCAACGACATCCCGATGCTGTCGGCCGTCGGGCACGCGGCCGCCGTCAACCCGGACAGCGCGCTACGGGCGGAGGCCCGCACCCGCGGCTGGGAGATCCACGACTTCCGCACCGGACGCCGGGCCGCCCGGATCGCGATCCCGTCCACCGTCGCCGCCGGCCTGCTGATCGGCGCCGTCACCGCCGGCCGGGCGGTTCACCGCCGCTGGCGCGGCCGGTGACCCTCACCGCCGACCGCCCGGAGTCGGCCGTGTCCCCGTCCGCCCGCCCACCCGGCCGGCTACGGAGCACGGTCGGCCTGATGACCGCGCTGGGCGCGGCCGCACTGCTGCTCGCCCTACCCCCGGTCGACGACGGCGCGCCGGCCGGCGAGCGGATAAGGACCGTCGAGTCGCGATGGCCGGCGGCCCAGCGCGCCGACCTCGCCGCCACCCTGCCCGACGGGTCCGCCTACAGCCCGGTGCACTACCTCGACGTACGGTCCTCGCTGGGCACGGCGCCGACACCGGACGGCAGCGCGCTGCGCCTGATCACCCGGTCGGCCGACGGGACGACACGCGAACTGCGCCGGCTGCCGCTGGACCTGATCCCGCAGTTCACCGGCTTCACCGTCGCCGGTGGCCAGGTGGCCTGGGCCGAGACCGTCGCCGACGACGACGGGCTGGGCCGCACCGAAATGTGGACGGCGGCCGTCGACGCGGCCGCACCGGCCCGCCGGGTGACCGCCGACAGCGGCGACGTCGTCTTCTTCAACTCCCAGTACGACATGGTGATCGAGGCCGGGGTGCTGCACTGGGCGGCGGTCGCGCCGGGCGCCGAGGTCGCCACCGAACTGCGCTCCGCACCGCTGGCCGGCGGTCCGGTCCAGGTCCGCACCGAACCCGGCCCCTGGGCGATGTCCGCCCGACCGTGGCTGGTCAGCGCCGGCAGCGGCCAGAACGGCCCGGTACGCCTGCACAACCTGGCTACCGGGCAAGGGCTCGAGGTCGACGCCACCGCCGACGAGGTGGTCACGTGCAGTCCGGTGTGGTGCCGGATGCTGGTCCTGCCCGGTGCCGAGCCGGCCCGGATCGACCTCGTCCGCCCCGACGGCTCAGACCGCCGGCAGGTCGCCGGCGGGATGACGGCCGCCGCGGTCATCGACGTCGCCGTACTCGACCGGTTCGAGGTGTTGTCGCTGGCCGGGGCGCCCGACGTGGCCGTGGCCAGCCAGCGCCTGATGCTCTACGACGAACGCGACCGGCAGACCCTCGTGGTGGCCGAGGGCGTCGGCATGGTGCAGTGCCGCGACGGGATGCTGTGGTGGTCGACCGGCGACAACGAGACCGCCACCTGGCACTCGCTCGACCTGCGCTCCCTGACCTGACTGCCGGCCGCACCGGCCCGCCGGGTCCGGACGGGTCAGCGACCGAACGGGTCGGGGCGGCGTTCGAGCAGTTCGTGCAGGGTCTGCTGGATCGTCTCACGCACCTGGTCGGCGAGGTTGAAGACGACCAGCGGGTCGTCGGCGTGGTCGACCAGATGCTCGGTCGGGATCGGTGGGCAGAACTCGATCAGCCACTTGCTGGGCAGCGGCACCACGCCCAGCGGCCCCAGCCAGGGGAAGGTCGGCGTGACCGGGAAGTACGGCAGCTTGAGCAGCCGGGCCAGTGGCTTGATGTCGGCCAGCATCGGATAGATCTCCTCGGCGCCGACGATGGCGGCCGGGATGATCGGCGTACCGGTGCGCAGCGCCGCCGAGACGAAGCCGCCCCGGCCGAACCGCTGCAGCTTGTAGCGGTCGGCGTAGAGCTTGCCGACGCCCTTGAAGCCTTCGGGAAAGACCCCGACGAGTTCCCCGGCGCCCAGCAGCCGCTCGGCGTCGGGATTGCAGGCGACCGTGCTGCCGGCCTTGCGGGCCAACTCCGACAGCACCGGCATCCGGAAGACCAGGTCGGCGCCGAGCAGCCGCAGGTGGCGCCGCTCGGGGTGCTGGTCGTGCAGCGCGGCGGCGAGCATCAGCGCGTCGAGCGCGAGCGTGCCCGAGTGGTTGCCGACGACCAGGCCGGCGCCCTTGACCGGCAGGTTGTCGATGCCGGACACCTCGGTGCGGAACCAGTCGCGGTAGAGCACCCGCAGCACCCGGTGGAACACCTGGTCGGTCAGTTCGGCGTCGAAACCGAACTCGTCGACCTCGTACTGCCCGGCCAGCCGGCGCCGGAGGAAGGCGAGGCCGGCGGCGACCCGGCGGTCCCAGATGTCGTGCGGCTCGTCGACGATCGCCGGATCGACCGGCGGCGGTACGTGCCCGTTCTGGGCGGCCCGGTCGGCGACGCTCGGCTCTTCGCTGCTCATACGCGCTCCTCACCGGCCGGTTCCGCCACCGGACGGTCGGTGACCTCGCCGGGCGCCGGCTGGCCGGTCGTCACCGGCGGGTCGGCCCCTTCGGCGGGCGCCGCCCGGTCACCGCGCATCTCGGTACGCACCTGCCGGATCCCGTCGAGGATCGCCTGCTCGGCGACGGCGAGTTGGGCGGGGGTGACCACGGTGCCGCCGGTGTGCCCGAGGATGAAGTCCTCGAACGCCTCGGCGGTCGAGCGGGGGGTGAAGTCGTACTCCCGGATCAGCCGGCCGGTGTCGACGACCCGGCCGTGCACGAAGAGATCGAGCTGGTCCAGCCCGTAGCGGCCGAAGCCCATCAGCCGGGCGACGCTGGCCGCGCCGGACAGCCCTGGTTCGACGATCGGTACGGCGACCCGCCCGGCCCGCCGGATCGCCTGGGACAGGGCGAGCACCCCCGGCCCGGCGACGTTGAACGTGCCGCCGTGCGTCTCGACGACCGAGCGGTGCAGCACCTCCAGCGCGTCGTCGAAGTGCACGAACTGCAACCGCGGATCACGGCCGAGCACCGTCGGCACCAGCGGCTGGGCGAAGTAGCGGGTCAGCGTGGTGTCGGCGGTCGAGCCGATGAACGGCGCGAACCGCAGCACGGTCGCCGTGACGTCGGAACGTCGCCGCCGGAAGCCGCGTACGTATCCCTCGATGTCGAGGATGTCGCGGGCGAAGCCGCCCCGGGGCACCTGGCGCGGCTCGGTGTCCTCGGTGAAGACCGCCGGATCACGGAACGACGCGCCGTACGCGGCCGTGGACGAGCGCACGACGAGCTTGCGCAGGCGCGGCGCCCGCTGGCAGGCGGCGAGCAGCTGCATCGTGCCGATGACGTTCTGCTCTTTCATGCCCGCCCGGCCACCGTGCTGCGGGTCGGGGGCCGTCACCAGGGAGAGATGCACGACAGCTTCGGCGTCGAGGTCGGCGATGACGCTGCCCACCGTGCCGGCGTCGGCGCGTACGTGCTCGACCGTGCCGGTGACCGGAACGACGCCCGGAGCGGGGTCGTGGACGTCGAGGCCGACGACCCGCCCGATCCGTGGATCGTCGGCGAGCCGGGCCGCGACATGGGCGCCGAGATACCGGCTGGTGCCGGTGACCACGACGACCTTCGGAGACCGGGCGTCGGTCACGACGCCCACCCGACCGGTGGGCACGGCTCGGGAGGACACTGCCGCGACCTCTCCATCCGGGCCTCCGAAGGTCGACCGATCAACGCGGGCCGGGCCGGAGCCCGGCCGCGGTCACTTGCCGAGGCGGCGACGCTGGACGCGGGTCTTGCGCAGCAGCTTGCGGTGCTTCTTCTTAGCCATGCGCTTGCGGCGCTTCTTGACCACCGAGCCCATACGACAGCCCTTCCAAAAAACGTGCGGGTCGGTCCGGACGTCACGGGGACGTGATGCCGGCATCCGATCTGGACAGCGAACCGGCCCAGGCCGGTGGGTGACGCGGCCATCTGGACGGGCTCCGGATGTGGAGCCGTCCGGATGCGTTCCGCGCATGCCGGCACCTGACTGGGGTCACGGTCGCGGTCCAGGGTAGCCCGCACGGCTGTGCAGGGCCAACGCGACCCCATGGACGGCGGTCGCGGCATGGTCGGCCGACCCCCGGCGTACGCCGTTACGCCGACTCCCGGAAGGCGCCCCGGAGGTATTCGTGCACCGCGTGCTCGGGCACCCGGAACGACCGGCCGACCCGTACGGCGGCCAGTTCGCCGGAGTGCACCAGCCGGTAGACCGTCATCTTGGATACCCGCATGAGCGTCGCCACCTCGGCGACGGTCAGGAACTTGACCTCCGACAGCCGGCCGTCCTGTGGTGATCCCGCCATGGCTCACCAACCCATCCATCCCCGGCGCGTGTCGCCCGGTGGGGTCCTTCCGCGCCGGGGCGACAACGCGCGTGTTACCAGTACGGTAGCGAGACGACTGTGACAGCGGGCGCCATTCGCCCATTTCGCCCAGGTCAGTCAAGTCGCCACGCCGGTCGCATCGACATTCACCCGTCGGTGCGTCCTCTCGCGTCCGGACGCCGACGCAGGACCTGACCGGGCGGCGCCCGGCGGCTCCGGCGGCGCCACCGGAGCCACCGGACGGGTGCCCCGGGCCGCTTCCGGACGCGGCCGGGACTCCGCGCTGGGAGCGGGATCCACTATCTCAGGCCGGGCCGCCACGGACACAGCCGCCGGGCCGGGGACGCGGCGAAACAGGCGATCGTGGTCGGCCCGGCCGCATCGGTCAGCCGACCGCGCTCCGGATGTAGGCCACGCAGGCGTCATGCAGGCCGGTCCAGGACGCCGCCAGGACCTCCTCCGACGCGTCCTCGACCGACTTCCCGTCGACCACCACCGCCCGGTAGAAGGCGAGCATCCGCTCCTCGCCGAACCGGTCGACGAGGTGGCGTACGGCCAGGTAACCGATCCCGTACCGGGCGCTGACCTCCCAGGCCTCGGCCGTCGGGCGCGGCTCGGTGTCCGCCAGCCGCCCGCTCCAGGACCCCTGGGCCACCAACCGCCGGACCTCGTCCAGGCTGCTGTAGCGGCTCACCGGGCGGCCGGCGGCCGCGGCATAGTCGGCCAGTCCCTCGACCAGCCACCACTGGCCGCCGTCGGTGTGCCCGCCGCCGGGCAGCGACGCGGCGTGCGTCAACTCGTGCCGCAGCAGGTCGTCGAGCACGCTGCTGTGCAGGTCCTTGGCGTTGAGCACGACCTCGTAGTGGTCACCGCCGACCGGCACCACGTACCCGGCCGTCCATTCCGGACGGCCACCGCCGTACCAGCGGTTCCACTCCGGGTCGCCGGCGTAGAAGATCCGGTAGCGGTCGGGCGGGGTGCCTCCGGCGGCGAACCGGTCGGCGACCGCCGCCGCCCGTTCGGCCTCGCCGAGCAGTTCGGGGAGCCGGGACCGCAGGTCGGGGGTGGTCGCCACGACGGTCCGCGCGCCGACCTGCACGACGAGTTCGCTGACCTCCCACGGCCGGGGACCGTTCGCCTGGTTCGGCTCGATCGCGACCATCGCCAGGCGGCCGTCCGCGTCGATCCACCGGGTGCTCAGGTCGACCGGCCCGGTGCGGCACTGCGGTACGACGAAGCAGTGCTCGACGGTGACCGGCACCCGCCATTCGACCCGGCCGTCCTCCTCCAGCCGCATCGGCAGGCTGGCGACGGCCGGGCGCCAGGTGGTCACCTGCATCGCCCGCAGCGCCGCGAACCGCCGCTTCAGGTCGGCCACGACCGGCTCGGCGGTCTGGTCGGCGACCGCGAGCCAACCCGCCTCGTCGCCGCGCAGCAGCGCACCGGCCTGCTGGTCGAGCAGCGCGCCGATCCGCTGGCGCAGCCACGCCTGGGTCGTCGCCAGCGGGTCGCCGGGCTCCGGGCTGGAAGCCGGGCCGGACGAGGGCGCACCGGCGGCCGGCGACCGGTCCAGCGCCCGTACGCCGAGCACCACCGTCGCGGAGCACAGGAGCAGGACGAGGACCAGGCCGAGCCCCGCCCACAGTGGCCACCGGCGGCGCGGGCTCGGGTCGTACGGGGGTGGCATCGGCGCAGCACCGGTCGGGCCCCCGTACGGAGGTGGCACCGGCCCGCCGCCGAAGGGTGGAGCGGGCCGGACGCCGCCGGGGGCCGGTGGCGGACCACCGGCCGGCACCGGTGGGCCACCCGTCGGAGCCGGCGGCGTACGCTCCCCGTCGATCACGGGCGGACGGTACGGTGCGCCACCCGGAAGCGGGATCGGCCGTTCAGTCGAGTTGCCGGCCGGATCGGCAGCACGTCGCGGCTACTTCTTCGACACCAGCGCGCGGGCGAAGAACGCCATGTTGGCCGGGCGCTCGGCGAGCCGGCGCATCAGGTAGCCGTACCACTCGTCGCCGTACGGCACGTAGACGCGGACCGTGTAGCCGTCGGCGCTCAGCCGGGCCTGCTCCTCCGGCCGGATGCCGTAGAGGAGCTGGAACTCGAAGGTGTCGGGCGAGCGGTCGAACCAGCGGGCCCGGTCCTCGGCGATCGCGATCAGTCGCGGGTCGTGGGTGGCGAGCATCGGATAGCCCTGGCCGGACATCAGGATGTTCATGCACCGCACGTAGGACTTGTCGACGTCGTTCGCCGCCTGGTAGGCCACCGACTCGGGCTCCTTGTAGGCGCCCTTGCACAGCCGTACCCGGGATCCGGCCGACGCCAGCTCGCGGCAGTCCGACTCGGTACGGCGCAGGTAGGCCTGGAGCACCGCACCGGTGGTCGGGAAGTCGGCCCGCAGCTTGGCGAGGATCTCCAGCGTGGAGTCGGTGGTGGTGTGGTCCTCCATGTCGAGGGTCACCGTCGTGCCGGCCTCGCTCGCGGCGGCGCAGATCGCCCGCGCGTTGTCGTAGGCGAACTTCTCGTCGAACTTCTGCCCGATGGCCGAGAGCTTGAGACTCACCTCCGCCGCCGGGGTGAGTTCGGCCGCCGAAAGGGCCGCCAGCAACGACAGGTACTCGTCGCGGACGGCGACGGCCTGTTCCGCGGTGACGGTGTCCTCGCCGAGATGGTCGAGAGTCACCGACAGCCCGTTCGTCACCAACTCTTGGCTGGCACGAAGGGCGTCGTCAGTTGCGGTGCCGGCGACGAACCGGCGGACGACATCCCGAGTGAACGGTGCCGTCTCGACGAGCCGCTCCACCCGGGATGACCGGGAGGCGGCGAGGATGACCGAACGGAGCATGACGGCAGCGTAGCGCCCGCGATCGGAGGTGGCTGCCGCGACCAGGCAGGATAGCTGTCCGAGCCGACTTGCGTCGATGCGTTACAACAGACGCGTGCACAAGACACCCCGCCGCCGTCTGCGGTCGGCCAGCGTCCAGTTGGGGGCCCTGACCGCACTCGCGCTGACGCTGACCGCCTGTGACTCCGACGATGACGACGACTGCGCGATGGGCCCGGTCGGTGGCGGTGGCGCGGTGGCGATGGCGTTGCAGAACCCGGTCTCGAAGACCGCCGGTGGCGAGCAGCGCGGCACCGCGGCCGTGCCGGAGCGCGGCGGGTTCGGCACCCATCTCGCCTCCTGCGGCGGCTGACGGTGCGCCGGGAGGCGTCGACCCCCCGGCCGGACTGGGACGCGACCGTACGCGCCCAGGGCCTGGTCTACATCGACACCGAACTGCCCGACGGCGGCCTGATGTCGTACTGGGACGAGACGGCCTGCTACCGGCTGGATCTCGACGAGGTGCTGCGGCTGGAGGAGGCGACCGAGGAGCTGCACCGGATGGCGGTCGCGGCGGCGCGGCACGTCGTCGACCGTCGGCGCTACGCCGAGTTCGGCATCCCGGAGTGGGCGGCCGACGCGGTCGCCCGGTCGCTGCGGGAACAGCCGCCGACCCTGTACGGCCGCTTCGACCTCTGGTACGACGGCTCCTGGCCGCCGAAGCTGCTGGAATACAACGCGGACACCCCGACGGCGCTGGTCGAGGCGGCGATCACCCAGTGGTACTGGCTGGAGGACACCCGCGCCGAGCACGACCAGTGGAACGGCATCCACGAGGCGCTGGTCGGCGCGTGGCGGCGGATCGGCGCCGACCTGCACGACCCGCTGCTGCACGTCGCCTGGTCCGACGAGGAGGAGACCGGCGAGGACCACATGACGGCCGGCTACCTGGCCGAGACGGCGCACCAGGCCGGGCTGCTGACCGAACTGATCCCGATGCGGGAGATCGGCTGGGACGGGCGACGCTTCCGCGACGCCGCCGACACCCCGGTCAACACCTGCTTCAAGCTCTATCCGTGGGAGTGGATGCTCGCCGAGCCGTACGGCCCGCTGGCCCTCGAACCGGGGACCCCGACGACCTGGATCGAGCCGGCATGGAAGCTCCTGCTGTCGAACAAGGCGCTGCTGGCGGTGCTGTGGGAGCTCTACCCCGGGCATCCCTACCTGCTGCCCGCCTACCTCGACTCGCCCCGCTCGATGACCGAGTACGTCGTCAAGCCGCTGCTCGGCCGGGAGGGCGCGTCGGTACGGATCGTCACGCCGGCCGAAGAGATCACGAATCCGGGCATCTACGGCGACGAGGGCTGGTGCTACCAGGAATTCCGGGCACTGCCGTCGTTCGACGGCAACCGACTGGTCCTCGGGAGCTGGGTCGTAGGGGACGAATCGGTCGGGGCCGGGCTGCGGGAGAGCACCAGTCTCATCACCGACGGCTACGCGCGGTTCCTGCCCCACTACGTGTCCACGCCGAAGGGTGCGTGAGTCGTCTACGGTTGTCGAGTGAATTTCGACGCGTACGCCAGGACCGCGGTTGACCTCGTCAACACGTCGCTGGACGGCGTAGACGACCTGAGATCGTTGTTCACCGACGAAAACGTGTGGATGCGCGACGAGGTGGCCGAACGCGACCTGGCCACCTTCCGACGCGCCCAGAAGCGGCTTCGGGACGTGTTCGAATACGGCACGACCGGGCGCGACGGTGAGGCGGTCGTCGAACTCAACGGGCTGCTCGAGGCGTTTCCGGTGCAGCCGCGCATCTCCGGCCACGACTCCAGCGACTGGCACATGCACGCGAGCAGCCGGGGTGCGTCGGTGAGCGCGGAATACCTGGCCGGGGCGGTCTGGGGCCTTTCGGTGTGGTTGTGCGAGTACGGCAGCGCCCGGTTCGGGGTCTGCGCCGACGACCGGTGCGGCAACGTCTACCTGGACACGTCGTCGAACTGCTGCCGGCGGTTCTGCTCCGAACGGTGCGCGACCCGTTCACACGTCGCCGCCCACCGGGCCCGCAAGCGGGCGGCGGTCGAGGAGAAGCAGCTCAGCGCGGTGAGCTGACCGGTCAGGCGTCGACCCGGGTCGCCGCCGGTGTCGACGGGTTGCCGCTGGTCAGGTGCTGCCGGGCGAACTCGAGCGAGGCACGCAGGTCGGCCTCGCGGATCGCCCTGCTCTTGGCGCCCCGGGTCGCCACCTCGACGGCGACCGAGCCGGTGAAGCCGCGCCCGGCCAGCGACGCCAGCAGCGGCCCGCACGGCTGGTTGCCCCGGCCCGGCACGAGGTGCTCGTCGCGGCCCTCACCGGTGCCGTCACCGAGGTGCACGTGGGCGAGGTTGGCGCCCATCGCGTCGGCCATCCGCAGGGCGTCGGTGTGTGACGCGGCGCAGTGCGACAGGTCGAGGGTGTAGGAGTCGTATCCGGTGTCGGTCGGGTCCCAGCCCGGCTGGTAGGGGACGAACTCCCGGCCCGCCATCCGTACCGGATACATGTTCTCGACGGCGAACCGGACGTCCGGGTGCTTGGTGACCAGGCGACTCAGGCCGGCGGTGAACGTACGGGCGTATTCGCGCTGCCAGGTGAACGGTGGGTGCACGACGACGGTCGGCGCCCCGAGGGTCTCGGCGAGCACGGCCGCCCGCCGCAGCCGCTCCCACGGGTCGGGGCTCCAGACCCGCTGGGTGACCAGCAGGCAGGGGGCGTGGACGGAGAGGACCGGCACCCCGTAGTGGGCGGCCAGGCCGCGCAGCGCGCCGGCGTCCTGGCTGACCGCGTCGGTCCAGACCATCACCTCGACACCGTCGTAGCCGAGCGACGCGGCCAACTCGAACGCCGCGGCGGTCGGCTCGGGGAAGACCGAGGAACTGGACAGGAGCACGGGAACACGGGAGGTCACGGTTGCCAGGGTAGCTCCAAGAAGCCCACCGGCCACGGACAAGCAGCCGCAAATCGGCCTTAACCTACCGCCTCACGCCGTGCCCAGGTGGTCGAGATGACGCAGGATCACACCCTCGCGCAGCGCCCACGGACAGATGTCCAGCGCCTCGACGCCCAGCCGGCGCATCGTGGCCTCGGCCACCACCGCCCCGGCCAGCAACTGGTGTGCCCGGCTGGCGCTGACCCCCTCCAGTTCGGACAGTTTGCCGGGCGGGATGTGCCGGATGAAGCCGATCACCTGCCGCAGGCCGGTCAGCGGCAGCCGGCGCGGCGCCCACAGCCCGGCCGCGGACGGCGCCGCCCCGGTCAGCCGGGCCAGCGTGCGAAACGTCTTCGAGGTGGCGACCGGCCGCTCCCAGCCGACCCCGCCGAGACGCGCCACGACCGGGTCGAGCGCGGAATCGACGTACTCCCTGAGGTCCTCGACGGCCTGGGCCGGTGGCGGGGCGGGCGTGCCGGGATCGATCCCGAGCCACTCCCGGGTCAGCCGGCCGGCGCCCAACGGCAGCGACATCGCCTGGTCCGGCTCCTCGTCGATACCGGCCGCGAGTTCCAGCGAGCCGCCACCGATGTCCAGCACCAGCAGCCGGCCGGCCGACCAGCCGAACCAGCGCCGTACGGCGAGGAAGGTCATCCGGGCCTCGTCGGCACCGGAGAGCACCCGCAGGTCGACGCCGGTCTCCTGGCGTACCCGGTCCAGGACCGTCACCGAGTTCGTGGCGTCGCGGACCGCGGACGTGGCGAAGGCGAGCAGTTCGTCGGCGCCCAGCCGGAGCGCGGCCGCCCGCGCGTCGGCGGTGGCGGCGACCAGCGCGTCCTCACCGGCCCGGGTGAGCGCGCCGTCGGGGCCGATCTGCTCCGCCAGTCGCAGCACGGCCTTCTCCGAGTACGCCGGCCACGGATGTGCGCCCCGGTGCGCGTCCACCACCAGCAGATGCACGGTGTTGGATCCGACGTCGAGCACACCCAGTCGCATGGACAAAGACATTAGGCCCCTGATGTGCGGTGCCGGCCGGTCGGCCGGTCACACCGGGCGTACGCTGGCCGGATGGCAACCCGAAAACTGCTGCGTGTCCTGGTCGACGAACCCGCTGACCCGCGCAGCCTGGAAGTCGGGCTCGACTTCCCCCGGGAGTGGGTGGAGTTCTTCGACCCGGCCGATCCCAAGCACCTCGTGCGGGCCGACCTGACCTGGCTGCTGTCCCGCTGGACGTGTGTGTTCGGCAAGGCCTGCCACGGCATCATCGCCGGCCGGGAGGCCGACGGCTGCTGCTCGCACGGTGCGTTCTTCACCGACTCCGATGACGAGAAGCGGGTCCGGAAAGCCGCGAAGCGGCTCTCTCCGCAGACTTGGCAGCATTATCGGCGTGGGTTCGACAACTACACCGAGATGGACACCGTCGACGGCGAGAATCCGGCCCGGCGCACCGCCACCCAGGGCGACGAGGGTCCGTGCGTCTTCCACAACGACGCCGAGTTCCCCGGGGGCGGCGGTTGCGCGCTGCATGCCCAGGCGCTGCGCGACGGCGTACACCCGCTGGAGTACAAGCCGGACGTGTGCTGGCAACTGCCGGTCCGCCGGGACCACGAATGGACCAAGCGACCGGACGGTTCCCGGGTGCTGGTGTCGACGCTGACCGAATTCGACCGGCGCGGCTGGGGCGCGGGCGGCCACGACCTCGACTGGTGGTGCACGTCGTCGCCGGAGGCGCACGTGGGCACCGAGCCGATGTACGTCTCCTACCAGCCGGAACTCACCGCGTTGATCGGATCGGCGGCATACACGAAACTGGCCGAACTGTGCGCGGCCCGGCTCGCGCACGGGATGGTGGCACCGCACCCGGCGTCGCCGGCCGGCGACACGGCCCCGTCGGCGGGAGCGCTGCCGTCGGCGGACGCATCGACGCGGACGGCCTGAGCAGTTCGTAACGGCCTGAGCAGGTTATAGACGGGCGACTATCAGTTAACTACCTTAACGGTAGTCGTCACAGCCGGGCGACGGTCCCTCGCCGACGGAGGACCCGGTGCGCAGATCCGTCCCGTCCCACCGCCTCGCCGTGGCCGGCGGTCTCGCCGCCGCCGTGGTCACCCTCGCGGCCCTGGTCGCGCCCACCGCCTGGGCCGCCACCGCGCGACTCACCGCCGCGTTCGTCCAGACCTCAACCTGGAGCACCGGCTACGGCGCCGACTACGTGATCACCAATACCGGTGACGCCACCGCCACCGGCTGGACCGTCGAGTTCGACCTGCCGGCCGGCTCGACCGTGACCAGCAGTTGGAGTTCGGTACGCACCCAGACCGGCCAGCGCTACCGCTTCACCAACACCACCTGGAACGGCACCGTCGCACCCGGCACGCAGCGGTCCTTCGGCTTCAACGTCACCGGACTGGGCACACCGGTCAACTGCACGGTCAACGGCAACCCGTGCGGCGGCGGCACCCCGTCCCCCACGCCCACCCCGTCCCGCACGCCCACGCCGAGCCCCACACCGACGCCCACCGCGCCGGCCGGCCCGGTCATCGACGTCGCCACCGGCGCCCAGCTACGGACCGCTCTGGCGAACGCCCAGCCCGGCCAGACCATCCGGCTCGCCACCGGCACCTACCGCGGCGCCTTCCTGGCCAACCGGCCCGGCACCGCCACCGCCCGCATCACCCTGACCGGGCCACGCACCGCGGTCCTGATCAACGACGGCCCCACCGGCAGCGGCCCCTCCTGCCCCGCGCCGACCGCCGGCTGGGACCCCGGGTACGGCCTCTGGCTGTTCGACGCGCCGTACTGGAACCTGACCGGCTTCACCGTCACCGAATCCAAGAAGGGGATCGTGCTGGACAACTCCGGACACGTCACCATCACCGGGGTGCACGTACACCACGTCGACGACGAGGGCGTGCACTTCCGCCGCTCGTCCGCCGACGGCGTCATCCGCGACTCGGTCATCGAGCACACCGGCCTGGTCCAGCCCGGCTACGGCGAAGGCGTCTACATCGGATCGGCGCAGTCCAACTTCGGCTGCCACGGCAACAGCGGCGGCATCGACCGGTCCGACCGGGTCCAGGTGCTGAACAACCGGATCGGGCCGTACGTCACCGCCGAACACATCGACGCCAAGGAGGGCACCGAGGGTGGCGTCGTACGCGGCAACACCTTCGACGGGCGCGGCATCTCCGGACAGAACTCCGCCGACTCGTGGGTCGACGCCAAGGGCAACGGCTACCTCTTCGAGAACAACACCGGCACGTACGCCCCGCCCGGCACCTTCGCCAACGGCTACCAGACCCACCACCTGCTCGACGGCTACGGCTGCGGCAACGTCTGGCGCGGCAACCGGTCCGACCTGGGTGGCGTGGGCGGCTACGCGATCCGGGTGACCTCGACGTCGAAGTGCCCCGGCAACCTCAATCGGGTGTACGCCGACAACACCGTCACCAACGCCACGATCGGCCTGACCAACATCGCCGTCACGCCGTGAGTGCCAGGCGACGTGGCGGTCAGCCGGCAGCCCTTTGTCGATCTGAGCGTCAGGGACCTTATCCGGGGTCGGAAAGGTCTCTGGTGCTCAGATCGACGGCCGGCAGCGGCCGGTCACGGCTCGAACTTGTAGCCCAGGCCGCGGACGGTGACGATGTAGCGGGGTGCGGACGGTTCCGGCTCGACCTTGGAGCGCAGCCGCTTGACGTGCACGTCGAGGGTCTTGGTGTCGCCGACGTAGTCGGCACCCCACACCCGGTCGATCAACTGGCCGCGGGTCAGCACCCGGCCGGCGTTGCGCAGCAGCAGCTCCAGCAGCTCGAACTCCTTGAGCGGCAACTGCACGGCCGCGCCGTCGACGGTCACCACGTGGCGTTCGATGTCCATCCGCACCGGGCCGGCGGACAGCGTCGGGGTCGACACGTCGGTGCTCTCCGGGCTGTGCCGGCGCAGCACGGCCCGGACCCGGGCGACCAGTTCACGCGGCGAGTACGGCTTGGTCACGTAGTCGTCGGCACCGATCTCCAGGCCGACGACCTTGTCGATCTCGCTGTCCCGGGCGGTGACCATGATGATCGGCACGTGCGACCGCTGCCGCAGCTGGCGGCACACCTCGGTGCCGGACATCTCGGGCAGCATCAGGTCGAGGAGCACGATGTCCGCGCCGGTGCGGTCGAACTCGGTCAGCGCGGTGGGGCCGGTCGCGGCGACCGACACCTCGAATCCCTCTTTGCGCAGCATGTAGGACAGGGCGTCGGAGAACGACTCCTCGTCCTCGACCACGAGTACGCGGGCCACGGGACTTTCCTTTCCTGGTCGTCAGGCCTGCCGGAGCTCGGCCGGACCGTTGTCGATCTCGAGCGATGGTGGTAGCGGAAGGGCCGCGTCGGGTGGGCTCGACGGTAGCCGCAGCGTGAACGTCGACCCTCCTCCCAGCGTGCTCGCCACGTCGACCCGACCACCATGGTTGCTCGCGATGTGCTTCACGATGGCCAGCCCGAGGCCGGTGCCGCCGGTGGCGCGGGAGCGGGCCTGGTCGGCCCGGTAGAACCGCTCGAAGATCCGTTCGACCTCGTGCGGGGCGATACCGACGCCCTGGTCACTTACGGCCAGTTCGACGTATCCGTCGGAGCGGCCGAGGGTGATGGTGACCCGGGTCCGCTCGCCGGAGTAGGCGATGGCGTTTTCCACCAGGTTCGACAGCGCCGTCGCCACCTGGGTGTCGCTGCCGTAGACGGTCAGCCGGCGGTCGCCCTCGACCGCCACCTCGATGTGCCGGGCGGCGGCGGCCGTCCGGGTACGGTCGATCACCTCGGCCACGACCCATTCGATGGCGACCGGCTCCGGCGCGGGCAGCGGCTCGGCGCCCTGCAGGCGGGTGAGTTCGAGCAGTTCGTTGACGAGCCGGCCGAGCCGGGTCGACTCGTGGTGGATGCGCTCGGCGAACCGGCGGGCGGCGGCGACGTCCTCGACGATGTCCTGCGCGTCGGCGGACTCCGCGGCCTCGGTCGCGTCCAGCAGCGCCTCGGAGAGCAACTGGAGGGCGCCGATCGGCGTCTTCAGCTCGTGGCTGACGTTGGCGACGAAGTCCCGCCGTACCCGGCTGACGCGGTGCGCCTCGGTGACGTCGGAGGCTTCGACGGCGACGTAGTTGGTGCCGAGCCCGACCGCGCGCAGGTGCACGCCGAGCGGCTCCTGGGCGCCCTCCCGGCCCCTTGGCAGGTCGAGTTCGACCTCCCGGCGTACGCCGGTGCGGCGTACCTGGCCGGCGAGGGTGCGGATGATCGGGTGGGCGGCGACGGTGCCCTGCGACGGTCCGACCCGCAGCAGTCCCATCGCCCGGGCGGCCGGGTTGACCAGGACCGGTACGTCGTCGACGTCGAGCACGACCACGCCGACGCGCAGCGAATCGAGACTCTTGCGGCCGAGCCCGGTCAGGGCGGCCTGCTGGTCGGTGCTGATCTGAGCCCTCCCCAGGGTCGACCGGCCCGGTCGGCCGGGCCGGCGGGAAGTCCGGTGGCGTATCCAGGCGCGTTGGACAATCGGCAGTACGGTGAGTCCGGCCACCATGCCGGCCACCGCTGCGCCGGCAATACTGGCCACGACCACCCAATCCACGAGGCGATCGTAGGGTCACTGTTAACCTTTTGACCTCGCATAACGGGACGAATCACAGCCGCGTCGGAGAATATTCACTGTCCCGCCCGGCGTCGTTCACCGCTGTTCACTCCGTCGCCGCCGCGTTCACCTACGGTTGGCCCGGCCCACCCGACGGCCGCCACGCACACCCGCGCGGCCGGCCCCGACGCACAGGGACGTGATCATGCGCGAGGAGTTCCGCGCCGACCTGCACACCGTCAGCCAACTGCTGGTGGACATGGCAGAGGCCGTACGCGCCGCCATGCGTAACGCCACCCGGGCACTGCTGACGGCCGACCGGACCGCGGCGGAGGCGGTGATCGCCCGGGATGCCGAGATCGACAGCCTCTACGCGCAGGTCGAGGCCAGGGTCTCCGACCTGCTCGCCCGGCAGGCCCCGGTCGCCACCGACCTGCGTACGGTGGTCACCGCGCTGCACGTCGCCGCCGACCTGGAGCGGATGGGTGACCTCGCGGACCACGTGGCGAAGACGGCGCTGCGCCGGCACCCGTCGCCGGCGGTGCCCGCCGAGCTGCGGCCGATCTTCGTGTCGATGGCCGAGGTGGCCGACCGGATCGCCGACAAGATCGCCACCGTGCTGTCGAAGCCCGACGCCGAGCAGGCCGCCGAGTTGGAGCGCGACGACGACGTCATGGACCAGCTGCACCGCAACCTGTTCAGCACGCTGCTCGACGACGCGTGGCCGTACGGGGTGGAGACCGCGATCGACGGCGCGCTGCTCGGCCGGTTCTACGAGCGGTACGCCGACCACGCGGTCAACGCCGGCCGGCAGGTGCACTACCTGGTCACCGGAGAACACCCCTACTGATCCGGGCCGACCACCTACGGCCCGGGACATAGAGCGGCGGGCGGTGCCACCGGCACCGCCCGCCGTTGTTCGGGCTGCTCAGCGGCCCTGGTTCGCCACCGCCGCGGCGGCTTCCTTGGCCGCCTCGGGGTCGAGGTAGCTGCCGCCGGCGGTGACCGGGCGCAGCTGCGGGTCGAGGTCGTAGCGCAGCGGGATGCCGGTCGGGATGTTGAGCTTGGCGATCGCCTCGTCGGAGATCCCGTCGAGGTGCTTGACCAGCCCGCGCAGCGAGTTGCCGTGGGCCGCGACCAGCACCGTACGGCCGGCGAGCAGGTCCGGCACGATCGAGTCGTACCAGTACGGCAGCATCCGCTCCACGACGTCCTTCAGGCACTCGGTGCGCGGCGCCAGCTCCGGCGGCAGGGTGAAGTAGCGCGGGTCGTCGGTCTGCGACCACTCGCTGTCCGGCTCGATCGGCGGCGGCGGGGTGTCGTATGAGCGCCGCCAGATGGTGAACTGCTCCTCGCCGTACGCCTCCAGGGTTTCCTTCTTGTTCTTGCCCTGGAGCGCGCCGTAGTGCCGCTCGTTGAGGCGCCACGAGCGGCGCACCGCGATCCAGTGCCGGTCGGCGGCGTGCAGCGCCAGCTCGGCGGTGCGGATGGCGCGGCGCAGCACGCTGGTGTGCACCACGTCGGGCAGCAGGTCATGATCGCGCAGCAGCTCGCCGCCGCGCCGGGCCTCCGCCTCACCCTTGGCGTTCAGGTCGACGTCGACCCAACCGGTGAAGAGGTTCTTGGCGTTCCACTCGCTCTCGCCGTGCCGCAGCAGCACCAACGTCCCCACAGTCATGAATCTCATCCTGCCGTAGCCGCCGGACGCCGGTGCCCCGACCCGGTGGTGACGACCACCACGTGGAAATGCCGCTGACCCGGGACACCGGCCGGCACTAGGTTGTGTAAGGCACCGCACGGGACGCGGTCATTACGGTACGAATGAACGGGGCGGCGGCGTGCGGAGCGTACGAGGTTGGGTGCGGGACACCGCCGGCGGGCTGCCCCGGACTTTCTGGTACCTGTGGGCCGGCACGCTGATCAACCGCCTCGGATCCTTCGTCCTGATCTTCCTCGCGGTCTACCTGACCAGCGAACGCGGCTTCTCCGAGTTGCAGGCCGGCGTCGTGCTCGGCCTCTGGGGCGCCGGCGGCACGGTCGGCACCCTCGCCGGCGGCACCCTCGCCGACCGGTGGGGACGCCGGCCCACGCTGCTCACCGCACATCTCGGCGCCGCGACGATGATGCTGGGCCTCGGCCTCGCCCGCGAACTGTGGGCGATCGCCGTCGGGGCGTTCCTGCTCGGCATGTTCGCCGAGGCGGCCCGGCCGGCGTTCTCCGCGATGATGGTCGACGTGGTGCCGGAGCGGGACCGGCTGCGCGCCTTCTCGCTCAACTACTGGGCCCTCAACCTCGGCTTCGCCTGCGCCGCGATCCTCGCCGGCTTCGCCGCACAGGCCGACTACCTGCTGCTCTTCGTCGTCAACGCGGTCACCACGACGGCGACCGCGGTGATCATCTTCCGCAAGGTCCGCGAGTCGGCGCCGGCCCGGACCGCCGTGAAACTCACCGGTACGCCGGCGGCACCCGGCGGGCTGCGTACCGCCCTGACCGACCGGGTGTTCCTCGTCTTCGCGGGGCTGAACCTGCTGCTGGCGCTGATCTTCATGCAGCACATCTCGATGCTGCCGATCGCCATGGGCCAGGACGGACTGTCCCCGGCGACGTACGGCTCGGTGATCGCCCTCAACGGGGTGCTGATCGTGGTCGGGCAACTCTTCGTGCCGCGCCTGATCCGGGGCCGGAGCCGGTCCCACGTGCTCGCCCTGGCCGCCCTGATCACCGGCATCGGGTTCGGACTCACCGCGTTCGCCGAGGTCGCCTGGTTCTACGCGCTCACCGTGCTGATCTGGACGCTCGGCGAAATGCTCAACTCCCCGTCCAACTCCACGCTGATCGCCGAACTGTCGCCGAGTACGCTGCGCGGCCGGTACGCCGGCGTCTTCTCGCTGTCCTGGTCGCTCGCGTCGTTCGCCGCCCCGATCGCCGGTGGCTGGGTCCAGCAGAACCTGGGCAACTCGGTGCTGTGGCTCGGCTGCGGCGCGCTCGCCGGCTTCGTCGCGATCGCCCAACTGCTCTCCGGACCGGCCCGCGAACGGCGGGCCGCCGCCCTGCGCGCCGCGTCGGCGCCGGCCGCGCAGCCGGACACCCCGGCCGCGTCGTCGACCGGTACGCCCGACGACGCGGCACCGGCCACCGAGCCGCTGGTGGCACCGCTGCCACCGGCCCAGGTCACCGCGGCGGCGATCACGCCGACCAGGAAGGGCGTCAGCACCACCGGGTGACGAGCGACACGCTGGCGCACCGGGTCACCACTTCCTAACGTCTACACGACCGACTGGAAACAAACCTTCCCGGAGGGCGCCGCGTGCGTACCTGGCTGCGCGACACGGCCGGCGGCCTCCCGGCGACGTACTGGTACCTGTGGACCGGGCTGCTGATCAACCGGACCGGCGCCTTCGCGATGCTGTTCCTGTCGCTCTACCTGACCGACGTACGGGGTGCCCGGGCGGCGGTCGCCGGCCTGGTCGTCGGTGCGTACGGCATCGGCGGGGCGGCCGGGGTGCTGCTCGGCGGGGTGCTCGCCGACTCCTGGGGGCGGCGCCGCACGCTCTTCTGGTCGCACCTGGTCGCCGGCCTCCTGATGATCGCGATGGCGTTCGCGGGCGGCATCGGCACGATCGCCGTACTCGCCACGCTCGTCGGGATCGTCCACTCGATGCCCGGCCCGGCGTTCGTCGCCGCGATCGTCGACATCGTGCCCGAGGAGCGCCGGTCGCGGGCCTTCAACCTGCAGTTCTGGGCGTTCAACCTGGGGATGGCGGCGGCCTCGCTGCTCGCCGGGGTGCTCGCCGGGGCCAGCTTCACCGCCCTGTTCCTGGTCGACGCGGCGGCCACGCTGACCACCGCCGCGATCATTCTCTGGAAGGTGCCCGAGACGCTGACCGGGCGACGGACCCGGCGGGCCCGGGGCGGCCCGGGGCTGCGTACGGCGCTGACCGACCGGGCGTTCCTCGTCTTCGTCGCGCTCACCTTCGCACTGGCGGTGCTGGTCACCCAGACCTCCACGATCATGCCGCTGGCGATGCGCGCCGACGGCCTCGGCCCCGGCGCGTACGGCCTCGTCGTCGCCGTCGGCGGTGCGCTGATCGTGGTCGGGCAACTCTTCGTGCCCCGGCTCATCGACGGCCGCCGCAAGCACCACGTGCTGGCGCTGTCGACCGGCCTGCTGGCCGTCGGCTTCGGCTCGCTGGCGTTCGCCGACCATCTCGCCGCCTACCTGGCGGCGGCGTTCGTCTGGACGGTCGGGCAGATGCTGGCCGCGCCCCCGAACGCCGAGATCAACGCCGAACTCGCGCCACCCGCGCTGCGCGGCCGATACCAGGCGGTGTTCTACCTGACGTTCCCGGCCGCGTCGTTCGTCGCGCCGGCCCTCGGCGGGGCGAGCCTGGAATACCTGGGCGACTGGCACTGGATCATCACCGGCGTCGCCGGACTGCTCGCCGTCGGCGGGCACCTGCTGGCCGGACCACCCCGCGAGCGCCGGGTCGCGGCCCGGCTCGCCCGCTCCGGCGGGCCGGCCACCGGGAAGCCCACGGCGGCACCGGCCGCCCCGCGGGGCGCCTGACGGCCGGGAGTGCCGGGTCGGGGAGTGCCGGCCGGCGCGGTCAGTCCTGGACCACGATGCCGTCCCGCAGCAGTGCCGCGCCGTCCGGAATCGACCAGCGGGCCAGCACCGTCTCGGAGTGCTCGCCGGGCCGGGGCGGCGGCGACGCGGGCGGACCGGCCGGGGTCGCCGAGAAGCGCGGCGCGGGCGCCGGCTGCCGAACGCCGTACGACTCCACGAACACGTCCCGGGCGGCCAGGTGCGGGTCGTCGGGTGCCTCGCCCAGCGACAGCACCGGCGCCACGCACCCGTCGGAGCCGGCGAAGACCGCCACCCACTCGTCCCGGGTACGCGACGCGATCCGCTCGGCGATCAGTGCCCTCAACCGTGGCCACTGGCTGACGTCGTACTGGTCGGGTGGCTCGGTGCCGAGGCCGCCGAGCCGCTCGACGAACTCCGCGTAGAACCTCGGTTCGATCGGGCCGACCGCCAGATGCCGGCCGTCCGCCGTCGGGTAGACGCCGTAGAAGGGTGCTCCGCCGTCGAGCAGGTTGGCGCCGCGCCGGTCCTGCCACAGTCCACCGTGGACCAGTCCGAAGAGCTGGGTGGCCAGCAGCGCCGTGCCGTCGACGATCGCGGCGTCGACCACCTGGCCGGGTCCGCCACGGCCGGCCTGCCAGAGCGCGGCGAGCACGCCCGCCGCGAGCAGCATTCCGCCGCCGCCGTAGTCACCGAGCAGGTTCAGCGGCGGCACCGGCGCACCATCGGCCGGACCGATCGCGTGCAGCACACCGGTCGCCGCGAGATACGTCAGGTCGTGTCCGGCCGTACGCGCCCGCGGGCCGTCCTGCCCCCAGCCGGTCATCCGGCCGTACACCAGTCGCGAGTTGACGGCGTGACAGTCGGCCGGACCGATCCCGAGACGCTCGGCCACCCCCGGCCGGAAACCCTCGACCAGTACGTCGGCGGCGGTGGCCAGCGCGAGCACGACGGCGGCCCCGCGCGGATCCTTGAGGTCGACGGCGATCGACAGCTTGCCGCGGTTGAGCAGGTCGTGACGGGGATCGGCGATCAGGCCGGGCTCACCCGGCCGGTCGACGCGTACGACGGTGGCACCCAGATCGGCGAGCAGCATCCCGGCGAACGGAGCCGGTCCGATACCGGCGATCTCGATGACGGTCAGGCCGGTCAGCGGTCCGCTCATGAGGGGGGACTCTACGGGTCGGCCCGGCGGCGGCGGGCGACGCTCACCCCCGTAAGCGTCGCCCGCGCACACCGCCGGCTTGAGGTGGCGCCGTCCCCCAACGGCCCAGAATGCCACCCGTCCCCGTCGCCAGCTCGTGCGCGGATCGAACCGATCCGCTGCTCCCCCGAACATTTCCGAGCTTGGCGCGTACAGATCACGTTAGTTCGGAGCCGGCGCGACCGACAACCCTAATACCATGTCTTGCCGGTCACACCCTGCGATCGCCGTCACTTTTTCATCCACGGCGTTTAAGGGCCGAAAAATCTCGGTACGTGCGCGCGGGGCCACTCTCAGCCGTCTTCGCGCAACGGTGACTCGAGCAGGAAGAAATTGCTCTGCTTCCCACTGCGCATCTGTTCCTGGTAGATGAAATTGAGCTGCCGCTCGTCGAACGTACGCAACCACTCGGCCCAACTCACCTCCATCAGCGGCCGGCCACGGTGGTACCCCGGGAAGTCGAAACGCAACACCCCGAGATGGCCGTCGTGGTCGGTGTTCTCGATGGTGGCCGGCTTCGCGTTGCGGGCCTGCGCCCACCGCTTGATCACCTCGTGGTCGGTGGTGACCAGGCTGCGGCCCGCACGCTCCGGCCGGTCCTGGGTCGACGAGATGCGCTGGGCGTACTTCGTCGTCCGGGAGGTGACACCGCCCTGCCGCGGCTGGCCGGACGCTCCCTGCGACGACTTGCCGGCCGCGGACGTGCTCTTCCGGGCCGACGTGGTCTTCTTCGCCCCGGCGCCCCGTCCGGTCGTGGCCTTGCCGGCCGCGGACTCCGTACGCTTGCCGGCGCCGGCCTTCGGCGCGGTTCCGGCCTTGGCGGCACCGCCCCGGCGCTGATCCGCCCGCATCTCCTTGACGACCCGCTTGACCAGTTCGTCCTTGCGCAGGCCCGACGTGCCGGAGATCCCCCGGCGCCGCAACTCCCCGCGCAGGTCGTCGACCCGCCGCTGGGCGATGTCGCTCTCCCTGATCTCGGTCGCCGCCGAACCCGACCGGCTCTTCGTGGCGGTCGCGGACCCGCCGCGACCCGAACTGTTCCGCTGAGCCATTTCCCGCTCCCTCGACAGTCTGTCCTCGGCGGGCGGCGGTTCCCGGCACGGTCACCGGCCGCCCCGACAGCGATACCCGTCAGGGACGGTCCAAACCCGTCTCACCGGCCGCCGAAGGCTCGAAGAGATGCGCGAACGCCCGCAGATTCGCCGTCGATTCGCCGTTTCGGACCCGCCACTCCCATTCGCGCCGGATCGCGGTACCGAAGCCGATCTCGAGCATGGTGTCGAACGACTCGTCGGCGTACGTCAGCACCGAGCCCAGCAGCCGGTCGAGTTCGTCCTCGTCGACCCCACCCAGGCCGACCCGGCCGGTCAGGTAGACGTCACCGACCGGGTCGATGGCGAACG
The DNA here is from genome assembly GCF_040655695.1 of Polymorphospora sp. NPDC050346. Classification (NCBI taxonomy): domain Bacteria; kingdom Bacillati; phylum Actinomycetota; class Actinomycetes; order Micromonosporales; family Micromonosporaceae; genus Polymorphospora; species Polymorphospora sp. NPDC050346. The sequence continues at coordinate 213,321 of NZ_JBFAKM010000006.1, read as the reverse complement.
CGACGCCGTACATGCGGGAATTGCGCTGGAGCAGCCAGGCCCACAACTCCTCGCGCCGCTCGTCGGGCTGCCGCATGACGAACGCCTCGATCCGAAGCGAGTGCTCGCCGACGATCAGATTGCAGACCGTCTTGAGCTTGTGGGTGCCGGGCAGCGTGACCGCGTACGAGAACTCGCCGGTCGACTCGTACTCCAACTCCCGGTCGGTGCACACCGACTCGACCAGCGCCGCCACCTGCCTCCGAACACCCAACTGGATCGCCTTTCGTTCGCGACTGCGGGGCTCCGCTTCGCCGCACTCCTCGCGCGAACCGAACCTGCCTTCCAGTTCGCGACTGCGGGGCTCCGCTTCGCCGCACTCCTCGCGCGAACCGAACCTGCCTTCCGGTTCACGACTGCGGGGCTCCGCTTCGCTGCACTCCTCGCGCTCACCCAACTAGAACGCACCGGCGCTGATCGCCGCCGCCCCGTCGGTCAACTGGGACAGGGTCCGGCTGCGGTGTTCGGCCACCGCCTCACGGTAGACCGCGATCAGCCCGGAGGCCGTACGCGCCCACGAGAAGTTGCGGGCGTGGCGTACCGCGCCCCGGCCCAGGCCGGCCCGGCGGGCCGGCGCGGCGAGCAGGCCGCCCAGCACCCGGGCCCAGTCGACCGGGTCGTGGCCGTCGACGAGCATGCCGCTGATCTGGTCGCGTACGGCGGTCACCAGGCCGCCGACGGCGGCGGCGACGACCGGGGTGCCGCACGCCTGCGCCTCCAGCGCCACCAGGCCGAAGGACTCGTTGTGCGACGGCACCGCCACCAGGTCCGCGGCCCGGTAGAGGGCCGGCAGGTCGTCGCCGGTCTGCGGCGGCAGGAAGCGTACGGCGTCGGAGATGCCCAGCGACGCGGCCAGGTCGATCAGGGCGGTCGGCCGGTCCAGGCCGGTGCCGCTCGGGCCGCCGACGATCACCACGGTGAGCCGGTCGGCGATCTCCGGGTCGCGGGCGCGCAGCGCGGCGGCGGCGTGCAGCAGCACGTCGGGGGCCTTCAGTGGTTGGATCCGGCCGACGAACGCGACGATGTGCCCGTGCTCGGGCAGGCCGAGCCGGCGGCGGGCGGCGAGGCGGGTGGCGGCCTCGGTCCCGGCGGTGGGTGGCCGGAAGCGGTCGAGGTCGACGCCGGGTTCGACGACCGCGACCCGGGTCGGGTCGGCGCCGTAGCTGTCGACCAGGTCGTGGGCCTCGACGCGGGTGTTGGCGACCAGCCGGTCGGCCTCGACGACCAACTGCTCCTCGCCGATGATCCGGGCCTTCGGCTCGGGGCGGTCGCCGGCGGCGAGCTGGGCGTTCTTGACCTTGGCCAGGGTGTGCGCGCTGTGTACGAGCGGCACCCCCCACCGCTCCTTGGCCAGCCAGCCGACCTGACCGGAGAGCCAGTAGTGGGAGTGCACGAGGTCGTAGTAGCCGGGGGCGCGGGCCGCTTCGGCGCGCAGCACGCCGGTGGTGAAGGCGCACATCTGGGCCGGCAGTTCCTCCTTGGCGAGCCCCTCGAACGGCCCGGAGATGATGTGCCGGACCTTGACGCCGGGGGCCATCTCGACGGTGGGGGGCAGGTCACCGGCGGTGGCCCGGGTGAAGATCTCGACCTCGACGCCGGCGTCGGCGAGGCGGCGGGCGACCTCGACGATGTAGACGTTCATGCCGCCGGCATCACCCGTGCCGGGCTGGTGCAGCGGCGAGGTGTGCACGGACAGGGTGGCGATCCGTCTGGGTGTCGGCCACGGCTGGAGACCTCGCTGCCGCGCCACGCCGGTGTGCATTTCCGCCACATCTGCTCCTCAAAGTCAGCTATGCGCCGTTCTGCGCGACCGGCCTCATAGAGCAACCGCTGCACCGCGTGCCATCTTCCCGATTCAGGCAACCCCATGCATCGAGGCCGACCCCGTACGTGACCCACCTCATCCCGGCAGCCCCGCACCGGACCGGTGGGAAAGAATGGGGCCATGACCCCTGTCGCGATCGTCACCGGAGCGTCGAGCGGGATCGGCGCGGCGACCGCGCGGCGGCTCGCCGCCGAGGGCTTCCACGTCGTCCTGGCCGCTCGCCGGACGGACCGCCTGGAGAGCCTGCTCGCCGAGATCGCCACGGCTGGCGGCCGGGCGACCACGGTGGCCTGCGACGTCACGTCCGACGAGTCGGTCGCCGGCCTGGCCGAGGCGGTCGGCGACCTGCCCGGACCGGTGACCCTGCTGGTCAACAACGCCGGCGGGGCGCGTGGCCTCGACCAGATCGAGGACGCCGACGTCGGCGACTGGCAGTGGATGTACGACGTCAACGTGCTCGGCACGCTGCGGGTCACCAAGGCGCTGCTGCCCATCCTGGAACGGTCCGGTGCCGCGACGGTGGTCGTCGTCAGCTCCACCGCCGGGCTCGGCGTCTACGAGGGCGGGGGCGGCTACACGGCGGCCAAGCACGCGCAGACCGCACTGGCCGGCACGCTGCGCCTCGAACTCAACGGCCGCCCGATCCGGGTGGTCGAGATCGATCCGGGCATGGTGCGCACCGACGAGTTCGCCCTGGTCCGCTTCGACGGCGACGCGGAGCGGGCCGCCGCCGTCTACGCGGGTGTCGCCGAGCCGCTGGTCGCCGACGACGTCGCCGACTGCGTCGCCTGGTGCGCCACCCGCCCGCACCACGTCAACATCGACCGTCTCGTGGTCCGGCCGCTGGCCCAGGCCGCGCAGCACAAGGTGCACCGGGTGAGCTGATGACCCGACCGCGTCGGCCGCTCGGGGCCGTCACGCGCGGCACCACCAACCCCAACCGGCTGCGCCGGGTGGACAACTGGATCGCGGCGCACTGCGCCGACGTGCTGCGCGACGCCCCCGACCCGCTCGTGGTCGACCTGGGGTACGGCGCCACCCCGGTGACCGCCGTGGAGTTGCGTGCCCGGCTGGCCGCCGCGGTACGGCCCGACGTACGGGTGCTCGGCCTGGAGATCGATCCGGTTCGGGTGGCGGCCGCGGCGGGCGCCGCCGACCCGCCGTGGCTGACGTTCGCCCGGGGCGGGTTCGAACTGGCCGGTGCCCGGCCGGCCGTCGTACGCGCGTTCAACGTCCTGCGGCAGTACGACGAGGCCGAGGTCGCGCTGGCGTGGCGGACGATGACCGGCGCGCTCGCCCCCGGTGGGGTGGTCGTCGAGGGCACCTGTGACGAGTTGGGCCGGCTCGGGTCCTGGGTGCTGCTCGACGCGGCCGGCCCCCGGTCGCTGACCCTCGCCGCCAAGCTGTCCAGGCTGGACAGTCCGGGCACGGTCGCCGAACGGCTGCCGAAGGCGCTGATCCATCGCAACGTGCCCGGCGAGCCGGTGCACGACCTGCTGCGGGCGCTCGACGACGGCTGGCGTGCCGCGGCGCCGTACGCGCCGTTCGGGCCGCGGCAGCGCTGGATGCGCACGGTCGCGGCGATACGCGAAGCGGGCTGGCCGGTGTCGGACCGGCCAGCCCGCTGGCGGCTGGGTGAGGTGACGGTGCCGTGGTCGGCGGTCGCCCCCGCGACCGGGGGCTGACCGGACGGTCAGGCGGCCCGGCGGCGCCGGGCGATCACGAGCGCGACGGCGCCGGCGGCGAGCAGGCCGCCACCGACGGCGGCGAGCCAGGTGATCGGCGCACCGGTGTTGGGCAGCGGCGGCGGGGTGCTGGGCCGGGCCACCGGCTCCAGCACGAACGACGAGACGGCGCAGCCGCCCTGCCGGTAGGCCGGGTCGCAGTTGCTCTCGGCCGGACCACGGACGACGTTGCGCATCCGCAGGTCGCCGGGCTGCCCGGTCTTCACCGTGACCGAGTAGCTGATCACCACCGGCTCGCCGGCCGGCACGTCGCCGGTCCAGGTCAGCTCCGGTTCGGCCCAGTCGAGTCGGCCGGCCGTGGCGGTCGCGTTGCCGTCGTAGTCGGCGTCGTCGAGCACACCGGTGAGGTCGTCGACGACCTCGATGTCGTCCAGCCCCTGCCCGCTGCGCAGGATGATCTGGTAGTTGACCTTGGCGCCGGGCATGGCCTGGGCGGCGTCGGCCGCCTTGGTGATGACCAGCGGACGGGCGGCCTCCACCTGGGCCGCGTCGCCGGTCGTGGCGGCGGGGCGGTCCCCGTCGCCGCGCGCCGGTTCGCCGGTGTCCGTCCCCGGGATCGGCCCAGGCCCGTCGTCGGCGGGCGCGTCACCGGTCAGGCCGGGGATGACCGGGAGGCCGGGCAGGATCGGCGCGGGCGGCGACGGCTGGGCGGCCGCGGCGACCGGCAGGATCGGTACGGACACGACGGCGGCGAGTACGGTCGCGGACAGGACGCGACGGACGGCAGAGATCTTCCCCATAACCACCGTCAACGAGCCGACCGAACTCAGGCAACGGCAAAATAAGCAAATAGTCCGTTTTAAAGCTCGCAGTTGACCAGTACCGGCTCCGGATGCAGCGTCACCCCGAACCGGGCGTGCACGCCGTCGCGGATCTCGCGGGCCAGCGCCAGCAGATCGGCCGTCGTCCCGCCGCCGCGGTGGGTCAGCGCCAGCGTGTGCTTGGACGAGATCGCGACGGTGCCCGGGGCGCCGTACCCCTTGGTGAAGCCGGCGCGGTCGATCAACCAGGCCGCGCTCACCTTGACCACGCCGGACGGATCGGGCCAGGACGGCGGTTCGCCGGCCGCGCCGGCCCGGCCCAGCAGAGCCTCGTACGCCGCCGCGTCGAGCACCGGGTTGGTGAAGAACGAGCCGACCGAGCGGGTGTCGGGGTCATCCGGGTCGAGCACCATGCCCTTGCCGGCCCGCAGTGCCAGCACCGCCGTACGCGCCTGCGCCAGCGGCACCCGGTCGCCGGTCGACACCCCGAGAGCCCGGGCCAGTTCGGCGTACCGGACCGGGGCCGACAGCGGCGAGCGGGCCAGCCGGAAGTCGACCGAGAGCACCACCCGGCGGTCGCTGTGCTTGAAGACGCTTCCCCGGTAGGCGAAGCCGCAGCCGGCCGGAGCCAGCCGGACCACCTCGTCGGTCAGCCGGTCGTACGCCTCGACGGCGCTGATCGTCTCGGCCACCTCCTGGCCGTACGCGCCGACGTTCTGGATCGGGGTGGCGCCGGCCGACCCCGGGATGCCGGACAGGCACTCGACACCGGACAGCCCGGCATCGATGGTGTACGCGACGAAGTCGTCCCACGGTTCACCGGCGGCGACCCGTACCGTGACGGTCTCGGCGTCCTCGGCGACGACCCGCACTCCCCGCGAGCGGACGAGCACGACGAGCCCGGGAAATCCCGCGTCGGCGACCACCACGTTGCTGCCGCCGGCGAGAATCAGAACCGGCTGATCGTCGAACGCCGCCTCTCGTATGCTTTGCACGGTTTCAGCGGCGTCGCCAACGGTTAAAAATCGGCGGGACGGGCCACCGAGCCGCAGGGTCGTGTAGGCGGCCAGGGATCGGGGGCTGGTCGGTTCACCGGTGGTCGGCGCTTCTGCACTAACGTCGGGCACGCTGTTCACCCTAGGCTGGAAGCAGCCTGGCGAGGCACGGACGGTCGGTCGTCCTGGAGGAAATGGCGATGAGCAGACTGCACGGCACCAAGGATTTCTGGATCGGCGGGCTGCGCGCCGAGGGCCCCGCATTCCGCGCCGCGATCACCGAGGCCGACCCCGCCGCGCCGGTGCCGTCGTGTCCTGACTGGACCGTCACCGACCTCGTGCACCACCTCGGATCCTTCTACGGGTGGGTGGCCGGCGTGGTGGGTTCCGGCAGCACCGAGCAGCCGGCGGCACCGGCCGGGCCGGAGGGCCTGCCGGCCGGGGTCGCGGCGATCGACTGGTGGCAGCAGGAGTTCGACCGCCTCATCAACCTGCTCGACGGCCTCGACGCCGAGGCGCCGGCGTGGAACTGGGCGCCGCAGCCGAAGCGGGTCGGGTTCTGGCACCGTCGCGTCGCGCACGAGACCGCACTTCGCCGGTGGGACGCCCAGACGGCGATCGTCTCGGTCGAACCGATCGAGGCCAAGCTCGCCGCCGACGGGGTGACCGAACTGCTGGACACCTGGCTGCCGGCCGGGCGGCGGCTCTCGACCGAGCCGCGGCACGGTGTGGCGCAACTCGTCGCGACCGACGCCGACCAGGAGTGGTACCTGCGGCTGCGGGGCGAGGGCGTCGCACTGCTCGACACCGACACGATCCTGGACAGTGACGACCCGCACGCGCGGCTGCACGCGACCGGCACGGCGAGCGACCTGCTGCTCGCCCTCTGGGGCCGGATCGGCTTCGACGTGATCGACGTGACCGGTGACGCGACCCTCCTGACCGCTCTGCGCACCGGCTGATCCCGACCTCTTCCCCCGCTTCGGACCCGCCCCTTCGTGGGCGGGTTCTTCGGCACCGCGCGGGCAACTTTCTGGGAGCGCTCTCTTGACGCCTGGCCACGCTCGGTCCACCCTTTCGTGAGAGCGCTCTCCTACTAGATACTCGATGCCGGAGGTCGAACACCACCACGACAAAGGGGCACAATGCGTTCGCCTCCGCCACCGCTCGTGTTCGTCGTATTCGGCCGCCAGATCATCGGCGACATCATGGAAGGTGCCGTGAAAGCTTGAGCAACCAACGAGTGACCACGTCCGGCGACACCGGCCAGGCACTGCTCGACCGGGCCCCGGCCGCCGTCCGGTTCCCCGAGGGCTTCGTCTGGGGGGCAGCCACCGCCGCGTACCAGATCGAGGGTGCCGCCCGCGACGACGGTCGCGGTCCGTCGATCTGGGACACCTTCAGCCGTACGCCGGGCAAGGTGCACGCTGGACACACCGGCGACGTCGCCTGCGACCACTACCACCGCTACCGCGACGACGTCGCCCTGATGGCGGAGCTCGGCCTGGCCAGCTACCGCTTCTCGGTGGCGTGGCCGCGGATCCAGCCCGACGGCAGCGGCCCGGTCAACCCCCGCGGGCTCGACTTCTACGACCGGCTCGTCGACGAACTGCTCGGTCGGGGCATCGACCCGATCGTCACCCTCTACCACTGGGACCTGCCGCAGCCCCTGGAAGACCGGGGCGGCTGGACCAACCGGGAGACCTCGGAGCACTTCGCCGGCTACGCCACCGCCGTGTACGGCCGGCTCGCCGACCGGGTCAGGACCTGGACCACGCTCAACGAACCGTGGTGCTCGGCGTACCTGGGCTACGGCAACGGGGTGCACGCGCCGGGCCGGCAGGACCCGGCGGCGGCCTTCGCGGCCGTACACCACCTGCTGCTCGCCCACGGGCTCGGCGCGCAGGCGCTGCGGGCGGCCGGGGCGACCACCGTCGGCATCACCGTCAACCCGGCCGCGGTGGTCCCCGCCGACCCGGACAGCGCCGCCGACCAGCGCGCCGTACGGCTCGTCGACGGCCTGCACAACCGGATCTTCCTCGACCCGCTGCTGCGCGGCGGCTACCCCGCCGACGTGCTCGAACACGTCGCCCGGTTCACCGACCTCGGCTTCCTGCGCGACGGCGACGAGCAGATCATCGGTGGCCCGGTCGACCTGCTGGGCATCAACTACTACGCGCCCACCTACGTCGCGGCCCGCCCCGGTGCCCCCGGGGGTGACGGCGCCTACCCCGGCACCGAGGGGATCGAGTTCCTGCCGCCGGTCGGACCGCTGACCGACATGGGCTGGATGATCGAACCGTCCGGGCTGACCGCGCTGCTCGAACGCATCGGCCGCGACTATCCCGGGGTGCCGCTGTTCGTGACCGAGAACGGCGCCGCGTTCCCCGACCGGCCCGAGGGCGACCGGGTCCCGGACCCGGACCGGATCGGCTATCTCGACGGACACCTGCGCGCGGCACACGAGGCCATCGCCCGGGGCGTCGATCTGCGCGGCTATCTCGTATGGTCATTGCTGGACAACTTCGAATGGGCCGAGGGCTACGACAAGCGCTTCGGCATCGTCCACGTCGACTACCTGAGCCAGCGGCGGACGCCGAAGGACAGTGCGCGGTGGTTCCAGGAGGTGATCCGCCGCAACGGGCTGGAAGGATGAGAGCCACATGACGACTGCACGGGAACGGCCCACGCTGGAGGCGGTGGCGCGCCGCGCCGGTGTCTCCCGGGCAACCGTTTCACGCGTCGTCAACGGCTCGACCACGGTCGCCGAACCGATCCAGGAAGCGGTCCGCCGGGCGGTCCAGGAACTCGGGTACGTACCCAACCTGGCGGCCCGCAGCCTGGTCACCCAGCGCACCGACTCGATCGCGCTGGTGCTGCCCGAGACGGCGACCCGGGTCTTCTCCGACGACCAGTTCTTCCCCGGCATCATCCGCGGCGTCAGCCAGGAGCTGGAGGCCGCCGACAAGCAACTGGTGCTGATGATCGCCGGCTCGGCGGCGAGCCACGCCCGGGTCGAGCGCTACGCGACCGGGCGGCACGTCGACGGCGTGATGTTCGCGTCGGTGCACGGCGCCGACCCGCTCCCGGCGACCCTCGTGCGCTCCGGCATCCCCGTGGTGTGCAGCGGGCGTCCGATGGGCCAGGTCACCGTGCCGGTGCCGTACGTCGACGTCGACCACATCGGCGGTGTCGCGAAGGCGGTCCGGCACCTGTTGGAGACGGGCCGGCGGCGGATCGCCACCATCGCCGGTCCGCAGGACATGATCGCCGGCATCGACCGGCTCGCCGGCTACCGGGACGAGCTGCGCGACTCGGGCCGTCGATCGCTGATCGCGGTCGGCGACTTCACCCGGGAGTCCGGTGGGCTGGCCATGCGGCAGCTGCTCGACGACGACCCCGACCTCGACGCGGTCTTCGTCGCCTCCGACCTGATGGCGCACGGCGCGCTGCGTACGCTGCGCGAGGCCGGCCGCCGGGTGCCGGAGGACGTCGCCGTGGTCGGCTTCGACGACATCGAGATGGCCCGCTACACCGACCCGCCGCTGACCACGGTGCGCCAGCCGATCCAGGAAATGGGGCGGGAGATGACCCGCCAACTGCTGCGGATGGCTGCCGGTGAGGACATCGGGCACGCGGTCGTGCTGCCGACCGAGCTGGTGCTGCGCGAGTCGGCCTGAGTCCGGGGCGGCTCAGTCGGCCGCGTGCACCCGCCGCGCGACCGCGTACGTCGGCGCGTCGAAGAGGACCAGCCGGGCCGAGGTGACCCGTGCCGGCCCGGCGTTGCGCAGCACGGCGAGCGCCTGCCGGACCGCGTCCTCGACCGGCCAGCGGTAGACGCCGGACGAGATCAACGGAAAGGCGACCGAGGCGGCGCCGAGGTCGTCGGCGACCCGCAGCGAGTTGGCGTAGCAGTCGCGCAGCAGGGCCGACCGGTCCTCGTCGGCCGACCAGACCGGCCCGACGGTGTGCACGACCCAGCGGGCCGGCAACCGGCCGGCCGTGGTGGCGACCGCCTGCCCGGTCGGCAGGCCGCGCCCGTACCGGGACGCCCGCAGGGCCCGGCACTCGGCGAGGATGTCGGGGCCGCCCCGCCGGTGGATGGCGCCGTCGACGCCACCGCCACCGAGCAGCGACGAGTTGGCCGCGTTGACGATCGCGTCCACCCGCTGCGCGGTGATGTCACCCTCGGTCAGGACGATCTCCATGCGGCCATCCTCCCGCGCCTCGGCCAGCGCGGACCACTCAGGGCCGGGCCGGCGTGGCCGACGGCACCGGGGACGCCGTGCTGCTGGGAGTGCCGGTCGGCTCGCCGGTGACCTCCGGCGCGGGGCTGGTCGTGGGGGCCGGCGACGACGGTGTCGGGGACGGCTCGACCGGCGACTCCGACGGTTCGGCCGGGGTCGCCGTCGGGCTCGGGTCTGGGGTGGGTTCGGTGGGGACCACCGACGGCGACGGTATCCAGACCGGCTGGCTCGGCGGGGGCACGGCGCGGGTCGGCGCCGCGCCCATGGTGCCGGCTCCGCCCCGTTCGGCCGGTGGCGCCGGAACCTCACCGGCCCAGATCCAGCCGCCCCAGACCGCGACCGGCAAGCCAATTACAACGATGATCCCGAATATCACTTTCGGTGGTATACGCACACTAAATCACCGTTCTTCGGGTGCCGAAGGTTACGGCATCATGGCCGATATGCACGTACTACTTGCCGGAGTGGTGGGGTCGACCGCGTACGGCCTCAGCCGCCCCGGCTCGGACGTCGACCGGCTCGGCGTCTTCGCCGCCCCCACGGTCGCCTTCCACGGGCTGCACCCGCCCCGCGAGTCGATCGTGACCACCGCCCCCGACAGCACGCTGCACGAAGCGGCCAAATGGTGCCGGCTCGCCCTGAGCGGGAACCCCACCGCCACCGAACTCGCCTGGCTACCCGATGACCTCTACGACACCCGTACGCCGTGGGGCGACGAACTGATCGCCATCCGGACGGCGTTCCTGTCCGCGCCCCGGGTCCGCGACGCCTACCTCGGCTACGCCGGCCAGCAGTTCCGCCGACTCGCCGGCCGGGGCGACGGCAACTTCTCCGCCGACACCCGCCGGCGTACGGCCAAGCACGCCCGGCACCTGGCCCGGCTGCTGCACCAGGGACGGCTGCTCTACGCCACCGGGCGGCTGGAGATCCGGCTCACCGAGCCGGCCCGCTTCGTCGAGTTCGGTGAGCGCGTCGCCGCCGGCGACCTCGACCTGGCGCAACGGCTGCTGGAGTCGACCACCCGCGAGTTCGACGCGATCCGGACCCCGCTGCCGGACCGGCCGGACGAGACCGCCGTGGAGCGCTGGCTGCTGGCCGTACGCGCCGACCACCTGCCAGCGCCGGTGAAGGGTGCCCGCCCGGCTAGTTGAGGAAGGTGGAGATCCGGTCGCGCAGGTCGGCGCGGTTGGTCCAGAAGACGCCGGGCCGGTCGTAGACGTGCAACTCGGCCTTCGGCAGGGCGGCCGCGAGCGCCTCGGCGGCCGCCACCGGATGCAGGTCGTCGCCGACGCAGCCGATCACCAGCGACCGGGCGGTCACCCGGGACAGCGCGGCCCGGTCGGGAACCGCCACCTCGCCGGTCAGGTCGGCAAGTTCCGGGGCGAGCCCGTCGCGCATCAACTGGTCGATGCGCTGCCGCAGGTAGGCCCAGGAGGCCGGGGTGTTGCGGACGGCCGGCGGGATCTCCGCCGAGAGCACGTCGGCGACGGCCGAGATGTCTCCCACGCCCACCGCGTCGAGCAGGTGGTGCAGCCGCTCGGTCGAGGCGGGTGGCCTCGCCTCGTCGAGCACCGCCGGCAGGAAGAAGACGACCCGCTCGAACCGTTCGGGGCTCTCGGTCAACAGCCGGCCGAGCGCGCCGGCACCGAGGCTGACCCCGACGGCCCGCCCGGCGTTGGACAGGTCGGCGACCGCCCGCAGGTCGCGGGCCAGGTCACGGTAGGTCCACGGCCCCGGTGGGGCGTCCGAGCGGCCGTGCCCGCGGAACTGGAAGAAGACCTTGCTCCCGGTCACCGCGCTGCCCAGCGGCCGGGTGGTGGCGATGCCGCTGCCGAACCCGTGGGCGAAGACGGTCACCGGCCGTCCACTGCCGGTGACCAGCCGTTCGAGCCGTACGCCGTGCGGGGTGGTGACGATCTCGGTCGCCGGTTCGGGCAACGCCGGCCGGCCGGTGCGGGGTGCGCTCGGCCCGGGGCCGTAGGTCCGCGGGCCGCCATCGGGTGGCGGTGGCCAGCGGAAATCCCTCACCAGAAGCCTTTGCCGTCGGTCATATCCCGCAGGCCGGCCCGGACGTCGAGCAGGTAGACCAGGGAGGCGGCGATGCCGATCAGGCCGAAGATGTTGATCGCCTGGAAGAAGAGCAGGGTCAGCAGGAGGCAGACGCCGAGGATGGCGAGCCAGGCGCCCTTGGGCAGGGTGCCGATGGCCGGGAACGCGTCGCCGCGCTGGGTGAGGCAGTGGACGAAGGCGACCCCCTGCACGACCAGGGCAAACACGAGCAGTACCAGCTCGATGACGGTACGCACATCGTAGATGAAGATCGGCGCGGCGTGGTCCATGGGAACAGCTTATGCCGGCGGCCCCGGCCGCGTGGAACACGCGGGCCGGGGCCGTCGACCATACGTCACTTGCTGGTGGAGCGGGTCCGCTTTGCCGGCTTGGCGGCCGGGGCGGCGACGTCGGCCGGGGCGGCGACGTCGGCCGGGGCGGCGAGGTCAGCCGGGGTGGCGAGGTCAGCCGGGGTGGCGGTCACCTCGGCCGGCGCCTCGGTCACCTCGATGTCGGCGTTGACCGTGTCGGCGGCCCGGACGACCCGGGTGCCGACGACGCGCTCGCCGTGGGCGACGAGGAGCCCGTAGACGGCGACCGCGCGCTCCTGGGCCGCCTGGGCGCCGGCCACGACGGCGGCGGCGTTACGCATGGCCGCCTCGCGCAGCCGCTCGACTTCGACGTCGGTCGCGGTGGCCTTGTCGCGCAGGGTGGTGGCGGTCACGTTGGCGTTGCGCAGGGTGGCCGCGGCCTTGTCGCGCAGCTCGAAGGTGGTGACGACCGCCTTGCCGCCCAGCTCGTTGACGACGGCGGGCAGCTTGCGCAGTTGCTGGTAGGCGAGTTCGCCCGCACCGGCGGCAGCGTAGAGCGGGGTGGGAATCCGGGTCGTCTTCGGCTGGGTCATGACTTCTCCTCTTCGGCCGCCGGGTCGGCGGCCTCGCTGATCGCCTTCTGGGCGACCTTCTTCGCGGGCACAGGGGTCTCGGTGGTCGGCGCGGGCGTGGCGCCGGTCTCGGTCACGGCCACGGATTCGAGTACGCCGTCGGCCGGTGTCCCGGCGGGCGGTGTCTTCTCGAGGTCGGCCTTACCCGGCGTGGGCCGGTTCAGCTCCGTGTCGGCCGGCTCGTCGGACCGGCCGGCGGCCCGGTCCTCCTCGGCCTGGCGGGCGTTCTCCCGGCGGAACGTCTCGTAGATCTGGCTCAGCGACTGCTTCTGCGCGATCGTCAGGTCGGGGTCGGTGGCGATGGCCGCCAGCACCCCTTCCCCCTCGGCATCGAGCAGGCCGGCCCGCAGGTAGAGCATCGGGGCCGAGACCCGCAGGGCGCTGGCGAGCTGCTGGAGCACCTCGGCGCTCGGCTTACGCAGCCCGCGCTCGATCTGGCTCAGGTAGGGATTGCTCACCCCGGCCTGGTCGGCGAGCTGGCGCATCGAGATCCGCGCGTTGTGACGCAGGTCGCGGATGAAGCCGCCGATGTCTCGGGGCAGGTCCTTGCGACTGGGCATGAAACCGAAGGTAGCGCCGACTGCTTGCTCCTGCAAGCGAAACGCTAGCCAGAGTTAGCGACTTCACCCGGCCAGCGTCTCCAGTTTCCCGCAGTCCCGCACTCTTCACCCGACATTTCGCCGCATGACGGGAAAAAGGCTGCGGTGCCGCGCCGAAAGTGGCGGAATCGCGGGAGACGCATCGGTCACCAGAGGGCGCGGACTCCGCCCACCCGGTCCCCACCGCCGAACAGCGCGGACTCCGCCAGCTCGTCCAGGACCGGCGCGCTGATCCCGAGCCGGCGGAGCGCGGCGACCAGCACCGGTGGGCGCGCCCGCTGCCCGCCGTCGTCGATCTTGCAGGCGACCGCGCCGGTCCCGGGCAGCGCCACCGCCATCACCCCCTCCGCCCCGACCTTGGTCAACAGACCGGGCACGCCGCGCATGAGTCGGTTGTCCTCGGCTTCCGCGGCGGTCCCGGAAACCAGCTCGGGGTGGGCCCGCATCGCGTCGGCGACGGCATGCTCGACCGTGCCGGGCGCCGCGGACACCAGCCGGTGGAAGGCGGTGGCCAGCCCGGTCAGCGACACCGCCAGCACCGGGGCGCCGCATCCGTCGACCCCGGTCGCGGCGACCCGTTCCCCGGTGAACTCCTCGATCGCCGCCCGCAGCCGCCGCTGCAACGGATGCTCCGGAAGCCAGTAGCCGTCGACCGGCCAGCCGGCCGCCCGGCAGGTCAACAGCATCCCGGCGTGCTTGCCCGAGCAGTTCATCTGGATCCGGGTCGGCCCGCCACCGGCCCGCAACACCGCCTCGGCCGCCGCCGGCCCGATCGGCATCGCGCGCGGGCAGTGCAGGTCCGCCTCGGTCAGCCCGGCCCGGCGCAGCAGCCCGGCGACCCGGTCCAGGTGGAACGGCTCACCGTGGTGACTGGCGGAGATCAACGCCAGGTCGGCCGGATCGGTCACCGGCAACCCGGCGCGCAACATCCCGACCGACTGCAACGGCTTGACCGACGACCGGGGAAAGATCGGCCCCCGTACGTCCCCGGCGGCGTCGGACACCGCCCCGGTCGCGTCGAGCACCACGACCGAGCCGTGGTGGAAGCCCTCCACGAAGCCGGACCGGACCACCTCGGCGAGCCGGACGCCGCCGGCGTACCCGCCGGGGTCAGTCACGGCCGGGCCGGGATGCCGAACAGCTCACGGGCCGCGGCCGCCGTCATCGGCGGCCGCTCGGCGAGCCGGGCGAAGCCCACCGCCCGCGCGACGAGCTGCATGTTCGAGTCGACCGGACGCCCCTTGGCGTACGTCAGGGTGTCCTCCATGCCGACCCGCAGGTGACCGCCGGTCGACAGCGCGGCGAGCATCACCGGGATCGTGGTGCGGCCGACCCCGGTGGCCGAGAACGTGGTGCCCTCAGGCAGGTCACGCACCGCCTGGCGGCACGCCACCAGCGCCTCGGTCGTGCCCGGCATCCCGCCCGGCACCCCCATCACGAAGTCGACGTGCACGTGGCCGCCGGCCGGCAGGCCGTACTTGCCGAGGAGGCGCTGGAGGGCGGTCAGGTGGCCGAGGTCGAAGATCTCGTACTCCGGCACGACGCCGCGCTCCTGCATCCGGGTGTGCAGGTCGACGATGAACTCCCAGCGGTTGAGGAAGACGTCGTCGCCGAAGTTGACCGTGCCCATCGTGCACGACGCCATGTCGGGCGCGGCGTCGAGCACGGCCAGCCGGTCGGCCTCCGGGTCGGTGACCGCACCGCCACTGGACAGCTGCACGACCAGGTCGGTCGACTCGCGCAGCGCGGCGACCGTGGCCCGCAGCCGGCCGAGGTCGAGGGTGGGCCGGGCCTCGTCGTCGCGGATGTGGACGTGGATCACGGCGGCGCCGAGTGCCTCGCACTCCTTCGCCGTGACCACCAGCTCGTCGATGGTCACCGGGAGCGCCGGTACGTCAGCCTTGCTGGACTCGGCACCGGTCGGTGCCACCGTGATCAACGTCGTTGTCGTCATGCCGCTGATACTAGGGCCGGTTTTCCCAGGTGCCGGAAACCATGTCGGGTCACCGCCACCTGGCATCTCACGCCACCCGGCTCGGCTCCGGCACCGGATCGATGGCGGCGGCGGACTCCCCGACCGTCAGCCGCGCGTCGTCGGCGACGTTGCGCTTGACCACGGCCAGCGCGACCATGCCCAGCTCGAAGTGGCGTACGGCGGTGCCGACGAACCCGACCGTCCGGCCGTCGTCGGTGGTGACCGGGGTGCCCTTGGCGGGAGGCTGGTCGGTGGCCACCCCGTCGAGGTGCAGCAGGACCAGCCGGCGCGGCGGTCGGCCGAGGTTGTGCACCCGGGCCACCGTCTCCTGGCCCCGGTAGCACCCCTTGTCGAGGTGTACGGCCGGCGCCACCAGGTCGATCTCGGCGGGGATGGTGCGGTGGTCGGTCTCGAAGCCGACCCGGGGAATGCGGGCGGCGGCCCGGATCGCCTCGTACGCCCACAGCCCGGCGGCCGGCACACCGGCGGCGGTCAGCCGGCCCACCACCTCGTCGACGGACCCCCGGGGCACGAGCAGGTCGACGCCGAGCGGCCCGCGCCGGGCCCACCCGCCGCCGGGCAGCGGCCGTACGGCGTATCGGCTGGTGGGGCGGGGTGGCACGGAGCCGGCGGCGAACTTGGCGGCCGGGACGTCGAGGGTGTCGGGGTCGGTGAGCCCGTCGACGCCGAGGGTTGCGGCGGCCTGCGCCGCGCTCGGGCCGACCAGCGACAGCACGGCCCACTCGGCGGTGGCGTCGCGGGGCTCGACCCGGGTGAAGAACCGCATCTTCTCCAGGAAGCCGAGCAGTTCGCCGGCGGCCGGCCCGGGTTCGGTGTCGAGCCAGGTGGTGCCGTCGAGTTCGGCGACCAGCGCGTGGTGCTCGACGTGCCCGTGCGGGGAGAGGACGAGCAGTTCGCTGCCCTGCCCGTCGGCGAGCGCGGCGAGATGCTGGGTGGTGATGGTGTGCAGCCAGCTCACCCGTTCCTCGCCGGGTACGGCCAGCACCCCCCGGTTGGAGCGGTCGACCAGTCCGACGTCGGTCGCCAGCGCCCGCTGCTCCCGGTTGGGGTCGCCGTAGTGGGCGGCGACGCCGGCGTCGGGTGACTCCTCGTCGATGGCCTCGACCGCCACGGCGCCCGGTAGATCGATCATTCCTGCTCCCCACACTTCACGCAGACCCCGAAGAACGACACGTGCCCGATGTCGACCCGGAACCCCCGCTGCGCCGCCAGCTGTTCGGCCAGCGGCATCAGCGTCGCCGGGTCGATCTCGTCGACCTCGCCGCACGACCGGCACACCAGGTGGGCGTGCTGGTCGGCGCCGGCCGGGTGATAGGTCGGCGACCCGTGCGACAGGTGCGTATGGGTAACAAGTCCCAGCTCTTCGAGTAGTTCCAGGGTGCGGTAGATAGTGGTGATGTTCACGCCCGCGGCAACCTCACGGACGGCGTTGTGCACCTGCTCCGGGGTTCCGTGCCCCAGGTCGTGCACGGCTTCGAGGATCAGCTGCCGCTGCGCGGTGAGCCGCAGCCCCCGCGACCGCAGCACTTCGGCGAGCGATGTGTCCGACACGGCCCGATCATAGTTCGAATCCCCGTTACGCTCGGGAGTCGTGTCCAGCCCGCAGTTCGTGGCCGTACTGGGCCGGGGTCTGGTCGCCCCGGACGCCCCGGTCGTGCGCGCCGACGACCGGGGTGTGCTGCACGGCGACGGCCTCTTCGAGACTATGCACGTCCGTGCCGGGCAGCCCTGGCTACGCGACCCGCACCTGGCCCGGCTGGCCCGCTCGGCCGACCAGGTCGACCTGCCGCTCGCCCCGCTCCCCGACCTCGCCGGGCTGATCGACCTGGTCTGCGCGGCCTGGCCGGCCGATCTGGAGGGGGCGGTGCGGCTGGTCTGCACCCGCGGCCCGGAGCACGGCGGGCCGCCGACCGCCTTCGCCACCCTGTCCGGGATCGGTCCGGCGGCGGTGCGCGCCCGCCGCGCCGGCATCTCGGTGGCGACCCTGCCGCTCGGCGTCGCCGCGACCGCCCGCGCCGCCGCGCCGTGGCTGCTCGCCGGGGTCAAGAGCACGTCGTACGGGGTCAGCCAGGCGACCCGCCGCTGGGCGGTGGCGAATGGGGTCGACGACGTGTTGTGGACGTCGACGGAGGGGTTCGCCCTGGAGGGGCCGGCCGCCAGTCTGGTCTGGCTGGAGGGGGCGACGCTGTGCACGGTGCCGGCCGCGGCCACCGGCATCCTGCCCGGGGTGACCGCCGGTTGGCTGCTGGCCCGGGCCGGGGAGCTGGGCTGGGCGGCCGACGAACGGATGGTGACGCCGGCCGACCTGCACTCGACCGGCGGGGTGTGGTTCACCTCGTCGGTTCGCGGCGTCGCGGAGGTGCGGTCGCTCGACGGCGTGGCGTTGCCGCCGTCGCCGCACACGGCGGCGATCCGCGAACTGCTCGGCTTCTCCTGACGGCTCGCGGAGCCTGGCGGCTTCCGGACCGGCCGCCGGGCGACCGGTCCGGGGTGCCGACGGGGTCGGGTCAGCCGCCGACGCGGACGAGGCGGGCGGACAGGTGTGGCGTCAGGCCGTGGCCGACGGCGGCCATCTCCTGGGCGTAGAGCAGCGCCCCCTCGACGATGCCGAAGAGGCGGTGGCCACCGGTGACCTCCTTGGCGGTGGCGGTCCGCAGCACCGCGTCGGTCGCCAACTCGACCTGGGTGCCGTTGACCCGGCCGAGGTAGAGCTCCATGATGCCGGTCGGGGTCATCATCAGCGCTTCGAGATCGTCGGTGACCCGTTCGCCGTCGAACACCGGCCGCCACCAGCCGACCTCACGGCCGGCCGGCCGGATCGGCCGGCTCTGCTCGTCGAGCAGCCAGGCCCGCGACTCGTAGTGCAGGAACGGCCGGCCGTCGTGGCTGATCCGGATCTCCTGCGCGTAGTCGAAGTCGTCGATCGTCGGATAGCCGCCACGGCCCCGACCGCGCCAGACCCCGATGTACGGCAGCAGCCCCAGCAGCGCGGGGTGCAGGTCGGGCCCGACCCGAAGGTCGTGCGTCTCCTCGAACGGGTACGGATCGACCGGCGGTGCGTTGAGCCAGGGCGGCGGGCCGATCGGGTTCTCGTCCGCGGGAGTAGTCACCAGCGTCCTCTCGAGATGCGTACGGCTAGGTAGACCAGGCCACCGGCGAGTGCGCCGAAGCCCGCGACCAGCAGGCTGACGAACCCGATCTCGGTGACCACGAAGGTCATCCTATGCTGACCGGTATGGCTCGCACTCTCGTCGTAAAGGCCACCGCGGGTTCGGATTCGGCGGAGCGGTGCGCGCAGGCGTTCACGGTGGCCGCGACGGCGGCCGCGGCCGGGGTCGACGTGTCGTTGTGGCTGACCGGCGAGTCGTCGTGGTTCGCCCTGCCGGGCCGCGCGGCGGAGTTCGACCTGCCGCATTCGGCGCCGCTGACCGACCTGCTCGGCGCGGTGCTGGCCGCCGGGCGGGTCACCGTCTGCACGCAGTGCGCCGCCCGGCGCGACATCGGCCCCGACGACGTGCTGCCCGGCGTACGGATCGCCGGGGCGGCGGTCTTCGTCGAGGAGTCGCTGGCCGACGGCGCGCAGGCGCTCGTCTACTGACCGCCGATCCGGCGGTCGGTCAGCAACCCGTCGTCACGGTCGCCCGTACCTCGCCGTCGATGACCCGGACCTCGACGCCGGTGTCGCCGGCGCGGTAGGCGTAGCCGTCCGGCGCGTCGGTCACCACCACGGCGTCGGCGGGCCGGACCTCGGCGAGCGCGTCGCCGAGCGGCCCGGTCGGGGTGCCGGTTCCGGTCGCCCAGGCGGTGTGGACCTGCCCGCCGCCGGGGCAGACGGCGGACTCCCGCCCGCCCCCTCCGGCCGCGGTGACCCCGATCGCCGCCAGCATCCGGCCGGGCTCGGTGTCGATCGGAAGTCCGATCGCCAGCCGGACCGTCGGGTCGTACTCGTCGGACGTGGGGCGGCAGCCGGTGGTGACGGTCAGGGTGATCACGCCGGGAGAGGTGACGCCGCCGCGTACGCCGACGAAGTCGCCGGCGTCGGCGCGCAACGAGTGGACGGTGCCGCCCTCGCTGTGCCGGGTGCCGGCCCGCCACCCCTGCGGCAGCCGGTCGGCGATCCGGTCGAGCAGGGCCGGCGCGTCGGCCTCGGTCGTCCGGAAGGTGACGCCGCGTTCCAGGGTGGCGCCGGAACGGATCGGGGTGATCCGGCACCCGGTCCGGTAGCGGATCGGGGTGAGCTGCGCGACCACGTCGGTGCCGCCGGCGGCGACGAGTTCGCCGATCACCCGGTCGGCGAGCGGACCGGCCTCGGCCATGCCGCGCTGCTCGCGGACGGTCGGCTCGTCGGTGCGGGTGGAGACGTACGCGAGCACCAGCAGCACCACGGCCCAGGCGGCGCCGACCGCGATGAGCCAGCGCCGGGGACGGGGTGCGGGCGGGGCACCGGCCGGGGCGGGCCAGCCGCCGGGCGGCGGCACTTGCGGCGGTGCGACCGGCGGAAGCTGCCGGGGCGGGTCGATGCTCACGCCGCCCATGGTGGCACGTTCGCCGGTCGGACCCGCAGTGCCGGGTGCCGGCGGGCTCCGCGGTGCCGGGCCGGCGGGTCCGCGGTGCCGGGCGGCGGGTCCGCGGTGCCGGTGCCGGCCGGCGGCCGGTCAGTTCGGTACGGCCAGCCGGTAGCCGACCCCGCGCACGGTCTGCACCCGCAGGTCGTCGTCGGTGGCGCGCAGCTTGCGGCGCAACCTCTTCATGGCCGAGTGCAGGATCGCGGTGTCGCCGAGGTAGGCGCCGCCCCAGACCGAGCCGAAGAGCCGCTCGTAGGTCCACACCGCGAGCGGCGGGCTGGCGAGCACGGCGAGTACAGCCCGTTCCAGCCGGGTCAGCGCGAGCGGTTCGCCGCGCCAGGTGACCAGGTGCCCGGCGGCGTCGATGGTGAGTTCGCCGAGCCGGATCGGGCCGGCTTGGGCCGCCTGGTCGGCTACCTGGACCGGCGGGCCGGTGAGCGGGGTGACCGGGCCGGGTGGGGGCACCGGGGCGTGCCGGGGCGGCGGCGCCGGCCAGGGCATCGGCGGGCCGGACAGGGTCGCGACCGTGGGTGCCGCGGCCGGCAGGACCTCGCCGGTCAGCCCGACCGGCCGGTATGGCACAAGGGACGGACCGTTGCCGGCCGCAGTGGCGGGAACCGGGGCGGCGGCCACCGGGGTGGCGGGAACCGGGGTGACCGCCGGAGTCACGAGCTGCGCCGGGAAGAGCAGCGCGCGCAGCTCGGTCAGGTCGGCACAGAGCACGACGGCGCCACAGTCGTCGAGGCGCCGTACCACCCGCTCGCGGACCGTCGGATCCGCTGATACGCAAACGACCAGCGGAACGTCGCCATCGACCAACGCGGTCCTCCCAGAATCCTCCCAGGTCTGCCGTGCACCATCAGCCAACGCCGTTCCATCGACAGAGTCAACAGTGTCTGTCGTCGATGTGCGACAACTTTCTGACGGTCGCCTGAATCGGGCCAGAATCTTGCCCGAAAACTGCCCGCCCGAATCCATTGATCACTACCTCTACCCACCAGAGCATGACTTCAAACGGTTGCGGGAGAGGAACCCTATGTCACATCGCTCAAGACGCCGTTCGTTAGTAACCCGATCGACGGCCGTGGCCGCCGCGATCATCCTGGCCCTCACCGGGACGCCAGGGATCGCGTCAGCCGCCTCGAAGGCCCAGGTCAACCCCGAACTGGCGGCTGAACTGGCCCGGGAGGGCAGCACCGAATTCACCGTCTACCTGAAGGAACGCGCCCAGCTCGGCGGCGCCGCCCGGCTGTCCACCTCGGACGCCCGGGCCGCCGAGACCTACCGGCAGCTCACCGACACGGCGTCGCGCACCCAGCGTGGTCTGCGCGCCGAACTCGACGAGCGCAAGGTGCCCTACCAGGCGTTCTGGATCGCCAACGCGCTGCGGGTCACCGGCGACAAGGCCCTTGTGGACCTGATCGCCGCTCGCCCCGAGGTGGAGAGCATCGAGCCGGCGCGGACGTACGAACTGGTCGAGCCGGAGCGCAACGCTCCGACCGCCGACCGGTCCGGCACCAACGCCGTCGAGTGGAACATCACCAACGTCGAGGCGCCCCGGGTCTGGAGCGAGTACGGCGTCCGCGGTGAGGGCGTCGTGATCGGCAGCATCGACAGCGGTGCCCAGTTCGACCACCCGGCGCTGGTCAACAGCTACCGGGGCAACCTCGGCAACGGCACCTTCGACCACAACTACAACTGGTTCGACCCGTCGAACGTCTGCCCCGGCGACGTGCCGTGTGACAACAACGACCACGGCACCCACACCATGGGCACGATGACCGGCGACGACGGCGAAGCCAACCAGATCGGCGTCGCCCCGGGCGCCAAGTGGATGACCGCGAAGGGCTGCGAGAGCCGTAGCTGCAGCGACGCCGCCCTGCTCGCCTCCGGTCAGTGGATGCTCGCCCCCACCGACCTCAACGGCCAGAACCCCCGCCCCGACCTGCACGCCGACATCATCAACAACTCCTGGGGCGGTGGCGGCGGCGACGAGTGGTACCTGCAGACGGTCGCCGCCTGGCGGACGGTCGGCATGTTCCCCGTCTTCTCCGCCGGCAACTCCGGCCCGGGCTGCAACACCACCGGCTCGCCCGGCGACTACCCGATCTCGTACGCGGTCGGCGCGTACGACATCAACAACAACATCGGCAGCCTGTCCAGCCGCGGCTCGTCCGCCGTGGACGGTGGCATCAAGCCGAACATCGCCGCGCCGGGCATCAACGTCCGGTCCGCTGTGGACGGCAACGGGTACGCCGCGTTCAACGGCACCTCGATGGCCGCCCCGCACGTCTCCGGCACGATCGCGCTGATCTGGTCGGCGGCACCGAGCCTGATCGGCGACCTCGACGCCACCCAGGCACTGCTCGACGACACCGCCACCGACGTCAACGCGACCACCTGTGGCGGCACCGCCGACAACAACAACACCTTCGGCGAGGGCCGGCTGAACGCGTACCAGGCGGTCACCGCCGCCCCGCGCGGTCCGGTCGGCCGGGTCAGCGGCAGCGTCACCTCGGCCGGAAACCCGGTCGTCGGCGCGAACGTCGTCTCCGGCACCCGCAGCACCGTCACCGGCCCCGACGGCCGGTACGCGCTCAACCTGCCGGCCGGCGACCACGAGGTGACCGCCTCCGCGTACGGCTACGGCAGCCAGACCGCCACCGTCACGGTGACCGAGGGCGGCGCGGTGACCCGCGACTTCACCCTCACCGCCGCGCCGGTCGTCACGGTCAGCGGCAAGGTCACCGACGGCTCCGGCAAGGGCTACCCGCTCTACGCGAAGATCGAGGTTGCCGGCCGCCCCGGTGGCCCCGTCTTCACCAACCCGGCAACCGGCCAGTACTCGTTCACCGTGGCCGGCGACACCGACTACCGGTTCACCACCACCGTGCAGTACCCCGGCTACCAGACGGTCGTCCGGGACGTGACGGTCGGCTCGGCGGCGCAGACCGTGGACTTCGCCGTCCAGGTCGACCCCGCCTGCACGGCGGCCGGCTACTCGGCCTCGTTCGGCACGCCACTGGCGAGCGAGAGCTTCGACGCCACCACCACCCCGGCCGGCTGGTCGGTGGTCAACCGCACCGCGAGCGGCGGCTGGGTCTTCAACGACCCGGGCTTGCGGGGCAACCTGACCGGTGGCACCGGTAACTTCGCCATCATCGACAGTGACCGGTTGGGCAGCGGCAACACCCAGGACACCGACCTGATCTCGCCGCCGATCGACCTGTCCGACGCCACCGGCCCGTACCTGCGCTTCAACAGCGACTTCCGGGCCGTCGGCAGCACCAACACCGCCGACGTCGACGTCTCGATCGACGGTGGGACCACCTGGGTCAACGTCTGGCACCAGACCACCAGCCGGCGTGGGCCGACCATCGAGGAGATCTCGCTGGCCCCGGCAGCGGGTGCGGAAGAGGCCCTCATCCGGTTCCGTTACAAGGGCACCTGGGCCTGGTGGTGGCAGGTCGACGACGTCAAGGTCGTCAACCGCACCTGCTCCCCCGAGCCGGGTGGCCTGGTCGTCGGCTTCGTCACCGACGCCAACACCGGCGCGGCGGTCAACGGCGCGACCGTGACCAGTGGCGACGAGCCGCTGGACAAGGCGGTCTCGGCGGCGACGCCGGACGACCCGAACATCGGTGACGGCTTCTACTGGCTGTTCTCCAGCCTGACCGGATCGCACCCGTTCACCGCCACCCGGTCGCCGTACCAGCCGGTCACGAAGAACGTCAACGTGGCCGCCAACGGCACCGTACGGAGCGACTTCGCCCTGCCGTCGGGCCGGCTCACGGTCAGCCCGACGTCGATCGAGTCGCACCAGCCGTACGGCAGCACCCGCACCACCACGGTCACGGTCAAGAACACCGGTGGCGCCCCGGCGACCGTCGGGTTCGTCGAGCGGACCGGCGCGTTCGAACTGCTCGGCCGCCAGGGTGCGGTACTCGCCGAGCACCAGATGAAGGGCATCAGCAAGGCCGCCACCGGCACCGTCTACCCGGCGCCCGGGGTGACCGGGGCCGCCGCTCCGGCGGTCGACGAGGCCTGGACCCGCATCGCGAACTACCCGGCGGCCGTCTTCGACAACGCCGCCGCGACGCTGGACGGCAAGGTCTACACGGTCGGCGGCGGTAGCGGCAGCGGCATCGAGCGCAAGGCCTGGGTCTACGACCCGGAGACCAACGCCTGGACGGCGCTGCCGGACATGCCGAACGCCCGCGCCAAGCCGTCGGCGGCGGCCGTCGGCGGCAAGCTCTACGTCATCGGTGGTTGGGGGCCGGGCGGCACGCCGGTCGCCACGGTCGACGTCTTCGACCCGGCGGCCGGTACGTGGAGCACGCTGGCCGGCGTGACCAACCCGGCACCGCGGTCGGCGGCCGGTACGGCGGTCGTCGACGGCAAGGTCATCCTGGTGGGTGGCTGCGCCGACAGCGCCTGCACCGACTCCAACGACACGGTCATCTTCGACCCCGCCGCGGGCGCGTTCGGCACCGGTGCCGACTACCCGCTCGCGGTCGCGTGGATGTCCTGCGGCGGCATCGGTGGCCAGGTCTACTGCGCCGGCGGCGCCGGGGCGTCGGAGTTCACCGACGCGTACTCCTACGACCCGGGTGCCGACCAGTGGAGCCCGCTGCCGGACATGCCGATCGACCTGTGGGGTGCGCAGGGCACCTCCGCCGGTGGCCTGCTGGTGCTGGCCGGTGGCGTCACCGCCGCCTCCACCACGGTCACCAACCGGACGATCGCGTACGACCCGGTGGCGGCGGAATGGCTCAACCTGCCGAACGCCCAGTTCGCCCGCTACCGGGGTGCCGCCGCCTGCGGCGCGTACAAGATCGGTGGTTCGCCGTCGTCGTTCGTCGGCTCGGCGGACTCCGAAATGCTCGGCGGGCTCGACCTGTGCGACGCCGCCGGCGACGTGTCGTGGCTGTCGACCGACCCGACGGAGTTCACGCTGGCCCCGGGCGAGTCGAAGAAGGTGAAGGTCACCCTGACCGCCACCGCGGCGGCCGGGGTCGAGCAGCCGGGCACCTACACGGCCGAGCTGGGCATCGTCTCCGACACCTCCTACCCGGTCCCGGCGATCAGCGTCGAGATGAACGTCTCGCCGCCGACCAGCTGGGGCAAGGTGCAGGGCACCGTGATCGGTGAGACCTGTGCCGGGGTCAGGGTCGGCGTCGCGGCGACCGTCCGCCTCAACTCGCTCAACACGCCGGGCGTCGGCTACACGCTGACCTCGGGCGGCAACGGTACGTACGCGTACTGGATCCCGCGTGGGCGCTACGAGGTGATCGTGGCCAAGGACGGCTGGATCCCGCAGGCCGTACGGATCCAGGTGCAGCCGGGCTTCGTGGCGACGAGCGACTTCACGCTCGCGCCGTCGAGCCCCTGCGCGCCCCGCCTCGGCGGGATCTGATCCGGTCCCGGGGCCGGTCCGTCGGGTGGTGTGAAACCACCCGCGGGCCGGTCCCGGCCCGGATGGTCCGGACATGACGAAGGGGGAGCCGGTCACCGGCTCCCCCTTCGGTCGTCCTATGCCGGGTCAGCCCACGCTGACGCCGACCTCGTTGACGCCCTGCGCGGCGGTGACCGTCGCGTCACCGTTGCCGTGCCGGGACAGCGCCCGCAGCGTCCAGGTGCCGGGGGCGGCGAAGAACCGGAACTGGCCGGCCGGCGAGGTGACCACCTCGGCGGTGAACTCGCCGGTCGAGTCGAGCAGCCGGACGTAGGCGCCGGCCACCGCCTCACCGTCGGCGGTCTTGACCACGCCGGTGATGACGGTCTCGCGGGTGAGGTCGACCGATGCGGGCAACGGAGCCGCCTGGTCCGGCGCGGCGCAGCCGGTTGATGTGGGTGCGGTCATCGTCGTCAGGCCTTCCCGGGCTCGTCGCCGAGGACGACCGGCACACCGATGAGCGAGCCGTACTCGGTCCACGAACCGTCGTAGTTCTTCACGTTCTGGTGGCCGAGCAGCTCCTTGAGCACGAACCAGGTGTGCGAGGAGCGCTCGCCGATGCGGCAGTAGGCGATGGTGTCCTTGTCGTCCTCGAGACCCGCGTCGGCGTAGAGGGCGCGCAGCTCGTCGTCGGACTTGAAGGTGCCGTCCTCGTTGGCCGACTTGGACCACGGGACGTTGACCGCGGTCGGGATGTGGCCGGCCCGCTGGGCCTGCTCCTGCGGGAGGTGCGCCGGGGCGAGCAGCCGGCCGGCGAACTCGTCGGGCGAGCGCACGTCGACCAGGTTCTGGGTGCCGATGGCGGCCACGACCTCGTCCCGGAACGCCCGGATGGACAGGTCGGGGTCCTGGGCGACGTACTGCGTCGCCGGGCGGGAGACGGCGTCCTTCACCAGCGGACGGGCGTCGAGTTCCCACTTCTTGCGGCCACCGTCGATGAGCTTGACGTCGCCGTGCCCGTAGAGCTTGAAGTACCAGTAGGCGTAGGCGGCGAACCAGTTGTTGTTACCGCCGTAGAGCACGACGACGTCGTCGTTGGACACGCCACGCTCGGACAGCAGCGCCTCGAACTGCTCCTTGTTGACGAAGTCCCGGCGTACCGGGTCCTGGAGGTCCGTCTTCCAGTCGAGCTTGATCGCGCCGGCGAGGTGGCCGCCGTCGTACGCGGTGGTGTCCTCGTCGACCTCGACGAAGACGACGCCCGGGGCGCCGAGGTTCTTCTCGGCCCAGTCGGCCGAAACGAGTGCGGTGTCGCGACTCATCAGATCACTCCTTGTGACGATGGAGGTGGTGAGCCAGCGCGTTGATGATCACGGGATCGTTCGGTCGCACCACGCGCGGGACCCAGTTAGGGCGGATCACGGGTTTGTGCGACGGCGCCGCTGCCGAGCGTTCAGACCAGAGGGTACGCAGAGGGAGGCAGCCCCGCCGTCAGATGACGGGGCGACACAGGCAGGTGGCCACGCGGCACAGGTCGACCGCGCGCCGTTTGGTGAGGAACGTCCCCATGACCAGGCAGCCTACCAGCCGTGTTACCACGGCTGGTAGGTCGACCAGCATGCGGGAACCGCCGTCACACGGTGGAGTTGAGCGGCACGTCTTGGGCCGTCGCGGTCACCGCCAGGCCCTCCGGCAGCGGGCGTACCTCCTGCACGGCGAGTTCGAACGGCAGCGCCGGCAACGGCACGTCGATCGAGATCTGCCGGGCGTACGCGTTGACCAGCGCCTGGGCGGCCGGCACGTCGGGCAGCCCCTCGGCGGTCAGGTTCTCGAAACGGACCTGCACCTGTCCCTCGTTGATGGCCAGGTCGGCCGTGCCGTGGACGGTGAACTGCTGCCCCAGGACCTCCAGCGGGGCGCTCACCGCCAGCTGCCCGCCCTCCTCGGCGAGCGTCACGCCGGGCCGCTGGATCAGCGCGGCGACGCTGGCGTATGAGATGGTGCCGGTGCCCTCGACCGTGCGGGCCCGTACGTCACCCTGACCGGACCGGAGGGTCTCGATCGAGGCGGTGACGTCCCGGGCGTTGACGTCCAGTTCGGGCATGCTCACCGTGCGGCCCTGCACCGATCCCTCGACGTCGCGCAGCAGGATCGAGATCGACTCGTACCGGCCGGCGGCGACCTGGGTGAGGAACGGGAAACCGCCGACCGACACCTCCGGCTGCGACGCCTGGAGATTCTGCCGGCTGACCTCGGTGCTCACCTGTTGTGCGATCGTCCGCTCGGCGAAGCCGACGGCGGCCCGGTCGGCGACGACGAGCAGGCCGGCCAGCACCAGGAGCAGGATCACCGCCACGATGAGCAGCCGCCGGCCCCGGCGGCGCGGCCGGACCTCCCGCGTCGGATAGCTGTCTGCCACGCCCGCCTCCTGTCTTCCGCTGTACGCCGCCCCGGTGGGGCGGCCGGCCGTCTTCCGCTGTACGCCGCCCCGCTGGGGCGGCCGGCCCGTCTTCCGCTGTACGCCACCCCGCTGGGGGCGGCCGGCCGCGGTGCCGACGATTCCCGCGCGCCGGGCTGATTCTGTACCCGGATCGCGGCGCCGGCACGCTCGCCGCCGCGCGGATGGCACTATCGCGCGAGTCGGCGCCGTGATCCGTCGCCGTGGTCGGCCGGGGCGGATCAGAGGTAGAGCACCGTCATGGCGTACGCGACCGGGGCGGCCAGCGCGAATCCGCCCAGCGGTCCCTGGAGGTGCCGGGCCAGCCAGAGGGTCGGCGGATCGCCGGCCATCTGCCGTCCCGCCTCGGCGTAGCCGGCCCCGAGATCGGTCAGTACGGCGGCACCGGCGGCGACCAGCCCGATCACCGCCCCGCTCGCCGGGGTGAAAGACACGAGGTAGCTGCCGAGGACCGCGCTCGCCAGGGTGCCGCACATCGCGCCGGCGACGACGCCGGCAGCGCCGCGCGGCACCTGGGGGGCCAGCCGTGGCCAGAGGAACACGGCGTCGGTCACCCGGGCCACGAGGAGCGCCACCGCGGCCGCCGTCGCCACGACGAAGATGGCCTGGGTGCCGGCCGGAACCCGGCTGAGGACCAGCAGCGTGCCCAGCGCCATCACCCCGAAGGTGACCAGCAGGGTGGCGCCGACCGACTCGGTCAGCCGGGCCCGGTCGGCCCGGCGGACCAGCTGGCCGAGGACGGCCAGGACGGCACCGCCGATCGCCACGAGGAGCAGCGGCGAAAGGCCGGCCTCCTGCCGGGTGACCGCGAGCAGGTCGGCGGCGGCGGCGACGGCGACGGCCACCCCGGCGACCCAGGGCAGCGCCGGTGGCCGGGTCGCCATGGTCCAGGCCAGGACGAAGAGCACCTGTACGCCGAAGACGACGACCGCGAACGGGATCCGGGCGCCCGGGCCGGACGTCTGCGCGCCGAGGATCAGGCCGACCCCGACCAGCACGGCGAAGCCGGCGATCGCGGCCGACAGCCGGCGGCGTACCGGCACGATCTCGATCTCGTCCTCGAACTCGGCGTCGTCGTCGGGCTCGTGGCCGGGGTCCCCCTCGCGCGCCGCGGGTCCCGGATCGGCCGGATAGCCGCGCCGACCCGGTCCGTGCGGCGGACCGGCCGCGCCGGGGGGTGGGTCGTCGGACCAGGCGTCGCGGCCGGCCGCGGGCGGCGTGGAGGGATACACCCTCCGATCCTTGCAGACGCCGGAAATGACGCACGGATCACGCGGACACCCCCGGACAACGCCTCATCCGTTATGGCCGAACACACAGATGATCGGACCGGCACCCGCCGTTTTCGGGCCATGGATCGGTTAAGCTCGGCCCTTACCCGCCCCGTCAGCGACGCCGGGACCGGCAACTCCGCGGCAACGACAGCTGACCGCCCACGACGCGGCGCGACCAGCTCGACAGCCGCCGGTCACCGCGCGGCCAGCGGCCGCGAGGACGGAGGTGAAGTGTGGAGATCCTGCTGCTGGTGACCGCACGGGCCGGCGAACCATCCGCCGTACTGCCCGCGCTCGACCTGCTTCCGCACGCGGTACGCACCGCACCACGAGACGTACGCACACTGGTGTCCGCCCCCAGCCCGGACGCCGTCATGGTCGACGCCCGGTCCGAGCTGAGCGAGGCGCGGGCCACCTGCCGGATGCTGCACGCCACCGGTCTCGGGGTGCCGCTGATCGCGGTCGTCACCGAGGCCGGGCTCATCGCGCTCACCGCCGACTGGGGTGTCGACGACGTCATCCTGGCCAGTGCCGGGCCGGCCGAGGTCGAGGCCCGGCTGCGGCTCGCGGTCGGACGGCTCAGCAACGCGACCGCCGGCGCCGGTGGATCGATCCGCGCCGGTGAGCTCAACATCGACCCCGACACCTACGCCGCCAAGCTCAAGGGCCGGCCGCTCGACCTCACCTACAAGGAGTTCGAGCTGCTGAAGTTCCTCGCCCAGCACCCCGGCCGGGTCTTCACCCGCGACCAGTTGCTGCGCGAGGTCTGGGGCTACGACTACTTCGGCGGCACCCGCACCGTCGACGTGCACGTCCGGCGGTTGCGGGCCAAGCTCGGCTCCGAATACGAGTCGATGATCGGCACGGTCCGCCAGGTCGGCTACAAGTTCGTCGTACCCCCGTCGCGGTCGCTGCCGGATTCGGAGCCCGCGCCGCTGCCGGTCTGATCCGCACCCCTATACCGGTTCCGTCGCCGTGCGGCGGGATATCCGACGAGCGCCACCCGGTTTTCCGGGTGGCGCTCGGCTTTGTGTGCCCCTCCGGCCGCCGTGTGGCCGATTTGCTTTAAACACGCTTTTAGCGCTCTAAGTCGTACTTACTCTGGTTGCCGGAATCGGTACAGAGGAGGCGGTTGTGGGCCAGGTGAACGACGAGGCGCCAGTGAAGCGGCGGGACGCCGTACTCGCCTGGCTGCGCGGGCGAGCGGTCGTACCCGCCGTCCTGGCCGTGGCGGCGATCCTGACCGGCGCCTACTCGCTCGGGCTGGCCGTCGACCCGTACGTCGCACCGGCCTCGACCGCCGCCAGCCCCAGCGCCTCCGCGACCGCCACCCCGGTCACCAAGCCGGCCGCCCAGGAGCGGGCCCGCCGCAACTCCGAGCCGATGGCGCAGCCGATCACCGGGCCCAACCGGCCGCCGCTGCCGGAGGACCGGAACGGGCCGTTCGGCAGCCGGATGACGACCGGCATGTCGTACGTCGCCCTCACCTTCGACGACGGGCCCGACCCGAACTACACCCCGCAGGCCCTGGCACTGCTGCGGCGGTACGAGGTCCGGGCCACCTTCTGTCTGGTCGGCGAGAACGCCCGTCGCTACCCGCACCTGGTACGCGCCATCGTGGCCGACGGGCACACCCTGTGCAACCACTCGTGGAACCACGACTTCGCCCTCGGGGCGCGGGGCCGGACGGTGATCGAGAACGACCTGCGCCGGACGAACGAGGCCATCCTGGCCGCCGTCCCCGGCGAGAAGATCTCCTACTTCCGCCACCCCGGCGGCAACTGGACACCGGGCGCGGTCGCGGTGGCCCGGGAGATGGGCATGACCTCCCTGCACTGGACGGTCGACCCACAGGACTGGACGGTGCCCGGTGCGGGCAGCATCGCGGCGACGGTGAACGCGGGCGCCCACCC
Source organism: Polymorphospora sp. NPDC050346 (assembly GCF_040655695.1). Lineage (NCBI taxonomy): Bacteria > Bacillati > Actinomycetota > Actinomycetes > Micromonosporales > Micromonosporaceae > Polymorphospora > Polymorphospora sp. NPDC050346. The sequence continues at coordinate 182,517 of NZ_JBFAKM010000006.1, read as the reverse complement.
CGGTGCGATCGTGCTGCTGCACGACGCGGGCGGCAACCGGCAGGGCACCGTCAACGCGCTGCGGTCGATCCTGCCCAACGTGGGCCGCCGCTTCCTGCTCGAGGCACTGCCGGCCGGGATCGACCAGCCGCCCCGCTTCGGGCTCGAACTGCCGCTGCACCCGGGCCAGATCTGACCCCCCGCGGTGTACGGCGGCGCACCGTCGCCGGTGTCCGGCGGCGGCGCCGGATACCGTGACGGGGTGAGCACCGAACGCCCCCTCGTCCAGTCCGCCGAGCGGCTCGATCCGGCGGGGACCGCCGAGGTGCTGGCGCTGGCCGCGACCGCCGACCGCGCCGACGGCGCCCAGCCGCTGTCGGAACAGGTCGTGCTACGGATCCGGCACGGGTCGGACACCCCGGCGGCGCACCTGACGATCCGGGACACCGCGGGCGAACTCACCGGATACGCGTACGTCGACGCGTCCGGCGCGACCGACGGTGCCGCCGCCGAACTGGTCGTACACCCGATGCGACGCCGGCAGGGTCTCGGCCGCGAACTGGTGCTCGCCGTGATCGGCACGGCGGGGCCGGTGGGCCCCCTCCGGGTGTGGGCGCACGGCGACCATCCGTCGGCCGGCGCCCTGGCGCTGCGGCTGGGTTTCCGCCGCGACCGGGTGCTGTTCTCCCAGCGCCGGTCGCTGGCCGAGCCGATCCCGGAGCCGCGGCTGGCCGACGGCGTGACGCTGCGCCCGTTCCGGCCCGGCGAGGACGACGAGCCCTGGCTCGCGGTCAACAACCGGGCCTTCGCGAAGCATCCGGAACAGGGCCGCTGGACCCTGGACGACCTGCGGGCCCGGATCGCCGAACCGTGGTTCGACCCGACCGGCTTCCTGCTGGCGACCGACGGCCCGACCGGCCGGATCCTCGGCTTCCACTGGACCAAGGTGCACGACGGTGGCCGGGGTGCCGAGCCGATCGGCGAGGTGTACGTCCTCGGCGTCGACCCGGCCGCCCACGGCACCGGTCTGGGGACCGCGCTGACCCTGGCCGGGCTACGTCATCTGCGCGAGCGCGGCCTGGGCGAGGCGATGCTGTACGTCGACGAGTCGAACACCGGCGCCATCGCGCTGTACGGCCGGCTCGGTTTCGCCCGCTGGACCGTCGACGTCAACTACGTACGGGACTAGGACAGGACGAACCGGACCTCGCCATCCGGCATGACCTCCAGCTTCGGCATGATGATCCGGCCGGCGTCGCGGTCGGCCGCCGCGGCCAGCACCGCCGGGATGTCCGCGCACGCGGCCACCTCGCGCAGGGTCACCAGCGTCGGCGGCAGCATCGCGAACCCACCCGCCTCGGCCCGGGCGACCGCCTCGGCCGGCTTGATCCACATTGTGTGGTCGGCCTCCCCGGACACGTCCCGCGTCCGCTGCCCCCGCGGCAGCAGGGCCACGAAGAAGTACGTGTCGAAGCGGCGGGGTTCGAACTCCGGCGTGATCCAGCGGCTCCACGGGACCAGCAGGTCCGAGCGCAGCGTCAGCCGGCGCTCGCGGAGCAGGTCGGCGAACCCGAGTTCGCGGGCCACCAGGGCCCGGCGGGCCGCCTCCCAGTCGTCACCGCTGACGTCGCCGACGACGGTGTCACCGCCGGGGCCGGCGAGCAGCACCCCGGCCTCCTCGAACACCTCGCGTACGGCCGCGCACACCACCGCCTGGGCCGGCCCGTCGGAGAGCCCCAGCCGGCGCCCCCACTCCCCCGTGTCCGGCCCGGCCCAGTCGAGCTGCCCCTCGGAGTCGGTCGGGTCGACGCCCCCGCCCGGAAAGGCGTGCATGCCGCCGAACGCCATCGCGGCGAGGCGCCGGATGACGTACGCCTCGAAGCCGCCGGCGTCGGCCGGCCGCAGCAGCACGACGGTGGCCGCGACCCGGGGCGGCACCGGCCGCTCCTCGGCGCGGTAGAACCGGGTGGCGCGGGCGAGCAGGTCCTCCGGCACCGGGAAGTGGAGATCGGGTGCCGGCACCGGGGGCTGGGAGTTGAGTGCCTCCGGCACCGGGAGTTGGGGGGCGGGTGCCTCCGGCACCGGGGGCTGGGGGTCGGTCGATGTCACCCGGCCAGCCTATGCCGGCGGCCGGGAGCCGGCCCGCCACCGGGCCCTCGCCGGGCCGGGACGGGACGATCTCGCTCTCGGCGGCCGGGCCGGCCTCGACTAGCGTGCGGGCATGACTCGTTGGGGCATCCTCGCCACCGGCCACATCGCCGGCAGGTTCGTCGAAGACCTTGGTTTGCTGCCGGACGCCGAGGTGGTGGCGGTCGGCTCCCGGTCGTTGCCGAGCGCCCAGGCGTTCGCCGACCGGTACGGCATCCCGCGCGCGTACGGGACCTGGAAGGAGTTGGCCGCCGACGGCGACGTCGACGTGGTGTACGTCGCCACCCCGCACTCCGCGCACCACCTGGCCACCATGATCTGCCTCGACGCCGGCCGGGCGGTGCTGTGCGAGAAGCCGTTCACGCTCGACCTGGCCACCACGACCGAACTGATCGAGGCGGCGCGGGCCCGCGACCTGTTCCTGATGGAAGCGATGTGGATGCGCTGCAACCCGACGATCCTGCGGGTGCTGGAGCTGATCGCCGACGGGGCGATCGGCGAGGTGACCACCGTACGGGCTGATTTCGGGCTGGCCGGGCCGTTCCCGCCCGAGCACCGGCTGCGGGCCCGGGAGCTCGGCGGTGGTGCCCTGCTCGACCTCGGCGTCTATCCGGTGAGCCTGGCCTACCTGCTGCTCGGCCGCCCCGACCAGGTACGCGCCTGGGCGAAGATCGGGCCGGAGGGCGTCGACGAGAACACCGGGATCGTGCTGGGTTACGAGTCGGGGGTGGTGGCGACGCTGACCTGCGGGCTGGTGGGCGGCACGCCGACCACCGCCTCGGTGACCGGCACCCTGGGGCGGATCGAACTGCCCTCGCCGTTCTTCCGGCCGGGCGGGTTCACTCTGCTGCGGGCGGGTGCGGAGGCGGAGACCGTGGTGACCGAGCAGACCGGTGGCGGCTACCAGTACGAGGCGGCCGAGGTGCAGCGGTGCCTGCGGGCGGGGCTGCGGGAGAGTCCGCTGGTGCCGCACGCCGCGACCCTGGACGTGATGTCGCTGCTCGACACGGTCCGCGCGCAGATCGGCGTCTCGTACACCTGACCCCACGCCCCGCGATCTTGCACTTGTCTCCCCCTTTTGTCGCCTTTGACGGGCGAGGAGTGCAAGATCGCGGGGACGGGTGTGGCTAGAACAGCGGGCGGACGATCAGGTAGAACAGGGCGGCCATGGAGCCGGCGGCGGGGAAGGTGAGGATCCAGGCGCCGACGATGTTGCCGGCCACCCCCCACCGGACCGCCGACAGCCGCTTGGTCGCCCCGACGCCCATGATCGCCGAGGTGATCGTGTGCGTGGTGGAGATCGGCGCGCCGAGCACCAGGGCGTTGAAGTAGAGCACGCCGCTGGCGACGGTCTCGGCGGCGAAACCCTCCGGCGGGCGCAGGTCGATGATCTTGCGACCGAGGGTACGGATGATCCGCCAGCCGCCCGCGTAGGTGCCCAGCGCCAGCACGGTCGCCGAGGTCCAGAACGCCCACTCCGGAATGGTCTCCGCGTCGCTCTGGTAACCGCCGACGTACAGGGCCAGCACGATGATGCCGATCGTCTTGGCGGCGTCCTGCATGCCGTGGCCGACCGACATCGCCGCGGCCGAGGCCGTCTGCGCCCACCGGAAACCGCGGTTCAGCTTGCCCGGGTGCCCGTTGCGGAAGGTCCACAGGACCAGCAGCATCACCAGGTAGCCGAGCACGAAGCCGACCACCGGCGACAGGATCATCGGCACCACGACGTCGGACAGGATGCCGCTCCACAGGACCTCGCCGGCGGCGACCAGGGTCGCGCCGACGACGCCGCCGATGAGCGCGTGCGACGACGACGAGGGCAGGCCGAAGTACCAGGTGATGAGGTTCCAGGTGATCGCGCCGACCACCCCGGCGAAGACGATGGCGAGGCTCGCCTTGCCGGTGGGCAGGTTGACCAGCCCGCTACCGACGGTCTTGGCCACCTCGGCGCCGAAGTGGGCGCCGATGAAGTTGCCGATGGCGGCCATGCCCAGCGCGACGCCGGGGGTCAGCGCCCGGGTCGAGATGCTGGTGGCGATGGCGTTTGCCGCGTCGTGGAAGCCGTTGGTGTAGTCGAAGACCAGGGCGACCAGGATGACGGCCAGAACTGCGATGAGCTCGGGGGACAAGGCCTAGGACTCCTTGACCGCGATGGTCTCGACTGTGTTCGCCACGTGCTCGAAGGCGTCGCAGGCGGCTTCCAGCTCGTCGGCGACCTCCTTCATCTTCAGCACGGTCAGCGCGTCGTACTCGCCGGAGAAGAGCCGGACGAGCAGCATCCGGTAGGCGCGGTCACCCTCGTTCTCCAGCCGGTTGCACTCGATCCAGTAGTCCTCGAGGTCCTTCATCGACCGCAGCCGGGGCATCGCCTCGGCGGTCAGCTTGGCCTGCTGGTCCAGCACGTCGACCAGCTCGTGCATCTCCCGGGGCAGCGACGGCAACTTGGTCAGCCCGTAGAGGTAGAGCAGGTTGCCGACCGCCTCGAGGTGGTCCATGACGTCGTCGAGCTGCGAGCCGAGCTGGTAGATGTCCTCGCGGTCGAACGGCGTGATGAACGCGGAGTTGATCTTCTTGTAGAGCTGGTGGGTGATCTGGTCGCTGTCGTGCTCGACCTCGGTCAGCCGCTCGCTGACCGACTGGACGTCGACGTCCGGCAGGGCCAGCTCGTTGAGCAGTTCGGTGCCCCGTACCAGGTTCTCCGCCGCCCTGGTGAAGAGCTCGTAGAAGGCGCCCTCGGTGGGGCGGAAGGAAAACTTCACAGCGCGGACCTCGTTGCTCCTGATCGACGGGGATGCGGCCTCGGGGACGGTTCCCCGGGATCCTCGGGGAATGCTAGGGAACCCCGAATCGCGCCTGCTGAGCGCCCACCCCTGGTCATGCGCCATTAGTGCCCAGTTCACCCTCCGTTTACCTTCGTCAGAGTGACGGAATGACCTGTTCCTCCAGCCGCCGCCGCTCCCGCTCGACGTCGAAAGTCGCCGCCGGGTAGGACAGCCCGAGGTCGGCGAAGGTCTCGCGGAGCAGGTTCGCCACCGCCCAGTCGCGGTACCACTTACGGTCGGCCGGTACGACGTACCACGGCGTCCGGTCGGTGCTGCAATACGCCAGCGCCTCGGCGTACGCGGCCTGGTAGTCGGCCCACCGGCGACGGGCCTCGACGTCACTCGGGTGGTACTTCCAGTGCTTGTGCGGATCGGTCAGCCGCTCCATCAGCCGTTCCCGCTGCTCTTCGGGTGAGATATGCAACATCACCTTCACGAGCGTGAAGCCGCTGTCGACGAGTTCCGCCTCGAACTCGTTGATCTGGTCGTAGCGGGCCCGCCAGACGCTCTCCGGCACCAGTTCGTCGACCCGCGCGATGAGCACGTCCTCGTAGTGTGACCGATTGAACACCCCGAGATAGCCCGGGGCCGGCAGCGCGCGCCGGATCCGCCAGAGGAAATCGTGCGACAACTCCTCCGCGGTCGGCGCCCCGAACGACCGGATGTGCAGGCCGAGCGGGTTCATCGCGCCCGCCACCCGCTTGATCGTGCCGTCCTTGCCACCGCAGTCCATCGCCTGCAACACCAGCAGGACGCGGCGGTCGAAATCCGGCTCGGTCTTCGCCAGCGCCGCCAGCTTCTCCTGCTCCTCGGCGAGTTCCCGGCCGATCTGCGCGACCTGGGCCCGCCCCCATGCCTTGGGCACCGGCCCGACCACGTCACCGGTCGGCAGTCCGGGTGTGGACCTCGGCCGGATCGCATTGAGATCCACCGGTCCGGGTCCGCCGACCCGTAACAGATCCCGCATCTCGCTCACGTCGCCACCTCACTCGCGTCTCGCACCGGGCCGCCCACGGGCCCACCAGGCGATCATGCCGAGCGGGAGCCGCCCGGCGACAGCCGGCTCGCCAGTCGACGGGTCCGGAGGATGCCGTACGGCGGTGGCGGCCGGCTCAGACGACCAGGGCCAACCACTTGCGGTAGGCGGTCGCGAACGGCTCGGTGCCGTCGCCGAGCGCGAGGAACAGCCACGCCGCCGCAGCCCGGGCCTCGGTGATCAGGTCCTCCGGGTAGCCGAACCGGGCACCGTGATCGGCGAACTCGTCTTCGTCGCGCAGCTCCACCGCACCCGTCGCCCGCCGGCGCACCACGTCGAGATCGAGGTCGATGATGTGGACGGTGTCGCCCTCCCAGCGGGCCGGCGTGGCGATGTCACAGTAGACCTCGCTGGTGCGCGGCTCCGGGTTGAACATCCCGGTCCACCAGGCGGCGTGCGGGACCAAGAGGACGAACGGGATCTGCTCGACCGACGGCCGGCCATGGTAGACGGACGGGGTGCCGGCGGTGACGCCGAGCCAGGTGCCGAGGTCGTCCTCGGCGAGGCGCCGGGCGGGGTAGTCACGATGGGCGGAACCGTCGTATTTGCGATAAACGACCCGCACAACATCGCTCGGCATGACCGCACCCTAACTGATAGGTCACAACGAATGCCGGCCCATGAACACTTCTCACATTGTCAGGAAATGAACAACCGGTATGCCGGGCACGGCGGGGCGTGACCCGGATCGGCGCGGCCGTGTCGGCCGCTACCGGTACGGTCGCACGGTGACCGCCGCGCCCACCTCCGCAGCCAGAACCGCCGCCACCGGCACTCCCGGCACCCGACGTCGACGCGGAAGGGTGAGCACCGACGACCTGCTCACGGCCGCCGTCGGTGCGGTGCCCGGCGGCGCGGCCCGCCCCGGCCAGCAGCAGATGGCGTCGGCGATCGACGACGCGATCGGTTCCCGCGAGCACCTGCTCGTGCAGGCCGGCACCGGCACCGGGAAGTCGCTGGCCTACCTCGCCCCGGCGCTCACCGTGGACGGGCCGGTCGTGGTCTCCACGGCCACCCTCGCCCTCCAGTCCCAACTCGTCGAGCACGACCTGCCCCGGCTCGCCGACGCCGTCGAGCCGGTGCTCGGCCGCCGGCCGACGTACGCCGTGCTGAAGGGCCGCCACCACTACGTGTGCATGGCCAAACTCGACCACTCCACAGAGGACGCGCCGGACACCCTCTTCGACTCGCCGGGGTCCGGCGGCAACAGCACCGGCTGGCTCGGCGAGGCCGGCCGGCTCGGCAAGCAGATCCAACGGGTCCGCGACTGGGCGCTGACCAGCGAGACCGGTGACCGCGACGAGCTGGACCCCGGAGTCGACGACACCGCCTGGCGGCAGGTCTCGATGCCGGCCCGGGAGTGCGTCGGCGCGACCCGCTGCCCGTACGGCGACGAGTGCTTCGCCGAGGCGTCCCGGGTCCGGGCGCGGGAGGCCGACATCGTGGTGACCAACCACAGCCTGCTCGCCGTCGACATGCTCGCCGGCCGGCACATCGTGCCGCCGCACAAGCTCCTGATCATCGACGAGGCACACGAACTGGCCGACCGGGTCTCGTCCGCGGCGCAGGCCGAGCTGACCGCCGAGGCGGTCGAGCGGGCCGCCCGGCAGTCCCGCCCGCTGCTGCCCCCGGAGATCGCCGAGACGCTGGTCGAAGCGGGTGACGCGCTCGCCGTCGGGCTCGCCGAGGTGCCGGCCGGCCGACTCACCGCCGGGCTGCCGCCGCCGCTGCGGGAGGCGTGCACCCTGCTCGACTCGGCGACCCGGTCCGCGCTGGACCGGATCGGCGACGTCAAGTCCGACGACCCGGACCCCGTACGCAAGCAGCAGTCGAAGTCGGTGCTCGACGAGCTGTCCAAGACCACCCAGCGCCTGCTGGAGGAGGCCGACCACGACGTGGCCTGGGTGGAGAAGCCCGAGGGTGCCCAGAGCGGCCGGCGGGCGCTGGTCGTCGCACCGCTGTCGGTCGCCGGCACCCTGGCTGTCAACCTCTACGACGAACGCACGGTCGTGGCGACCTCGGCCACCCTCACCCTCGGCGGCCGGTTCGACACCATCGCCCGGGCGCTCGGGCTGGCTCCGGGCGCCGCCGTCGACCAGCCCGACGGTGCCGGGCCGGGTAACGGCAAACCCGCCCCGGCCAGGGTCGGTGACGGCCGGCCGGGCGACGCCGAGAAGGACACGGACTCCCCGCCGTGGCGGTCGCTCGACGTCGACTCCCCCTTCGACTACCCCCGCCAGGGCATCCTCTACGTCGCCGCGCACCTGCCCCGGCCGGCCGCCTCCGGCCTGCCCGAGGCGGCCGGCGAGGAGCTGCTCCGGCTGGTCGGCGCACTCGGTGGCCGTACCCTCGGGCTCTTCTCGTCGCGGCGGGCCGCCACCCAGGCGGCGGAGTTGCTGCGGGCCCGCACCGACCTGCCGGTGCTGCTCCAGGGCGAGGAGGCGCTGCCGCTGCTGGTCCGCCGGTTCCGCGAGGACCGGGCGAGCTGCCTGTTCGGCGTGATGTCGCTGTGGCAGGGCGTGGACGTGCCGGGCGACGCCTGCCAGCTCGTGGTGATCGACCGGCTGCCCTTCCCGCGCCCGGACGAGCCGCTGGCGGCGGCCCGGGCGGCGGCGGTCGACGCGACCGGCGGCTCCGGCTTCGCCTCGGTGAGCGTGCCGGTCGCCGCGATCCGGCTCGCGCAGGGCGTCGGTCGGCTGATCAGGTCGACGGGCGACAAGGGCGTCGTGGCCGTGCTGGACTCCAGGCTGGAGACCGCCCGGGGCTACGGGGCGTTCCTGCGTCGCTCGCTGCCACCGTTCTGGTACACGACCCGTCCCGACATCGCGCAGGGGGCGCTGGAACGACTCTCCCGCACCTGACCGGGCCGGTGCCGGTCGGTGCGTCGGCGGGTCAGGGTGTCTTCGACGCCACCACGACCGCGTCGGGCGGCACCTCCGGCGTACGCCGGCCGGCCAGCCGGCGTACGGCGGTGTTGAGCACCGCGATCAGCGGCACGGCCACCAGCATGCCGACGATGCCGGCGAGCACGCTTCCCGCCGCGATGGCGATGATCACCGCGAGTGGGTGGATGGCCACCGCCCGTCCCATGATCAGCGGCTGGAGGATGTGCCCCTCGACCTGCTGCACACCGATCACGGCGCCCAGGATGATCAGCGCGGTGACCCAGCCACTGTCGACCAGTGCCACCAGCACGGCGACCGCGCCGGACAGGGTGGCGCCGACGATCGGGATGAACGCCCCGAGGAAGACCAGCGCGGCCAGCGGAAGGGCGAACGGCACGTCGAAGATGACCAGGAAGATGCCGATGCCGACGGCGTCGATGAAGGCCACCAGCACGGTCGCCCGGACGTAGGACACGAGCGTCGACCAGGACGCCTGCCCCGCGTCGTCGACCCGCCACCGGGCGGCGACCGGCAGCAGCCGGACCAGGAACCGCCAGATCCGGCGGCCGTCGCGCAGGAAGAAGAAGGTCGCGAAGAGCACCAGCACCGCGCCGGTGAGCACCTCGAAGAGGGTGGTCGCGGTGGACAGGGCGCCGCTGGTGAGGGCCTGGGTGTTCTCGTCGATCCAGCGCTGCCCCTGCTCGATGTAGCGGCTGAACTGGTTGTCCGACATGTGCAACGGGCCGGTCTTCAGCCAGTCCTGGATCTGCTGCACACCCTTGGTCGCGTTACGGCTCAACTCCGGCACACCGGCCACGAACTCGTTGACCACCATGGTCAGCGTGCCGACCACCGCGGCCAGCCCGCCGACCAGCACCAGGCCGGTGGCCAGCGAGCGGGGAAACCGGGCCCGCAACAGCCAGCCGACGGCCGGGGCGAGCAGCGCCGACAGCAGCAGCGCGATGAGCAGCGGGATGATGACGATCCGTACGGTGCCGATCACCTTCAGCATCGCCCAGCCGATCGCGCCGATGACGATCAGCCGCCACGACCAGGCGGCGGCGATCCGCAGGCCGTGCGGTACGTCGGCGTCGTCACGACTCGAAGTGGACTGGTGGACCTCCGGCGGCGGAGAGTCGAATCCCCCGTTCGGCGGCGGCTCGACCAGAGCCGGCGCCGGCTCGGGTTCGGGCCGGGAGCGGCTCCTCGCGCGCACCGATGCCTCGCCCTTTTCGTAGGCCCGACGGATCTTCGCCCGTACCTGCTCGAAGCGGTTCAAGAGCACCTCCTCACGCTCGGCCACCCCACGTTAGCGGGTGTTCGCACTGAGCAGCGCTCACCGGGGTCCCGAGTCCGGCGTATGTTGCCCCCGGCCGGGGTGTCTCAACCGCCGCCGGGTCCGGTTGCGAGGCGGGGTACGGTTCCGTCGTGAGCGCCGAATCCAACTACGACCCCGGCCTGCCGATCCGTCTCCTGCACGACCGCGTGTTGGTGCAACTCGAGGGCAGTGACGGCGAACGACGGTCCACCGCCGGCATCGTCATCCCGGCGACCGCCTCCATGGGCAAGCGACTGTCCTGGGCCAAGGCGGTCGGCGTCGGCCCGCACGTGCGGTCCATCGTCACCGGCGACCGGGTGCTCTTCGACCCCGAGGACCGCGCCGAGGTCGAACTGCACGGCCGGGCCTACGTCCTGCTGCGCGAGCGCGACCTGCACGCGGTCGCGGCCGAACGGGTCGACACCGACTCCACCGGCCTCTACCTCTGAGCGGGGACGGTCACCGCCAGCCCGGTGGCGGGTAGCCGCCCGGCGGCGGACCGTACGGACCCGGTGGCGGGTAGCCGCCCGGCGGGCCGTAGCCGCCGGGTGGGCCGTATGCGCCGGGTGGGCCGTACGCACCCGGTGGGCCGTACGCGCCGGGGTGGACCGGGACGGGCGGCGGGGGTGGCGGCGTGAGTACCACCGGGATCGGCACGACCGGCTGGTCGGGGGCGTCGACCACGCGTCGCACCCCGTCCGGGAACGCGATGTGATAGCGCTCGCCGTCCCAGCGCGCGTCGGGCGCCTGCGGGTCGCGTCCGGTGAAGACCTGCCGGTAGCGGACGATCGCCGCCAGCAGCTCGGCCTCCTCCCGCACGGCGCCGGCCCGGTCGGCGGGCTTGGCGTCGAGGCCGCGCAGCATGCCGTCGCGCAGGAGGGCCAACTGGGTCGCGGAGAACTGGTAGCCGCGCATCGCCTTGAGTCCGGCCTCGCCGGCCACCCGCCGGGCCCACCGGCGGGCCGAGTGCCGGCGACCCAGGCTGCCCAGCGACGCGACCTCGGGCGGTGAGAGCCAGCCGGCCCGTACGTAGTGCGGCAGGGTGCGTTCGGTCAGCCGGCCCTCCCAGCCGCGCAGCCACACGGCCAGCCCGACCATGCCGAAGAAGATCGGCACCATCAGGCCGATGTAGCCGTAGAGCAGGATCAGGTTCTGCCCGGTGGCGACGGCGAGCGACGGCATCAGGTTCCAGGCGCCGTGCAGCATCATCGCCAGCAGCAGGCCGGCGAACGGGGCCAGCACCCGGATCCGCCGGTCGCTGGAGCGGGCGGCGATACCGAGGCCGATGCCGGCCATCGCGGTGAACAGCGGGTGGGCGAACGCGGTGAGCAGCACCCGGACGATGAAGATGGTGAAGAGCATCTGCGCGCCGGTGGCGCGGCCGTACTGCTCGGCGCCACTGGCGTAGCCGTGGCCGCCCAGGTAGAGGATGTTCTCCACCATGGCGAAGCCGATCGCCGACATTCCACAGTAGACGATACCGTCGGTGATGCCGGAAAACTCCCGGCGCCGCACGATCAGCAGCAGGATCGGGCCGAGCGTCTTGGTCAGTTCCTCGATGAACGGGGCGACCAGCACCGCGGTCAGCGAGTCGGGCAGGTCGTTGCGCTCGAACACCCCGGCCGCCCAGGTGTTCACGTTCAACGACGCGTACGTCGACACCGCCGCGCCCCAGGCGAAGCAGAAGACCAGGTATTTCATCGGCTCGGGCTCGTAGCGGTCGAGCCACAGGAAGCACACCACCAGGACCGGTACCGGCAGGATCGCCGCCACCAGACCGATGACCAGCGCCTCGACGCCCAGGTTCTGCCCGAGCGTCAACAGCATCGCGATCGCGCTGCCGGCGATCACCAGGATGGTCGCCGCCATGATCAGGCCACGCCGCCAGCCGACCCGCCAGCGGCGCGCCTTGCCGGCCGGGTCCGGCACCGGACCCGACGGCCAGCCCGCCCCGGGCACGCCCGCCGCCGCCGGTACGCCCGGCACGGCGGCCATCCCCGGCTCGACGGCCACCCCAGGCACGCCCGGCACGACGGCCGCCGCCGGATGCGGGCCGGCGCCCGGCGGTGCCGACGACGGCGCCGGCGGGGCGACGGGTCCGGGCGGCTCCCGGTCCACCGGTGGCGCGGCGGGCTGCCCGTCCCCCGGAACCGGGCCGGGGGGTACGGGCGACGCGGGTGGTTGCCCGCCGGGCGGAAGTTCGGCCATGCCCGCCAGCGTATCGAGTTGAAGACCACTCGCCGGGTCACCCGTGTTGCGGTTATGCTCCGGTGCAGGTCACGAGTGCCAGCGACCAACGGTCCGCCCCGCTGTGGTGCGGGCCGAAGCCCCAGCTTGCTGGCCGGCAACCCTCGTCGAGGTTCGCGGTGGGGTGCCCTGGGTGAAGACCGGGCCCGTCGCCACCAGGTGCCGGGCAAGCGCGGGCCCCACCCTTCCGCCACACCCGGGGTCCCTGATCGCCGGAGGCTGGCCGATGAACACGACCCCCACCCCCGTGGCGACCCTGCCGTGGGCCGCCGAGCCGCTGCCGTGGACCGGCCCGGGACGTCCGGCCACGCGGCCGCTCGACGTGCTCGGCGTGCCCGGTCAGATCAACCTCGACTACGCGGCCACCGCACCCTGCGCGTCGGCCGCCGCCGACGCGGTGACCGAACTGCTGCCCTGGTACGCAAGCGTGCACCGCGGCGCCGGCCAGCTGTCGCGACGCTGCACCCTCGCCTACGAGCGGGCCCGCGAGGAGGTCGCCGACTTCCTCGGCGCCCGCGCCGACGACCATGTGATCTTCACCCGCAACACCACCGACGCGCTCAACCTGCTCGCCCACGCGCTGCCGGCGGCGAGCACCGTCGTCACCTTCGCCAGCGAGCACCACGCCAACCTGCTGCCCTGGCCGTCCGGAGCGGTGCGGCTGCCGGTGCCGGCGTCGCCCGACGCGGCCGTACGGGCGCTCGACGCCGCTCTGCGCGAGCTGCGCCGGGGCACCGATCCGGGCCGGCCGGTGCTGGTGGCGGTGACCGGGGCCGGCAACGTCACCGGGGAACGGTGGCCGGTCGCCGCTCTGGCCCGGGTCGCGCACCGGCACGGCGCCCGCATCGCACTCGACGCGGCCCAGCTCGCCCCGCACGCCCCGGTCGACATCGCCGCGCTCGACGTCGACTACGTCGCCGTCTCCGGCCACAAGCTCTACGCGCCGTTCGGCACCGGTGTGCTGGTCGGGCACGGCGACTGGCTGGACGCCGCCCCGCCGTACCTGGCCGGCGGCGGGGCCAGCGCCTACGTCGGCCCGGCGACGCACCAGGTGCGCTGGGCGACCGGCCCGGCCCGGCACGAGGCGGGCACCCCGAACCTGCTCGGCGCGGTCGCGCTCGGGGCGGTCTGCGCCGCGCTCGGCGCGGCCGACCGCGGCGCGCTGCACGACGACGAACAGGCGCTGCTGGCCCGGCTGCGGGCCGGTCTCGCCGCGCTCCCCGGCGTCGAGGAGCTGCGGCTCTTCGACGCGGCCGAGCCCCGGGTCGGGATCGTGTCGTTCGTGGTCGCCGGCCGGGAATCGGCGACGGTCGCGGCGGAGCTGGCGACGGCACACGGGATCGGCGTACGGGACGGCCTGTTCTGCGCGCACCCGCTGACCCGGCGGCTGATCACGGAGGCCGCCGCCCGGCGCGGCTGGCGGAACCCGCCGGCGACGGCGCTGCGGGCGAGCATCGGGCTGGGCAGCACGGTCGAGCACGTCGACCGCCTCCTGGCCGCGCTCGCCGGGCGGTGAGGTCAACCGGGGGTGTGGCCGACGGCCCGCCGGACCATCCGGTTGGCCTCGGCCATGTCCACCCCGGTCGCGGCGATCAGGTCGCTGGCGATCGACCGGACCTGGGCCACGACGGTGCTGCCGGACAGGCCGACCCCCGCCGAGTACGCCCCGGCGGCACCGATCACCGCCCGCACCGCGCGGTCCCGGGCCGCCTGCGGCTCCACCCCGGCCCCCAACTCGCTGTAGAGCAGCCGGGCCGCCTCGCCGAGGTCACACACCGCGTCGGGCAGGGATGGTGGCACCGGCTCGCCGTCCTGGATCTGGGTCACCGCCCGGCGGACCAGTGCCCGACTGTCCCGCAGCGCCCGGCTGATGTACTTGGAACTGTCCACGTACCTGGTCAACACGCCCCGCTTGTGCCAGCGCAGCGGCGCCAGTGCGGCCGTCTCCCGGCCGGCCTCGATGGCGCTCTCCAGCGTCCGTACCTCGCCCTCCGCCTTGCGCAGCCGCTCCAGTGCGGCGTCGGCGAGGGCCGCGTCCCGGCGGGCCAGGGCGCCGCCGGTGTCGCTGAGCGCGTCGGCCATGGTGTCGAGCGCCGGGTCGACGGCCCGGTCGACCACCCGCAGCGGGTTGAGCGGGATCAGCAGCGTCATGACGATCAGGGCGACCACGCCACCGACGAGCGCGTCGAAGAACCGGGTGAAGTAGATCCCGCCCTCCGGCGGACTCAGGGTGGCGACCAGCACGGCCGAAGCCGCGGCCTGGTTGAACAGCGACGGGCCGCCGCCGACGTAGATCGACGCGATGATCGCCAGCGTCACCACCACGGCGATCTGCCACGCCCCGGTGCCGATCACCAGGATGATGGCGTCGCCGACCGCGATGCCCAGCGCCACCCCGATGATCAGCTCGATGGTCCGTTTGAGGCGCTGCCCGACGGACGAGGCCAGGGTCACCACCGCCGCGATCGGGGCGAAGAAGGGCGCCGGATTGCCCAGGATGTGGGCGGCCACGAACCAGGCGAGGCCACCGGCGACACCTGCCTGGATCGCCAGCCCGGCGTTGGCGCGTACCTTGATGGTCCGTTCCCGGAAGGTGGCGTCGAACCGCTCGCGCCGTTCACGCCACCGCTGTGCCATGCCGGCGGCCGGCGAACTCTCGGTGCTGTCCCGGTCCGCGGCCATGCGCCGGCATACCCGACGGATTCCGGTTCATGGGTGGACCGGCCGCCCCGGATCCGGCCACGACCGCGCCGGCCCGGCTGCGGCAGACTGGTCCGGTGACCGAACTGAGCGCCCGCTGGTCGGCCGCCGCCACGGCGGCCGGCGCGACCGGTACGGCCGCGATCGCCGCCGCCGGCCGCGACCTGCTCGACCGGTGGGGTGAGCCGCAGCGGCACTACCACACCGTCGACCATCTCGCCGCCGTGCTCGTGGTGGTCGACGGGCAGGCCGACCACGCCGACCGGCCCGACCTCGTACGCCTCGCCGTCTGGTTCCACGACGCCGTCTACGACCCGCGTGCGGCCGGCGACGCCAACGAGCGGGCCAGCGCGGCACTCGCCACGGCGACCCTGACCGGGCTCGGCGTGCCACCGGACGCGGTCGCCGAGGTGGCCCGGCTGGTCCTGCTCACCGCCGGGCACGGCGCCACCCCGGACGACCGGGACGGGGCCCTGCTCTGCGACGCCGACCTGGCCGTACTCGCCCGGCCGGCCGCCGACTACGACCGCTACGCCGCCGCCGTCCGCCGCGAGTACGCCCACGTGCCCGACGAACTCTTCCGGGCCGGCCGGGGAGCCGTTCTGCGGCACCTGCTGGACCTGCCGGCCCTCTACCGGCTGCCGGTCCTCGCGCGGGACTGGGAGGCGCCGGCCCGGGCCAACCTCGGCCGCGAACTCGCCGCCCTGGCCGTGACGGGCTGAGTGACGGCCAACCGAGCGACGGCCGACCGAGCGACGGCCGACCGAGCGGCAGCGGCCGGATCGGCTATTGGCGGCGGGCCCCGGCCAGGTGCTTGGGCAGCCGGAGCCCCGAACGGCGCAGCACGATGACGATCTCCCGGCTCGACACCACCCGGGCGCCGTGCCCCACCACCGTGGCGAACCGTTCCTCCGGCACGTCGTAGTGATCGCGGTCGAACGCCCGCCGGGGCAGGCCGATGCCCGCCGCGAAGGCGTGCAGTTCGGCGTACGACACGTCGCTGACCAGATGCGACCACAGCCGCCCGTCGGCGGGCCAGGCAGGTGGGTCCACGTAGACCATGGTCACCAAGGTAACCGGCCGATACCCTGGCCAGTCATGACCGACCTGCTGAGTGACCTGCGCGCCGTGCTCCCCGACCGGGCGGTGGTGACCGACCCCGATCTGCTCGTGAGCTACCAGCGCGACGAGGCGGACCTGTGCGCGTACGGTCTCCCGGCGGTCGTCGTACGGCCCCGCACCACCGCCGAGGTCGCCGCCGTCGTACGGGTCGCCGCCACGCACGGGGTGCCGGTCGTACCGCAGGGGGCGCGGACCGGGCTGGCCGGCGCCGCGAACGCCGTCGACGGCTGCGTGGTGCTCAGCACCACCGCGATGACCGAGATCCGGGAGATCGACCCGGTGGCCCGGATCGCCGTGGTGCAGCCCGGGGTGGTCAACTCGGCGCTGGCCGGGGCGGTCGCCGCGCAGGGGCTGCGCTACCCGCCGGACCCGGGGTCATGGGAGTCGTCGACGATCGGCGGCAACGTCGCCACCAACGCGGGCGGCATGTGCTGCGTCAAGTACGGCGTGACCAGCGAGTACGTCATCGGCCTGGAGGTGGTGCTCGCCTCCGGCGAGGTGCTGCGCACCGGTCGGCGCACCGCGAAGGGCGTCGCCGGGTACGACCTGACCAAGCTCTTCGTCGGCTCCGAGGGCACCCTCGGGGTGATCACCGAGATCACCGTGGCGCTGCGCCCGGCCGCCGAGCAGTCGCTGACCCTGGTGGGCGTGTTCCCGTCGACGGCCGCCGCCGGCGCCGCCGTGGCGGCCATCGCGTCCGAAGGGCTCACCCCGAGCCTGCTGGAACTGCTCGACCAGACCCACCTGGGCGCCATCGAGGCGTACCGGTCGATGGGGTTGCCGACCGAGGCGAAGGCCCTGCTCCTCGCGGCGGCCGACACCGGCGAGCGGGCCGGCGCCGACCTGGCCCGGATCGCGGCCGTGTGCGAGGCGGCCGGGGCGAGCGAGGTCTACCAGGCGACCGACGCGACCGAGGCGGCGGCGCTGTTGCAGGCCCGGCGGCTGGCGCACGCGGCGATGGAGAAGTTCGCCGCCGACACCTATCCCGGCGGCCGGGGCGGCCTGATCATCGACGACGTCGCGGTGCCCCGCGGCTCGCTGGCGTCGCTGCTCGACGGGGTGGAGAAGGTCGCCGCCGAGTACCAGGTGCCGATCGGCGTCGTCGGGCACGCCGGCGACGGCAACATGCACCCGAACATCGTGGTCGACCGGGCCGACCCGACGAGCCTCGAACGCGGCCGGCTCGCCTTCGACGCGATCATGGAGCTGGGGCTGGGGCTGGGCGGCACCTGCACCGGCGAGCACGGCGTGGGCCTGCTGAAGCGGGAGTGGCTGGCGAAGGAGATCGGGCCGGTGGGCGTACGCGTCCACCAGGCGATCAAGGCGGCGCTGGACCCGGCCGGACTGCTGAACCCGGGCAAGGTCCTCTAGGCGAAACGCGCCTGCACCCGGGCGAGGAAGGTCCGCTGGCCGTCGTTGAGCTGGTCGTCGCGCAGATCGTCGAGGAGCTTCACCCGCTTCTCGTCGATCGTCGGCAGCACGTCCGAACCGCTCACCGCGGTCACCGCCGGCCCGAAGAGCTCGACGAACTGCTCGACCAGCGCGTCGAGCTCGTCCGCCCCGGTCTCCGGGCCGAGATCGCCGAACCGGCGGGCGAACTCGACGACCCGCGGCGCGTACTCCTCGGAGGCCATCAGGTCGTAGAACTCGCCGAGTTGCGGCATGGCCTGGTCGCCGACCAGGTGGGCGAGCAGGATCGACTGGTCGCGGTCGGCCGCGGTCAGCTCGGGCGAGATGTCGGTGGCGGCGGCGCCGAACACGGCGAAGAACCGGCCGAGTTCGGGTGGGATGTCCGGGGCGGTGCCCTCCGCCCGGATCCGCGCGATAACCTCCCGCTGCCGGGTCAGCCGCTCGATCTGCGCGGCGAGCTCGCGGTCGAGCTGGTCCAGCAGCTCCGGCGGATCCTGGCCGGTGCCGTCGAGCAGCTGCGGCATCCGCTCGAGCGGGATGCCCAGCGCCGCGAGGCGCTTGATCCGCAGCAGCCGGACAAGGTCGCCGGCCCGGTACCGCCGGTAGCCGTTCGCCGCCCGGGGCGGTTCGGGCAGGACCCCGATCTGGTGGTAGTGGCGCAGCGTGCGTACGGACACGCCGGCCAGCCGGGCCACCTCGCCGCTGTTCACACGCTCTCCCGCACCCCGTCCAGGTTACGCAGCGCCCGGCTGCTCACGGCGGCCACGGCCGCGACCGCCCACACGGCCGCGAGGGCGACCGCGGTCACGCCGAGTCCGGCGTACTCGACGGCGACCGCCGCCAGCACGATGCCGAGCGGGGCCGCGCCGGTCAGGATCGCGTTCTGGGTCCCGAGGATCCGGCCCCGCATCCGGTCCGGGATCCGCTCCAGCATGAGCACGCCGAGCAGTCCGCTGAGCATTCCCATCGATCCGCCGACCACGAAGGCGCCGGCGAACACGAGGCCGGCGGCCGGCAGCGCGCCGATGACCGCGATCCCGACCACGCTCGCGGCGAAACCGGCCACCAGCCACACTCGGCGCGGTCCCCGGCTGCCGGCGACCGCGTAGGCGGCACCGCCGACCAGGGTGCCGAGCGCGATCGAGCTGAGCACCAGGCCGAGCCGGCCCGGCTGGTCGAGCAGGGTGAAGTGCACCGGCAGGACCAGGCCCTGCAGGGCGGCGAGTACGGTCGCCAGCACCAGGTTGAGCAGGGTCACCGCCAGCAGGAACGGGCTGCCCCGGAAGAGCAGGCGCCAGCCCTCCCGCAACTGCGCCCAGCCGGTGACCGGCTCAGGTCGCAGCCCCACCCCCACGTCGCCACCACCCGGCTCCGCCGTGGCCGCGCTCCCGATGCCGGCAGCTGCGCTCCCGGTGCCGTCTGCCGCGCTCCCGGCGCCGTCTGCCGCGCTCCCGGCGCCGTCTGCCGCGCTCCCGGCGCCGGCGGCGGCTGGGGCCGGGACCGGGGCGGCTTCGAGTTCACCGACCCGGCGCGGCAGGGTCAGGGTCACCAGCGCCGCGCCGAGGGACGTCGCCGCCGTGATCCACAGCACCGTCGAGCCGTCGAACAGGAGCATCAGGCCGCCGGCCGCCGCCGGTCCGACCAGGATCGCCAGGGCACCCAGGCTCTCCCGTACGCCGATCAGCCGCTCCGCGGCGATCCCGCCGTGCCGCACGATCGCCGGCAGCAGCGCCTCCCGCGCGGTCATCCCGGGTACGTCCCCGAACGACCCGAGGATCCCGAACAGGATGAACCAGCCCAGTTCGAGGCCGACCAGCAGGTCGACGACCGGCAGCGCGGCCACCGCACCGGCCGAGATCAGGTCGGTGGCGATCGAGGCCGTACGCCGGTTGATCCGGTCGATCACCACACCGGTCAGCAGACCGCCGAGCATCGCCGGGATCGCGGTGGCCGCCGCGACGATCCCGGCCCCCAGGACGCTGCCGGTCGTCTGCAACACGATCAGCGGCAGGGCCACGCCCGCGATCGCGTTGCCGAACAGCGACAGGAAGTCGCTGGCCAGGAAGGTGACGGTTATCCGCTTCATGGTCCGAGCAAAAACCATGACGCTACGGCGGGGTCAAGCTCGCTTTCCCGGCCTCGACGCGGCCGAGCCGATACGCCTCGGCCGGCGGTCAACCGGTGCCTCGCCCGACGGGCAGCCGATGCGCCTCGCCTGGCGGGCAGCCGATACGTCTCGGCCGGCGGTCAGCCGGGCAGGAGGCGGGCCTCCGGAGGCGGGGTCAGGTCGATGCCCCGGTCGGCGGCGAAGCCGCGTACGTCGGGTGCCCCCATCCGCGCCGCGTCGGCGGTCGCGTCGTCGGGCATCCGCTGCGACTGCCGCTCCGCCTCGACCCGGGCCAGGTAGTGCTCGACCTCACGGGCCCGTACGGTCGCGTCCCAGCCCAGCACCTTGCCCATGATCTCGGCGGCCTGCTCGGCCGACTCGCTGCCCCGGTGCGGGGTCTCGAACGAGATCCGGGTGCGCCTGGTCAGCACGTCGTCCAGGTGCAGCGCACCCTCGGCATGGGCGGCGTAGGCCACCTCGGCCGCCAGGTATTCGGGTGCCCCGGCCAGCGGTGTCGCCAGCAGCGGATCGGCCTGGATCAGGGCGAGCAGGTGCGTGGTCAGGGTGCCGTAGCGCTCCAGCAGGTGCTCGACGACACCGCCCGGCATCCCGTGCCGGCGGGCGAGGTCGGCGCGGTCGCGCCACATCGCGGCGTAGCCGTCGGCGCCGAGCAGCGGCAGGTCGGCGGTGCGTGACGGGCGGGCGCCGCCGAGCCGGCGGGCAGCCCGGTCGACCACGTCCTGCGCCATCACCCGGTAGGTGGTGTATTTGCCGCCGGCGACCAGCAGCAGGCCGAGCATCGGCTCGATGACCGCGTGCTCGCGGGACAGCTTCGACGTCGACTCGGCCTCGCCGGACAGCAGCGGGCGCAGCCCGGCGTAGACGCCCTCGATGTCGGCGGTCGTCAGCGGCCGGTCCAGCACCGTGTTGACCTGGTCGAGCAGATAGTCGATGTCGCTGGCCGACGCCGCCGGATGGGCCCGGTCGAGCTGCCAGTCGGTGTCGGTCGTACCGATGATCCAGTGGCCGCCCCAGGGCAGGACGAAGAGCACCGAGGTCGCGGTACGCAGGATCAGACCGGCGTCGCCGGTGATCGCCGAGCGGGGCACGACGAGGTGCACACCCTTCGAGGCGCGTACCCGGAAGCTGGGCCGCAAACCCACGTCGCCGAGCATCCGGGACATGTCGTCGGTCCAGACCCCGGTGGCGGCGACGACGGTGCGGGCCCGTACCTCGAACTCGGCGTCGGGCGACCCGGCGGGCGCCTCCATGTCACGGACCCGGACCCCGGTGACCTCGCGGGCCTGCCGCACCAGGGCGACCGCCCGCGCGCTGGTCACCACGGCGGCGCCCAGGCTGGCCGCGGTGCGGGCCAGGTTGACCACCAGGCGGGCGTCGTCCATCTGGCCGTCGTAGTAGCGGATCGCGCCACCGATCGCGTCGGCGCGCAGGCTCGGGAAGATCCGGCGGGCGCCCTCGCGGGACAGGTGGCGGTGCAGCGGCATGCCGCGCCCGCCGCCGAAAGCCCCGGCGAAGGCGTCGTACGCCGCCACGCCGAGGCCGTAGTAGGCGCGCCGGAAGGCCCGGCCGGGCAGGGCGCGCGGGCCGGCACCGGACGGCAGCGGCACGAGGATCGGCACCGGCCGGACGAGGTGCGGGGCGAGCCGGGTGGCGAGCAGCCCGCGCTCGGTCAGGGCCTCGTGCACGAGCCCGAACTCCAACTGTTCGAGATAGCGCAGGCCGCCGTGGATCAGCTTGCTGGACCGGCTGGAGGTGCCGGCGGCGTAGTCACGGGCTTCGACCAGCGCCACCTTGAGCCCGCGCGACGCGGCGTCGAGAGCGGCACCGACACCGGTGACACCACCCCCGATGACGAGCACGTCGAATCGCTCGCCGCGCAGGCGGCGCAGGTCGGCCGCCCGGCGGGACGCGGACAGTTGGCCGGCGGCGTATCGGGACACGGCTGGGTCACGCACGTGTCCACGTTAACCGCATGCAGCGACAACGTACTGTCTGGGCATGCAGCCGGGTCCGCCGCCTTCTGGAGAACCGCCGTCGACCGGATGGGTGCCCGGGTACCCGCCACCGCCCCCGCCGCCCGGCCCGGGGATCGGGGCGGTCGTCGCGGCGGTCGCGGTGGGGCTGTGGGCGGTCGGCATCACCACCGTCGCGCAGGTGAGCGGGTGGCTGGTCGACCAGGTGGCGATCGTCGCCGGCCTGACCGCACCGGTCTGGGTGTGGCCGCTGACCAGCCTTGTCGACGCGGCACTGATCTCCGCGGTGGCGGCGCCGCTGGCGGTCGTACCCCGCTCGGCGGCGGTCCGGGCCGCCGGCCGGGCCTGGCTGTGCGGCGCGATCGTCCTGGCCGTACTCGGCCTGCTGCGGGCCGTACCGCAGGCGCAGAACGAGCTCTACCTGGCCCTGCTGACCGTCGGCGCGGTCCTGCTCGCCGTCGCGATCCGGAGCACGCGGGGCCGGGTACGCCGATCACGGCCGACCGGGGTGGCGGTGCTGCTCGCGGTCGCCGCCGGAGCCGCCGTACTGCTGCCCTGGCTCTGGGTCGGGGCGCTCGGCGGGCTCACCGAGACGCTGCTCGCCGTCACCGCCGCCGCCGCGACCGGCTGGCTGGCCGCCGCGATCCTCGACGCCGGCTTCTGGTCCACGTACGGTGGGCCGACCGGCCGGGGCGTACGGCCGGTCCTGCTGGGCGGGCTGGTGGCCGGTGTGACGCTGCTGCTGGTCGGGGCCGCCGTCGGGCACAGCGGCAGCCAGCTCGCCGCCCTGTTCCTGCTGCCGGCGACCGGGTTCGCCCTCGCCGCGCTGCGTCCCGTCGCGGCGACGCCGGAGCGCGGGACCGCCGGCTACGGACCGGCGGACGACGCCGGCCCCCGTCCGCCGGTCGGCTGGCTGGTCGCCGTCGCCGTCCTCGGACCACTGGCCCTGGTCGACCCCGAGGAGATCTCGCTGGTCCTGATCGACCGGGACGTGCCGTTCTGGACCATGGTGGCCGCCGGCAGTTCGGCCGCTCTCGCGCTCGTCGTCGGGATCGCGTACGCGGTCGCGTTCGGCCGTACCCGCGCCGCGACCCCGCACCGGTGGGTCGGCGTGGTCACCGCCACCGCGGTCGTGCTCGCCGGCGCGGCCGTCCACGTCGGCCTCGGCCAACCGGGCCTGCACGGCGAGCGCCTCTTCGTGGTGATGAAGGAGCAGGCCGACCTGACCGGCATCACCGGCGGGCCCGGCCAGGCCGGGCGGGACGCGAAGGTGCGCGAGGTGCACCGGAGGCTCGTCGACACCGCCACCCGGTCGCAGGGTGACCTGCGCCGGGAACTCGACCGGTTCCGCCTGTGGCACCGGCCGTACTACCTGGTCAACGCGATCGAGGTGGACGGCGGGCCGGCGGTGCGGGCCTGGCTTTCGCGCCGTGCCGACGTCGACCGGGTGCTGCTCAGCCAGGAGATCCGGCCGCTGCCGGCGGCGCCGCCACCCGGCCGGGGCTCCGAGCCCGCACCGCAGGCCCCGCCGTGGCACCTGACGATGATCGGTGCCGACCGGGTCTGGTCGCAGCTGGACACCGACGGGGCCGGCATCGTCGTCGGCTCGTCCGACTCCGGTGTGGACGGCAGCCACCCGGCGCTGGCCGCGGGCTTCCGTGGTGGCGACGACTCCTGGTACGACCCCTGGAACGACACCCGCACCCCGACCGACCGGGGCGGGCACGGCACCCACACCGCCGGTTCGGCCGTCGGGCACGACAACATCGGCGTCGCCCCCGGCGCCCAGTGGGTCGGCTGCGTCAACCTCGACCGCAACCTGGGCAACCCGGCCCGCTACCTCGACTGCCTGCAGTTCATGCTGGCGCCGTTCGCGGCCGGCGGCGACCCGTTCACCGACGGCCGGCCGGACCGCGCGCCGCACATCCTCACCAACTCCTGGGGCTGCCCGGCGCTGGAGGGGTGCGACACCGCGGCCCTGGCGGAGGCGACGGCCGCCTTCGCCGCCGCCGGCATCCTCTTCGTCGCCGCCGCCGGCAACACCGGCCCGTTCTGCGGCTCGATCGACGATCCGCCCGCGCCGTACGCCGACGTGCTGACCGTCGGCGCGGTGAACAAGAACCGCGGGGTGACCGAGTTCTCCAGCCGTGGCCCCGCCCCGGACGGTTCGGCGAAACCCGACCTGGTGGCGCCGGGCGCCGACGTGCTGTCGGCGATGCCCGGCGGTGGCTACACCAGCAACTCCGGCACGTCGATGGCCACCCCGCAGGTCGCCGGCGTGGCGGCGCTGATGTGGTCGGCGAACCCGGCCCTGATCGGTGACCTGGCCACCACCCGGCAGATCATGCTGGACACCGCCACCGGGGTCGTGCCCCCGACGGCGAGCCAGCGCGAGGGCGACTGCGGGCAGCTCGCCAACGTCGAGGGTGCCGGTCTGGTCGACGCGTACGCCGCGGTGGAGCGGGCCCGCCAGACACGGTAGGTTCGGCGCTCGTGGATCTCGAGTTCTCCGTCGCCGAACTGACCGATACCGATCTGCCCCAGGTGGTGGCACTCTGTGGCGAAGCGCTCGATCTGCCGGAGGACTCGGCCGAGGCGAACGAGATCGTCACCCGGCTCCGCGAGACCACCGCCCCCGGCGACGCGACCTGGACGGACGGCCGCCGGCAGCTCGTCGGGTTCGTCGCGGTCGCCGGCGGCGAACCGGTCGGCGTCGTGCTCGGCTCCATCGCCCACCGCGACCCCGCCGTCGGCCACGTCGACCTGATCGCGGTCCACCCCGCCGACCGCCGCCGGGGCATCGGCCGCACCCTGCTGTCACGGGTCGAGGGCGCGCTCGCCGGACTGGGCGCCGGTGAGGTCCTGCTGGCCGGCAACCCGCCGTACTACGCCTGGCCGGGAATCGACGTACGGTACACGCCGGCGATCTGCGCGGCGATGGCGCTCGGCTACGAGCAGGACCGGACGGCCTGGAACATGACCGCCGACCTGTCCTACGACGGCTCGCCGGCGCTGCGGGACACCGGGCCGGCCGAGGCCCGCCTCGCCGAGCGCGGGATCCGGGTACGGCGGGCGACCGAGGACGACGTGCCGGCGCTGGTCGCCTTCGCCCGGGCCACCTTCGGCGGGTCGTGGGGCGGCGAACTCGCCCACTCGGTCGACCGCCCGGACGGCGGCTGCCATCTCGCCGTACGCGACAGCGGCGAACTGCTCGGCTTCGCCGCGTACGGGTCGTCGCGGCCGTCCTGGTTCGGCCCGATGGGGACCGCGCCGGACACGCAGGGGCTCGGCATCGGCGGTGTGCTGCTGCGCCGCTGCCTGCGCGACCAGCGGGCGGCCGGACACGATCGGGTCCAGATCGGCTGGGTCGGCCCGGTGCCGTTCTACGCCGGCAGCGCCGGGGCCTGGATCGAACGGGTCTTCTTCCTCTTCCGCAAGCAGCTCTGACGGTCGCCGTACGGCGCGCCCCCTACCTGACCAGCGAAATGGGAGGTATCGGGTGTAGCGCCGTTCGTCCCCGGCCACCGGCCGCCGCGCCTTACGGTGACCGGGAAGGAGGAGGTCATGACCAAGGACGACGACCCGACGGACGATCTCCACGTTCCGGCCTCGGCGCGGATGGCGGACCGGTCCCCGGACCTGCCCGTCGACCGGCTCGACTTCGGTGACCTGGCCGAACTGGCGGAGTACGACGATCCGCCGGCGGACGAGCCGCTGGCGCTGGTCGACGCGCCCCGACAGATGGCGCCGGAACCCACGTCCCGGCGCCAGAAGCAACGCAACCAGCGGCGCTAGGCGCCGTCAGCGGCCGGGTGCCGCAGACGCCGAAGGGCGGGCCGCGCGAGCGGCCCGCCCTTCGTCACGTGGAGTCCGGACTCAGAAGTCCATCTCCCCGCCGCCCGGCGCGCCCGCCGGGGCCGGGGTCTTCTCCGGCTTGTCCGCCACCACGGCCTCGGTGGTGAGGAACAGCGCCGCGATCGAGGCGGCGTTCTGCAGCGCCGACCGGGTCACCTTGGCCGGGTCGATGATGCCGGCCTTGAGCAGGTCGACGTATTCGCCGCTGGCCGCGTTGAGGCCGTGGCCGGCCTCGATGTTGCGGACCCGCTCGACCACGACGCCGCCCTCGAGGCCGGCGTTGACCGCGATCTGGCGCAGCGGGGCGTCCAGCGCGACCTTGACGATCTGCGCACCGGTCGCCTCGTCGCCGACGAGGTCCAGCTTGTCGAAGGCGGTCTTGCCGGCCTGGACCAGCGCGACGCCACCACCGGGGACGATGCCCTCTTCGACGGCGGCCTTCGCGTTGCGGACCGCGTCCTCGATGCGGTGCTTGCGCTCCTTCAGCTCGACCTCGGTGGCCGCGCCGACCTTGATCACCGCAACGCCACCGGCCAGCTTGGCCAGCCGCTCCTGCAGCTTCTCGCGGTCGTAGTCGGAGTCGCTCTTCTCGATCTCGGCGCGGATCTGGTTGACCCGGCCCTGGATCTGGTCGGCGTCACCGGCACCGTCGACGATGGTGGTCTCGTCCTTGGTCACCTGCACCTTGCGGGCGTGGCCCAGCAGGTCGATGGTGACGGCGTCGAGCTTGAGGCCGACCTCTTCGCTGATGACCCGACCACCGGTCAGGATCGCGATGTCGTTCAGCATCGCCTTGCGGCGGTCGCCGAAGCCCGGGGCCTTGACGGCGACGGACTTGAAGGTGCCGCGCACCTTGTTGACGATCAGGGTGGCCAGGGCCTCGCCCTCGATGTCCTCGGCGATGATCAGCAGCGGCTTGCCCGACTGCATGATCTTCTCGAGGATCGGGAGCAGGTCCTTCACCGCCGAGATCTTGCCGTCGACGATCAGGATGTACGGGTCGTCGAGGACGGCCTCCATACGCTCCGGGTCGGTCCAGAAGTAGGGCGAGATGTAGCCCTTGTCGAAGCGCATACCCTCGGTGAGCTCGAGCTCGAGCCCGAAGGTGTTGCTCTCCTCGACGGTGATGACGCCTTCCTTGCCGACCTTGTCCATCGCCTCGGCGATGATCTCGCCGACGGTGTTGTCACCGGCGGAGATCGACGCGGTGGAGGCGATCTGCTCCTTGGTCTCGACGTCCTTGGCGAGCTTGGCCAGCTCCTCCGCCACGGCGGCGACCGCGGACTCGATGCCCCGCTTGAGGGCGATCGGGTTCGCGCCGGCCGCGACGTTACGCAGGCCCTCGCGGACCAGCGCCTGGGCCAGGACGGTCGCCGTCGTCGTGCCGTCGCCGGCCACGTCGTCGGTCTTCTTCGCGACCTCCTTGACCAGCTCGGCGCCGATCTTCTCGTACGGGTCCTCGAGCTCGATCTCCTTGGCGATGCTCACACCATCGTTGGTGATGGTGGGGGCGCCCCACTTCTTCTCGAGCACGACGTTGCGGCCCTTGGGGCCGAGCGTCACCTTTACGGCGTCGGCGAGGGTGTTCATGCCCCGCTCGAGGCCGCGGCGCGCCTCCTCGTCGAACGCAATGATCTTGGCCATACGGCGTTGTCCTCCTGGACACTCACGGCCACCTGGGCCGGTTGGCCCGGGTGTGCCGCCTGACTACGCAGCCTCGGACGTCACTACCTGGCGACAGTGACGTCCGTTGGCCGGGCCGGATAGCCCGCGACGACCGGCCATCGCCACAGCCCCGTCTCCCGGGTCCGCACCGGTGGCCCCACCGCCCCGACCATTGGCACTCACGGTCCGCGAGTGCCAATGACCTGTTTAGCACTCCCCCCTGCCGAGTGCAAGCTCGTTGAGCTTTTCCGGGACCGCCCGCGACAGCCCCGTCACACGTCGCGCGAGGCCGACCAGGCAGCCCGCGACAGATAGACACTCAACGATCGATCTCGGGAGCGGGCGTCGCGACACCCCGGCGCGACGACAGCCCGTCCCGGATCCCGCAGATCAGGGCCCGGAAACCCCGCCCGGGCGGCGAACGTCGGATGTTTTCCCCTATTCAAGGGACAGGGCTCCCTCATTCGAGGGACCGGCACCGGAAGCCGAGAACGAACCGGCGAGCCGGAGCTGCCGGAGAGCCGTACACCGATTGAGGCACGTCATGTGCCTGCCCACCGGGAAGCGGTTAGGAAAAGGACGTCCTCGGGAACAACGAAGACGCCGGCCCTCTGCTGTGGAGAACCGGCGCCGAACGTTTCTTCCGAGGCCCCTCCCGGTCGCCTTGGTCGATCTCTGCCGTCAGGCGATGAGGTGCACTTTTTCGGCCTGCGGCCCCTTTTGACCTTGGGCGATCTCGAACTCCACCCGCTGCCCGTCGTCAAGTGCCTTGTAGCCGTCCATCTGGATCGCCGAGAAGTGGACGAACACGTCCTGCCCCCCGTCGACCGCGATGAAGCCGTAGCCCTTTTCGCTGTTGAACCACTTCACGGTGCCCTGTGCCACGGTGCACTTCCTCACTTCGATGCTGCCTGGCCTTTCACTCCTCCCGGCCCGGGACGTACGCCCGGAGAGGACCTGGAATCGTGATCCATGTCGGTCCCGTCGAACATGGCGGCCGAAATCGCACGCTACACGAGGTATCTCTGCCGTGCACTACCCCAAAAAGGACACGGTGAATGCGATCTTATGCACGACGGCGTCGCTGGAATGGGTTGCTCGTTTAACCAACGTGGGTCACCCCGAAACCAGCCAACCGATGGCACGTCACCGGCTACGTCGGCACCGGCGGCGCCGGCGGTACCACCTGTTCGTCGTACTCCTGCTCGCCGCCGGGCTCATCGGGGCGGAGGTGGTCCACGAGGTGATCCGGCACGGTGCGGCCGACCCCGCCCCGGCCGCCCTCGTACGCGGCCCGGACCCCGCCGCGGGCGACGAACCCGCGGCCGGCGCGACCGCCACCCCCGACCCCGGCCCGCCGTCCCCGGACGCGGTGCGGGTGCCCGTCGAAGGGTTCCTGTCCTGGGCCTTCCTCGACCGCCGCTCCGGCCGGATCACCGGGTCCGCCAACCACACCGCGCCAAGCGACACGATGTCGATGGTGAAAGCCTGGCTCGCCGCCGACTACCTGCGGCGGATACCGCCCGGCGAGACCCCGACGGAGGCCCGGCTGGACGCGCTGACCCGGATGATCCGCGACAGCGACAACGCGGCGGCACAGGACCTCTTCGCGGTCCTCGGGCGCCGCCGGTCGATCGAGCGGCTGGTGGAGACCTGTGGGCTGACCGACTCGGCGCCCTACCACGACGCCTGGAGCAACACGGTCGTCTCGGCGCGGGACACCGTACGGATCGGGCTCTGCCTCGCCGACGGCCGCGCGGCCGGCGACCGGTGGACGCCGTGGCTGCTCGACGAGATGCGGCGGGTACGCGGGGTGGGTGACTTCGGGATCCGGGCCGCGCTGCCCGCCGACCTCGCCCCGCAGGTCGCGATCAAGAACGGCTGGCTGCTGCGCGACGAGGACGGCCTGTGGCACATCGCCTGCCTCGCGATCGGCCCGGACTGGGTCGTGGCCGCCCTCGCCCGCTATCCCGGCCGGCTGGGTTTCGAGTACGGCACCGGACTGTGCCGCGACGTCGGCGGGCAACTGCTGGTCGGGCGGGTCCGGGCGGCCCCGCCCCCCAACGCGCCCTGACCGGGGCGAATCGGGTTGCCGCCGGGCCGTACCGGCGCCGAGCATGCCACCATGACCGACGTGACCGCCCCACCGACCGCCGTACGCCGGCTCCGCCCGTCCGACACGGCGCGGATGCGGGCGATGCGGCTCGAGATGCTGGCCGACACGCCCCTGGCCTTCCTGGAGACGCTGGCCGAGGCGGCGGCGCGGCCGCACGCCGAGTTCGCCGCCCGGGTCGCCCGGGTCTCGGCCGGCGACGACGTCGCCCAGTTCGTCGCCGAGGTGGACGGGCGTTTCGTGGCGCACGCCGGCGGCGTCGTCTCGCCGGACGAGCCGACCCTCACCGTCGTCTACGCGGTCTACGTCACGCCGGAACACCGGGGCAGCGGGGTACTGGGGGCGCTGCTGGACAGCGTCGCGCGGTGGTCGCGGATGGCCGGCCGGCCCGAGTTGATGCTCGAGGTCGTGGTCGGCAACGACCGGGCGGTACGCGCGTACGAGCGGCTGGGCTTCGTCGACACCGGGGTTCGGGTGCCGCACCCGACCATCCCGGTGCTCACCGAACTGCAGATGCGCCGCTCCGCCTAGGCGTCCGCCCATGATCCCCGTGATCAGGGAGTACGCGCCTCGGCACGCCGACGACACGCGCGTCCTGGTCCCTGATCACGGGGATCACGAGAGGTGTCAGGCGGGGAGGTGGCGGCGCGACTGGACGATGCGGAACCGGCCGGCGACGTACGCCCCGTCGGTGAGGGCCGCGTTCGCCGCCGGGTTGGCCCCGCTGGCGTGGAAGTCGGAGAACGCCGCGGACTGGTTGACGAAGACCTGACCGGTCAGGTTGCACGACAGGTGCACGCCGGCCTCCACCGCCGCCTCCTCGGCCGCGTCGAGCACCTTCTCGTCGGACGAGTAGACCGCCGCCGTCAGCGCGCCGTTGCGGCCGACCGTCTCGCGGAAGATGTCGAGGCTCTGCGCGGTCGAGTCGGTGGCGATGACGAACGAGATCGGCCCGAACCACTCCCGGCCGTACGTGTCGACGGCGTCGGCCGGCAGCTTCACGATCGTCGGCGTACGGACCACCGCGTCGGGGTGCGTCGGGTGGTCGACCGTCCGCGACTCCAGTACGACGTCACCGCTGACCTCGGCGAGCCGGGCCAGCACCCCGGCGTTGACGATGGCGCCGGTGAACTCGACGGCGCGGGCCGGGTCGGCGGTGAGCTTGCCGACCGCTCCGGCGATCCCGGCGGCGACCTCGTCGAAGGTCTTGTGGCCCTGGTCGGTGCTGATGCCGCCGGCCGGCACCAGGATGTTCTGCGGGGTGGTGCACATCTGTCCGCTGTAGAGGGTCAGCGAGAACCCGAGGTTGCGGCACAGCCCGGCGAAGTCGTCGGTCGAGTCGACCACGACGGTGTTGACGCCGGCCTTCTCGGTGTAGACGGTCGCCTGCCGGGCGTTGGCCTCCAGCCAGTCGCCGTACTCGGTGGAGCCGGTGAAGTCGACGATCCGGACCTCCGGGCGCAGCGCCAGCGTGGACGCGATCCTCTCGCCGGGGGCCTCGACGGCGAGCAGCACCAGGTTGGGGTCGAAGCCGGCCTCGGCGAGCACCTCGCGGGCGATCCGGACGGTGATGGCCAGCGGCAGCACCGCGCCCGGGTGCGGCTTGACGATCACCGGGTTGCCGGTGGCCAGCGAGGCGAAGAGCCCGGGGTACGAGTTCCAGGTCGGGAAGGTGTTGCAGCCGATGACCAGCGCCACCCCGCGGGGTACGACGTGGAAGGTCTTGCTCATCCGCAGCGGGTCGCCCTTGCCGGCGGGCTTCTCCCACTCCGCGGTGCCCGGGTGCCGGGTCATCTCGGCGTACGCGTAGGCGAGCGCTTCGAGGGCACGGTCGAGGGCGTGCGCGCCGCCGGCCTGGAACGCCATCACGAACGCCTGGCCGCTGGTGAACTGGACCGCGTTGGCGAGTTCGAAGACGTTGGCGTGCAGCCGGGCGAGGATCTCGGCACAGACGCCGACCCGGGTCTGCGCTCCGGCGTCGCGCCAGGCCGGCAGCGCGGCCCGCGCGGCGGCGACCAGAGTGTCGACGTCGCCGTGCGGATAGCTGACGCCGAGGTCGACACCGAACGGGCTGGCCTCGGTGGCCACCCAGTCGACGGTGCCGGGCTGGTCGAGCGGGTACCGGTTGCCGAGCAGGGCCCGGAACGCCGCCTCACCCTGCGCGGCGGCGTTCTCGCCGTACACCCGGGGGCTGGGTGACTCGGGATAGGCCGACCAGTAGCCGCGCTCGGCGATCGCGGTGAGCGCGCGGGCGAGGGTGTCGGCGTGCGCGGTGTACATGGGATGCGGGGTCTCCGTCATGTCAGCCATCATGCCGTAGCCGACCGTGGGTGTCGTAGGGCGTGATTCCGGCGCATCCTCTTGTCATGGGCGGGCGCTGGTCGTCGTTGCGTACGGCCGTCAACTGGCTGAACGGCTCGACGCTGGCCGGGCTGGTGGTGGCCGCGCTGGGCGGGGCCACCCGCGAGCGCGGGCCGGACGGGGTGTTCGTCGCCGGCGGCTACCGGCTGCCGGTGCCGGCGCAGCCGTGCTTCACGGTCGGGTCGGTGGTCGTGACGCGGCGGCCGGCCGGGTGGCTGCTCGATCCGCGCCGGGCCGAACTGTTCGCGCACGAGGTCCGGCACGTCGGGCAGTACGCGCTGCTCGGCCCGTTGTTCCTGCCGGCCTACCTGGTGGCGTGCGGATGGTCGTACACGCTGACCGGTTCGTACGGCTGCCGCAACGTCTTCGAGCGGCGGGCCGGGCTTTCGGCGGGCGGCTACCGGGAGTTGCCGCTGCGGCCGTGGGCGGTCCGGGTCCACACGACGTTCACCCGCCGCCCGCCGCGCTGACCGGCGGGTACGCGTGCACCCGTACCCGCCGGTGGATGGCCGGGTCAGACCGCCTGCTGCCAGTTGTTCCAGGTGTCGACGGCGCGGAACCCGATCGCCTCGTTGATCGAGATCATGTGGTCGTTGGCCGCCGCGTTCCAGGTGTCGATGACCTTCAGGTCGGGTTCGTTCGCCAGGACCTGACGCAGATTGTCGATCTTGACGATGGTGCCGAGCCGGTGGCCCCGGTGGGCCGGCTCAACGATGGTGATCTGCTGGAAGGCGTGCCACTCGTTGCCGTCGGCGAGCGTGATCTCGGTCCAGGCCGCCAGCCGACCGCTCGCCACGTGCCGCAGACCGGAGTGGTACATGCGCCGGCCACGCAACTCGTGGTTCTGGTCCACCTTGCGGATCCGGTCCGCGTCGACCTTCTCCGGCTCCCATTCCAGGTCGCCCATCGGCGCGTCCTCGACCAGCCGACCGTCGAGGTAGGCGACGTCGTCGATGAGGTCCTCCGGGGTGGCCCCCACCCAGCGGACGGGCTCGTAGCCGTCGGCGTGTTTCCACGCCTCGGTCAGCATCGCGTCCAGCCGGGGCTGGTCGACCGAGGTCACGTCGAGCCGCCGGCGCACCTCGACGAGCACCGACTCGGCGCCCATCGCGGCGGCGAACCGGTTGCCGGCCTCGTCGCGCACCGGGCCGCCGGGCAGCGTGGCGACGGCCATGGTCATCAGCCGCTTACGGCCGAGCGCCCGGGCCCGCTCGACGGCCCGGGCATGCAGGGCCCGGCCCACCCCACGCCGCCGGTAGTCGGGCAGCACCTGCAACTCGACCGTGACGTTGTCGGTGTTGTCGAGCTGCGGCATCGTCATCTCGAGATAGCCGACCGGGTTGCCGTCGACGTGCGCGAGATAGCGCTCGAAGGTGTACCCGGTCCGCGGATGTTTCATCCCGACGTAGAAGTCGCGTTGAACGGGTGTCGGAAAACCCGGGATGTCGGCGGTGACGACCGCCGTCTGGATTTCGAAGGCTCGCTCCACGGCGGCGCTGTCGGCGGGGGTGAAGGCGGTGACGGCGATGTCCATGGGACCGAGAGTGCCGCCTGGTCGGGGTGCCCGCGACCGAATTTCTTCTTTGGTCGGGAGGACGTGCGCACAACGCCTCCGGCGCTGGGTCGTTAGAGCTTCAAAAGTCTACGGCG
The DNA here is from genome assembly GCF_040655695.1 of Polymorphospora sp. NPDC050346. Lineage (NCBI taxonomy): Bacteria > Bacillati > Actinomycetota > Actinomycetes > Micromonosporales > Micromonosporaceae > Polymorphospora > Polymorphospora sp. NPDC050346. Next base: position 149,105 of record NZ_JBFAKM010000006.1, on the reverse strand, counting down.
CTACGCCCTCCCGCACGGAGCATCTTGCGTCTTCGCGAGGCGGTCGTCAAGTCTGTCGGGCCAGGTTTTCTCCACGGACGGCAAAACCCCGGTTACCGGCCGCGCAGGCCGGTCACCCCGGCGGGTGACCGGCCTGACAGCGGGCGCTCAGCCGAGCAGGCCGGCCTCCCGGGCCGCCCGCAGCGACGGCTTGACCCGGTGCGTCGGGCCGACCAGCCCGGCGATCGCGTCGAGGGTCTTGAGACCCTCGCCGGTGTTGTAGACGACCGTCTCCGCCGCGGGGTCGAGCCGGCCGCTGTCGACCAGCTTCTTCAGCACGGCCACCGTGGTGCCGCCGGCCGTCTCGGCGAAGACGCCGGTCGTGCGGGCCAGCAGCCGGATCCCGTCGCGGATCTCGTCGTCGTCGGCGTGGTCCATCCAGCCGCCGGTACGCCGTACCGCCTCGATCGCGTACGCCCCGGCGGCCGGGTCGCCGATGTTGAGCGACTTGGCGATGCCGGTCGGCTTGACCGGGCTGATCGTGTCGGTGCCGGCGTGCAGGGCGGTGGCGATCGGGTTGCAGCCGGTCGACTGGGCGCCGAAGACCCGCCAGCCGCCGGCCGGCGCCTCGACGAGCCCGATCTCGACCAGTTCGCTGAACGCCTTGTCGACCTTGGTGAGCAGTTCGCCGCTGGCCATCGGGATGACCACCTGGGCCGGGATGCGCCAGCCGAGCTGCTCGGCCACCTCGTAGCCGAGGGTCTTGGAGCCCTCGGCGTAGTAGGGCCGGACGTTGACGTTGACGAAGGCGGTGTCCTCGAACTCGTCGGTCTCGACCAGTTCGCCACAGAGCCGGTTGACGTCGTCGTACGACCCGTCGATGGCGACCAGGTCGCCGCCGTACACGGCGGTTGTGATGATCTTGCCTGGCTCCAGGTCACCGGGGATGAAGACGATCGACGGTACGCCGGCGCGGGCGGCGTGCGCGGCGACCGAGTTGGCGAGGTTGCCGGTGGAGGCGCAGGCGAAGCGGGTGAAGCCGAGTTCGCGGGCGGCGGTCAGGGCCACCGACACCACCCGGTCCTTGAACGAGTGGGTCGGGTTGCCGCTGTCGTCCTTGACCCACAGCGGTGCGCTGATGCCCAGCTCGGCGGCGAGGCCGGGGGCGGCGACCAGCGGGGTCATGCCGGGGTCGAGCGTCACCCGGGTGGCCGGGTCCTGGCCGGCCGGCAGCAGGGCGGCGTACCGCCACATGTTGTTCGGGCCGGCCTCGATGTCGGCCCGGGTGACCCGGGCCAGCGCGGCCTGGTCGTAGGCGACCTCCAGCGGGCCGAAACAGGCGAAGCAGGCGTGCTGGGCGGCCAGCGGGTATCCGGCACCGCAGCCGCGACAGACCAGGGACCGGGCCGGGCTGGAGGTAGAGGTGGCGGCGCCAGCGGTTTCGTCGATGATCGACGTCATCTGAGGGTCCTCTCATCTTTCCCCTGCACCGCACCGCGCGGCGGGGACGGATTTGGCACCTGCCCCCCGCGACTCGGCGATGAGTCGGTCGTGCGGGGTGGTTGCCGGGGCGTCAACGGGCCGTATCCCTCAGCCCCTCTGGATGAGGTATTCAGTTGTGCACCCGAGTCTACGGGCGTGATCGCGGTTGACCACCGCTGATTCCCAGGTTGTGAGCCACACCTCGGGATCTTGACGTGGGCCGGGCGGCCCCGTACCGGCCCGCCCGCCCCCGTCGCGCGGGTCTCAGGAGACGACGTCCTTGCGGGTGAAGCGCCAGAAGGCCAGCCCCCAGAAGATGGTGGCGTAGCTGATCGCGGAGATCGAGCCACGGACGATGTCGTCGGTCTGCACCGGCGTCGACAGCAGCCCGAGCCAGGCGCTGCTGTAGTGGGTCGGCAGGAAGTCACGCAGCACGCCCAGCGCGGTGATCTGGTCGAGGATGCTCGACAGGATCCACAGCAGCACCGCCCCGCCGACCGCACCCAGCGCCGCGTCGGTCGTCACCGAGAGCAGGAACGCCAGCCCGGCCACCACCAGCAGCACCACGGCCAGGTAGCCGAGGATGCCGAGCAGCCGCAACAGGCCCTCACCGGCCGGGATCTCGGCGGCGACCGCGCTCTGCAACGGCCCCCAGCCGTAGCGCAGGGTGCCGATCAGCAGGGCGGTGCCGGCGAGCAGGAGCAGGGCCAGCGCGGAGTAGGCGAGCGCGACCACCAGCTTCACCGCCAGCAGCCGCGACCTCGGCACCGGGATCGCCAGCAGGTAGCGCAGGCTGCCCCAGCTCGCCTCGCTGGCCACCGTGTCGCCGCAGAAGAGCGCGACCACCACGACCAGCAGGAACGAGGCCGACACGAAGAGCGTGAAGAGGGTGAAGTTGAGACCGTTCGCGGTCGCGAACTCGATCAGGCTGGCGAACTCGCCGCCGCCGTTGTCGTCGTCACCGCTCTCGAACTGGAACGCGATCAGGATGATCAGCGGCAGCAGCACCATGAACCCGAGCGCGAGCTGCGTACGCCGGCGGGACGCCTGGCGCCGGAACTCCGCGGCCATCGGGAGGGTGGCGCGCGGCCGGTAGCCGGGGGCGGCTCCGGAACCGTCGGCCGCCGGCCGCTCCGCCTGCTCGACGTCTGCCATCACCGGTCCCCGCTTCCCCGAGAGTTCTCCCCGACCAGGGCGAGGAAGGCGTCCTCCAGGCGGCGCCGGGGCACCACCCGGTCCACCCCCACCCCGGCCCGGACGAGTTCGGCGACCACCTCGCTGCGGGCGGTGCCGTCGATGTCGACCACCAGGCCGCCGTTGCCGTCGCCGCCGACCGTACGCACGCCCTCCAGCCCGTCGAGCACGGCCCGGGCGGCACCGGCGTCGCTGACGTCGAGCTGCACCATCGGCGACTCGCCCACGATGTCGGCGACCGGCCCCGCCGCCACGACCGCGCCCTTGTTGACCACGATCGCGTGGGTGCAGGTCTGCTCGACCTCGGCCAGCAGGTGGCTGGAGACCAGCACGGCCCGGCCGTCGGTGGCGTACCGCTTGAGCACCCGGCGCATCTCGGCGATCTGCGGCGGGTCGAGCCCGTCGGTCGGTTCGTCAAGCACCAGCAGCTCGGGCAGGCCGAGCATGGCCTGGGCGATGGCCAGCCGCTGCCGCATGCCGTGGCTGTAGGTGCGGACCCGCCGGTCGACCGAGGTCCCGAGGCCGGCGATCTCCAGCGCCTCCTCGAACCGGGCCTCGGCCCACGGCCGCCCGGTGGCCCGCCAGTACGACTTCAGGTTGTCGCGCCCGCTCAGGTGGGGCAGGAAGCCCGGCCCCTCGACCAGCGACCCGATCCGGGAGAGCACCGGCGAACCGGGAACCAGCCGGTGGCCGAAGACGTAGATCTCGCCGGCGGTCGGCTGGGTCAGCCCCATCAGCACCCGTAGCGTGGTGGTCTTGCCGGCGCCGTTCGGCCCGAGCAGGCCGACCACCTGGCCGCGTCGTACCTCGAAGCCGACCTTGGCGACGGCGACGAAGTCGGCGTACTCCTTGCGCAGGTCGCGTACGACGAGCGGGGTGTCGGCGTGTTCGGCGACGACCGACGTGTCGTGCCGGCGGTGCCGGTGCCGGACCACCGCCACGACCACGACGAGACCGACGACGATCGCGGCGAGCAGGCCGGCGAGCACCCAGCGCCAGACCAGCTCCGAGGTGGCGATCGGCTCGCCGGTCACGGTCGGCAGCGTCACCGGGCCGGTGCTGCCGGCGCCGAGGCCGACGGTGTAGACGGTCGGCTCGACCGGGGTGGTGTACGCCTGGTCGGCGGTGGCGAGCACGAGCCGCAGGTGGTGGCCGGCCTCGACCCGGTGGACGATCGCCGGCAGCGTCACGGTCACCGGTTGCGCCTGTCCGATGTCGGCCGGCAGGCCGGTGAGCCGTACCGGGGCGACCAGGCCGCTGGGCAGGGTGGCCGCACCCTTCGGGTCGACGTCGTAGAGCTTGACGAAGAGCACCGCCTCGCCGGTCGGGGACGCCGCCCGGACCGACACGGTCGGTGAGCCGACCACGTCGACCGCCTCGTCGAGCGGCGCGGACTCGAACCGGGCGTGCTGTCCGGGCAGGTCTCCGGCGACCCCGCCGAGTACGGACGACAGGCCGCCGGCGAACGGCAGGGAGGAGATCGCGGCCGGGTTGCCGGCCGGCGGGTTGGCGATGGCCTGTGGTGGCCCGGCGACGGCCACCGCGGAGGTGGTGGCGCCGCCGACGCCGGGATAGTCGGCGGTGCTGTAGCCGGTCGCCACCAGTCCCCGGTCCATGGCGTCGAAGCCGGCGATCCGCGACCAGGTGAAGCTGTCCGCCGGCGGCTCCCCCTCGCCCTTGACGTAGTGGCCGAGCCACTGCGCGGTGAGGAACTTGAGCCGGTCGCGGTCGGTCTGCGGACCGGTGCCGCCGTCGTGGCCGCCGGTGAACCAGGCGACCCGCACCGGGGTGCCGTTGGCCGCGATGCCGCGCGCGTTGAGGTCTGCCTCGGCCAGCGGGAAGAGCGTGTCGGCCTCGCCCTGGATGAGCAGGGTCGGCGCCTTGATCCGGTCGAGCACGGTGGCCGGGCTGGACCGGCGCAGCAACTCCACCGCCTCCGGCGTACCCCGGCCGGTGGTGGCGATCTGCTGGTAGGCGGCGCAGACGTCGCGGGCGAAGCGGCCACAGGACGGGTCGCCAAACGGGGCGCCCGGGCCCAGCCCGCCGCCGGCGGTCGGCACCCCGGCGGGGAGGCCCCCGGTGTCGTCGGAGCCGGGTCCGGTGGCCGGGCCACCGGGCTGTCCCGCACCGCCGGGCAGCCCGGCGCCGCCGAGCCCGCCGCCGGTGCCGCTGCCGAAGAACAGGCCGGCCCAGCCCTTCTTGAAGACCCCGTCGACCGGCTCCCGGCCGGTCGACTCGGGCAGGAAGGAACGGGACAGGTCGTTCCAGGTGATCATCGGGACGATCGCGTCGACGCGGGGGTCCTGGGCGGCGAGCAGCAGGGCGAGGGCGCCGCCGTACGAGCCGCCGACCACCCCGACCCGTGGGTCGCCGGGGCTGTCCGTACGGACCTCCGGCCGGGCGGCCAGCCAGTCGAGGAGCCGTTGCGCGTCGCGCACCTCGTAGTCGGGGCTGTCGAGGTGGATCTCGCCACCGCTGCGGCCGAACCCGCGGGCGGTGAAGGTCAGTACGGCGTACCCGAGCCCGGCCAGGTCCTCGGCGTCGGCGCGCACGGTGTCCTTGGTCCCGCCGAAGCCGTGGGCGAGCAGCACCGCCGGCACCGGAGCGTCGGCGGAGGCGCCGTCGGGCAGGTAGTACCGGGTGTCCAGGGTCACCGGCTCGTCACCGGTCGGCCCGGACCGGACGCTGATCATGCTGTCGGTGGCGGTGAAGTCGCGCCGTTCCGGCCAGACCGCCCAGGCGATCGCGCCGGCGAGGACGGCGATCAGCACGGTGGCGGTGACGACCCGGCGCCGGGTCATCCGCGGCAGGGCACGACGGAGCCGCGCCGACAGCGGTGAAGGCATGGGGACACCGTACGGCCCCGTTCCTGAGCGCCACCTGAGATCGTCCGTATGGCCCGGACCAGGCTCCGAACGTCGGGCCCAGGCGGTGACTCGACCGGACATACCCGAAGGACGGGCAGGACAAGTGCAGCATCCCGTGAATTCCGATCTTCAGTCACATATCACTGCAATCGATGCAGGGCACGCCAACGTTGGCACGCAACGTAGTCAGCACTCCGACGCAGCGGCACGTTACTTGCCGGTGGGCAAGAAATAGCTGTTCGGTGTGGATTGCACCGCCGCAGATGTCCATTAGGTTTCCGGTCCGGCGGACGGGACCGACATCGTGCGACACGTACCCCCGCCTGCGCCTTTCACGTCGCCCGAGGGGGGAAGACGATGACACTTCCAGCAGAGCGGTCGCCCGACCGGCGGATGTCGGGACTGCTCCCGCGCCTGCTACTCGCGGTGACGCTGCTGGTGCCCACCCTCGTCCTCTCCGTACAGGCGTGGCGCGGGACCGACGAGAAGGCGGCGTTCGCCGAACGGGAACGCGCCGGGGTCGAATACCTGCGGGCGCTCGGACAGATCACCCTCGCGCTCGTCGACGCCCAGTCGGCCGCGGTGGCCGGCCAGCCGGTGCCCCGCGACGCGCTCAACCGGGCCGTCGCCGAGGGCGGCACGGTCGACGCCCGGCTCGGCACCGAACTGCGCACCCACGAACGGTGGGCCGGCGTACGAGCCAAGATCGAATCGCTGTCCGACCGGAGCCACACCTACCCGGAGGCCACGTACACGGCGTACACCGAGGCCACCGACCTGCTGCTCGCCCTGTACGCCAAGGTTCGGGACACCTCCGGTCTGGTCCGCGACCCCGACCCGGACAGCTACCAACTCCAGGACAGCGCCGGCGAGGAGTTGCCCGAGTCGATCGTCGCCGCCGGCCGGCTCGCCGACCTGGCGGTGCTCGCCCCCGCCCGGCCACGGGCCGAACTGGTCCGCACCGCGGGCGAGCTGAGCAACGCCCGGGCCGAGGTCCTCGACCCCGCCCACGACCTGGTCACCAACCTCCAGCTGGCGGTCGACAGCACCGACAGCGGCACCCTCGGCGGCAACCTGCTCGGCGAACTCGACGCCTACCAGCAGGCGGTGGAGGCGCTCGGCGCCGCCGCCACCCTGGGCACCGGCAACCCGACCACCGACGACGCGCTGCCCGACCCGGCGGCCGTCGCCGCCGCCCGGGTGGTCGTGCACACCGCCGCGGCGGCGCTGTCGGCGACCGTGCTCACCGAGATCGACCAGTTGCTCGAAGCCCGTGTCGACGGCCTCGGCACCGCCCGCCTGGTGACGGTCGCGGCCGGCGTGGCCCTCTTCCTGATCGGCCACGCTCCGCTCCTGGTCTTCCTGGTCGCCGCCGGCCGCCGCCGCGGCAGCGCCGCCCCGCCCGCGCCCGGTGCCGGGCCGTCCGGTGCGGCCGGCGACCCGGCACCCGCCGGCCGGGCGGGTGCGGTGGCGAGGCACTGGCCCGGCGGCACGCCGGAACCCCCGGGTCCCGGCCACCCGACCCCGGCCAACACCACCCCGGCACCGAAGCAGTGGGAGCACAGCGGTGCTGCTCGGTAGGCTGCGCATCCGGGGCAAGCTGGCCCTGCTGCTGATCATTCCGCTGCTCAGCCTCGCCGGTCTCGCCGTACCGATGGTCGTCGACCAGGTGACCCAGGCCGGCCGGGCCGCCGACACCGCCCGCTCGGTGCGCCTCGCCGGTCACATCGGCACCCTGGTGCAGGATCTGCAGCGGGAACGACTGCTGTCGATCGGGTATCTGCTCGGCGTCGTCGACCGGTCCCGCCTGCTACTGCAGACGGCACAGGTCGGCGACCGGGTCGCCGACCTGGCCGCGGACTACGAGGGCACGCCACCCGAACGGGTCGCCGAGGCGGTCGACGGGGTCCAGTACCTCGCCGACCTGCGCGCCAACGTGCTCGACCGCACCGCCAGCCCGGATGCGATCATGGCCGGCTACTCGGCGCTCAACCAGCGGCTCGTCGACTCGCTGCGGCTGCTCGACGGAATCGACACCGCCGCCGACGAGGGCCGGCAGGTGGTCGCGCTCGACGCCGTACTGCGCGCCGACGAGGGCATCAGCGCGGGCGCGAGCTGGCTCGTGGTCGTGGTCGGCACGAAGAACGCCGGCGCGATCACGGCCTACATCGCCAACATGGCCGCCCTCCAGGTCTCGATCGGCCGGTTCGGCCTCTACGCCAGCGCCGAGCAGAACGAGCTGTACCAACTGGTCGAGGTCGCGGCCGGGGCCCGGACCAGCCCCGACTTCCTCGACACCTTCGGCGCCGACCCGCAGGGCGCCATCGCCGGCCTCGAACTCGCCACGCTCTTCCCGGCCGTCGAGTCGCTGATCACCCTCGGCCAGTTCGTCGAACAGAAGATCATCACCGACGTGCTCGGCGAGGTCACCGCACGCCAGCAGACCGAACTCCTCCTCGCGTACGGCATCGGCGCCCTCGCCCTGCTGGTGCTCGCCGCGGTGGTGCTGCTCAGCACCGCCGTCGCCCGGGCGGTGGCCCGACCGCTGACCCGGCTCACCCAGTCCGCCGACCGCGTCGCCCGGGTCGCCGAGGCCGAACTCGTCCGGATCTCCGACGAGGAGAGCGAGGTCGTGGAGCAGGTGCGCCTCGACCCCGTCGACGTCGACGCCCGCGACGAGATCGGCGACCTGGCGCGGGCCTTCGAGCGGGTCCAGGGCACCGCCACCCGGCTGGTCGAACGGCAGGTGGCCAGCCGGCGCAACGTGGCGCAGATGTTCGGGCACGTCGGACGGCGTACCCAGAACCTGGTCGGCCGGCAGATCGCGCTGATCGACCGGCTCGAACACGACGAGACCGACCCGACCCGGCTGCAACACCTCTACCGGCTCGACCACGTCTCCAGCCGGCTGCGCCGCAGCGCCAGCAGCCTGGTCGTGCTCTCCGGCTCGACCGGCGCCGACGCGTTCGTCGCCCCGCTGCCGCTCGCGAACGTCGTACGGCTGGCGCTCGGCGAGATCGAGGACTACCCACGGGTCGACGTACGGGTGCCGCCGGACATCACGGTGGCGCCCGGTGCCATCGGCGACCTCGTGCTGGCACTCGCCGAACTGATGGAGAACGCCACGTCGTTCTCGCCCCCGCACACCCGGGTCAGCGTCACCGCGCAACCGCGCCACGACGGCGTACGGGTCACCGTCATCGACCACGGGATCGGCATGTCGCCGGAGCGGATGGCGGAGGAGAACGCCCGGATCACCCGGCGCGAACGGCTCGACCTGGTGCCGACCGAACTCCTCGGTCTCTTCGTGGTCGGCCGGCTGGCCCGCCGGCACGGGCTGGGCGTCGCGCTGAGCCCCACCCCCGGCGGCGGTGTCACGGCCGACGTCGACGTCGCCGCCCGGCTGCTGGTGACCGGCCGTCCGGTGCCGACCCGCGTCGCCCGGCCGGAACCGCCGCTGGTCGTGGCGGCCCGCCCCGGCACGGCGGGCGCCAGGGCGCTGCCCGCCGCACAGCTGCGGCCGGCCGGCGCGCTGCCGGCGGCGCCCGCGCTGACGTCCGACGGGCTGCCCGCCCGGACCTCCAGCCGCCGGCCGGACCGGGCCGGACGTGTCCCGGCCGGCGCGGGGCTGTTCGACCCGGCCGCGCTGACCCGGGCCAGCCGTTCGCTGGAGTCCGGGCAGCCGTGGAACGCGTTCGCCGCCCCGGTGCCCGCCGTCGACGAACCCGCATCGCCGGCCGGGCCCGCATCGCCGGCCGGGCCCGCATCGCCGGCCGGGCCCGCATCGCCGGCCGGGCCCGCACCGCCGGCCGGGCCCGCACCGCTCACCGGGCTGGCACCCGCCGTGGCCGGCCGGTCCGCCGCGGCGTCGACGGCGGACGAGCCGCCCGCCCGGCCACCGGCCACCACCCCGGCCGGTCAGGTGCTGCGGCAGCGGGTGCCCGGCGCGCAACTGCCCATCTCGGTCGGCGGCCCGCCCGCGGCACCGCCCGCGCCGGCCGACCCGCTGACCGTGCGGGCCCTGGTCGAGGAGTTCGAGTCCGGCGTACGGCGGGCCCAGCAGCAGGGACCGGGTACGACCGTCCTGACCCAGCGGATCCCCGGGGCGAGCCTGCGCCTGCCGCCGGTGGCGGTCCGGCACCGGGCCCCGCAGGCGCACCGGCCGCTCGACCCGGAAGAAGTACGTCATCTCGTCACGCAGTTCGAGTCCGGCGTGGAACGCGCACTGCGTGAGGTCAGTTCAGAACACCGCAGCGAAGAGGGATCACCACGATGAGCAGCCCCTTCATCCACGAGAGCGTGGAACGCCAGGATTCCCGGCCGGGTACGGCCGGACAGCTGAGTCCCGAGGCGAAGACGTTCAACTGGCTACTCGACTCGTTCACGTCGACCACCGCCGGGGTGCTGGAGGCCATCGCGGTGTCGTCCGACGGCCTGCTGATGGCGATGTCGGCGATCAAGGACCGGTCGAACGCGGAGCGGCTGGCCGCCGTCGTCTCCGGCATGACCAGCCTGGCCGGCGGGGCAGCGAGCTGGTACTCCCTGGGGCCGCTCAACCGGGTGATCGTCGACATGGCCGACGGCTACCTGCTGGTCGCGTCGATCAGCAGCGGCTCGGTGCTCGGCGTCATCGCCGACCGGTCGGCCAACCTGGGCACGGTGGCGTACGAGATGACCCTCTTCGCCAGCCGGGCCGGCAGCGCCCTGACACCGCGACTGATCGTCGAACTGAAGAACTCCGTCCAGTCATGACCCCGTCCGCCGGCGACGAGGTGCCGGAGCCGCCCTTCCGGGTACGTCCGTACCTGCGCGGGTCGGCACCGGAACCCGCGCCGGATCCGGAGGCCACGACCGGCCGGGCCGAGACTGCCCCGGTCGTGCCGGGCGGGCTGCGCCCGTTCGTGCTGACCGCCGGCCGGGTGAACAGCACCGATCCGGCGATCGGCCTGGAGACGCAGGTGACCGCCCGGCTCGGCGGGGTGGCCTGGACCGCCCCGCCGCTGGCGAGTCTGGCCCCGGAGCTTCAGGCGATCGTCGACCTGTGCGCCGTGCCGCTGTCGGTCGCCGAGATCTCGGCCCGGCTGCGGCTGCACCTGGGCGTCACCCGGGTTCTGGTCGGCGACCTGAGCGCGGCCGGCCATCTCGACGTACACACCGCCGACGTGGCGGACCCATACGATCCCGAGACGATTCTGCGAGTGATCCATGGACTCCGTGCGATCTCCTGACCGGCCACGGGCCGGCTCCACCATCTACGGCACGCCACGTGGGCACACCACCGGCTACGGCCCGGCGATCCAGGACGGTTCGACCGGGCGGCTCGAAGCGGCCGGCGACGCCGACCCGGCCGCGCCCCGGCCGGGCGGGCCGCCGCGTCACGGCACACCCGCCGACCGGCCGACACCCCGGATCGGGACGGCGGCACCACCGGCCGGCGGCCACCGGGCCAGCCCACCCATCCCAGTCAAGATCATCATCGCGGGCGGGTTCGGGGTCGGCAAGACCACGACCGTCGGCGCGATCTCCGAGATCGACCCGCTGACCACCGAGGCGGAGATGACCTCGGCCGGCATCGGCGTCGACGATCCGGGCAGCCGCTCGGCGAAGACGACCACCACCGTCGCCATGGACTTCGGCTGCGTCACGATCGACCACAGCCTGAAGCTCTATCTCTTCGGCACCCCGGGTCAGGCCCGCTTCGGCTTCATGTGGGACGACCTGGTCCGCGGCGCGCTCGGGGCGCTGGTGGTCGTCGACAGCTCCCGGCTGGACGACTGCTACCCGGCCGTCGATTATTTCGAACGCGCCCGGCTGCCGTTCGTGGTGGCCGTCAACGCGTTCGACGGACGCGTGGCGCATGATCTCGAACAGGTGAGATGGGCGCTCGCGATCGGACGCCACGTCCCGCTGCTGACGTTCGACGCACGGGACCGGCTGTCCGTACGCGACGCTCTGCTGGTTGTCCTGGACCGCGCCCTGGACCGGGCGGTCCAGGAAGGGAAGTCCTGACGAGGTGGTCGGGACGCGGACGAGAAAGGTGACACCGGATGAGGGGTGAACTGGACGACGCGCTCGCCCGGTTGGCGCGGCGCGACGAACTGAAGCGCCGGCTGGCGGCCGAAGCGCCGCCCGCCCCCGAGCCGCCGCCGCCCGCCGGGCCCACGCCCGCGGACGAGGTGACCGCGGCCGTACGGGAGGTCGTCTCCCGGCACCCGGACATGGCCGTCACCCTGTCGGTGCACACCGGCGCGTCCGCCGCCCTGCTGCGCGTGCAGTGGACCGCCGGCGAGGTGACCGTCACCGTCGGGCCGGCCACCACGGACGTCCGTGCGCCGGCGGCCACGCACGCACCCGGCGCCGCGACGGCCGCGCCACCGGCCTGGCCGGCCGGCACCGGGCAGCCGTGGACCGGACCGGCCGACAGCGCCGCGACCGGCCGGTCGGCCGCCCGGCTGGCCGAACTCATCCGCAGCGACCCGTCGCTGCTGGACGGCTACGAGAACGAACGGTGACCGGCGGGTTCACCGGCGCCGGTCAGCACTCCCGGCCGCTGGTGAACCGCCGCTGGAGCGCCGCCGAGTCGCCCGCCTCGATCGACTCCACCCGGTTCTCGCCGTCGAACCGGAAGAGCAGGCCGTTGGCGTCCTCGGTCACCAGCCATCCGGACGCCCCGGCCCGGCCGGCCACCTGCCGGCCGTCCGGGTGGTTGGCCTCGACCTCGGCGCGGGTCATCGCCACCCGGCCACCCTCGGTCGTACGCACCGCCGGGGTGCTCACGGTCAGGTGCACCAACTGGCCGTCGTCGAAGGCCAGCGCCGGCACCGCGTAGTCCGGCAGCCCCTTGCCGAGGGCCAGGTCGGGGCAGCCCTCGGCCTTCTCGGTGTCACCGACCAGGCCGGCGGTCTGCAGGTCGGCGAGCTTGACGCCGACCAGGTAGGGCCCCATCCCCTTCGGGCTGATGTCGCTGTCGACGGCCGGCCGGGTCGGGCCCGCCGCGGCATCCGGCGCCGCCGACCCGATCGTCGGGCCCGGCTCGTCGTCGCCGGTGCACCCGGCGAGGGCCAGCCCGCCCACGACGGCCAGGGCCACCAGCGCGCGACGCTGCATCATCTTCGAGCCTCCCGGCGATCTCACGAAAGTCCTCCGCGAGTGTGAGCCCCCGGCCAGTCGGGCACCAGCGCCTGTTCGGGCACCATCCCGCCGCGTCCGGACGGCGGGGCGGCGACCCGGCCGTACGGCACACCGGCCGCCGTACGGCCCGGGGTCACCCCGGGCCGGATAGTCTCGGCGGGTGGCGGATCACGACCTCACCCTCACCGCGAGCCTACGGCCGGCCGCGCTCGACGCCCGCCGCGGCATCGTCCGCCTGCACCCGGAGGTGCTCACCGCTCTCGGCCTGCACCCGGGCGATCCGGTGCGGCTGTCCGGCCGCCGGGTGACCGCCGGGATCGCCGCCCGCGCCGAGCACACCGCCAGCCGCGCCCTGCTCTACGCCGACGACCTCATCCTCGGCAACCTCGGGCTGCGCGACGGCGGCCAGGTCACCGTCGCGCCCACCCCGGTCGTGCCGGCCCGGCGGGTGACGCTCGCCGGCCCGCCGGAGATCGTCGCCGCGGTCAGCCCGGAGATGCTCCGCCTCGCCCTGCTCGGCAAGGTCGTCACCGAGGGCGACGACGTGTCGCTGCTGCCCCAGGACGTGCTGCCCGACGCCACGGCCCGCGCCCTGGTCGAGGCCGCCCGCCGCAGCCTGGCCAACACCGTCGGGTACGCCTGGACCAGCACCCTGCTCAACGTCGCCGCCGCCGAGCCGGCGCAGGCCGCACTGGTCACCATGGACACCAGCGTCGGCTGGCAGGGCGGCCAGGTCACCCACGGCAACATGCCCGGCGCCGCGGCCGCGGGCCGGCTGGCCGCCGGTGGCGGACCGGTGGCCGGTGCCGGCCGGGGCACCGGCGGTTCGCCGTACGCCACGACGCCCACCGGCGGCGGTGCCCCGGCGCCGGCCGCCGTCGACGAGGTCGAGGCGCCCAGCGTCGACGACCTGCCCGGCCTGCGCGCCCAGGCGCACGAACTCACCGAACTGCTCGACCTCGGGTTCCACCACCGGGAGGTGCTCGGCCGGCTCGGCACCACCGTGTCGCTCGGCGTGCTGGTCAGCGGCCCCGCCGGTTCGGGCAAGACCGCCCTCGTACGGGCCGTGAGCGCCGCCGTCGGCGCCCGGCTGGTGGCGTTGTGGGCGCCCGAGATCGCCGCGCTGACCAACGACGCCGCCGCCCGTCGGCTGCGGGAGGCTGCCGCCTCGGTCCGCTCCGGCGGCCCGGCGGTGCTGCTGGTCTCCGACGTGGACGCGCTGGTCCCCCGCGACCAGCCCGGCCCGCTGGCGACCGTGTTCCGGCAACTTCTCGCCGAGACGGTCGCCGCCGGGGCGGCCGTCGTCTGCACCACCAGTCACCCGGAGTCGGTCGACGTCGGGCTGCGCTCCCCCGACCTGCTCGCCGTGCAGATCACCGTGGCGCTGCCGGACAACGCGCTGCGGCGCGAGCAGCTGACCGTACTGACCCGGGGCATGCCGCTCGCCGACGACGTACGGCTGGACGACGTCGCCGGCCGTACGCCCGGGTTCGTCGCGGCCGACCTGGCCGCGCTGGCCCGCGAGGCCGGCGTGCGGGCGGCGCTGCGCCAGAAGGAGGCGCCCTCCCCGGCGGTGGCGATGGCCGACTTCGAGGCCGCCCTGGAGGTGGTCCGGCCGACGTCGATGGGTTCGTCCACCCTGGACATAGCGACCGTCACGCTGGACGACGTCGGCGACATGGTCGAGGTCAAGGAGACGCTCACCGAGTCGGTGCTGTGGCCGCTGACCTATCCCGACACGTTCGCCCGGCTCGGTGTCCGGCCGCCGCGCGGAGTGCTCCTCTACGGGCCGCCCGGCTGCGGCAAGACCTTCCTGGTGACCGCGCTCGCCGGGACCGGCAAGGCCAACGTGCTGTCGGTCAAGGGCGCCGAGGTGCTCTCCAAGTGGGTCGGCGAGAGCGAGCGGGCCGTCCGGGAACTGTTCCGCCGGGCCCGGGAGGCCGCCCCGACGCTGGTCTTCCTCGACGAGGTTGACGCGCTGGCCCCCGTACGCGGTCAGGCCACCGACGGCGGCACCACCGACCGGGTCGTCGCCGCCCTGCTCACCGAACTCGACGGGGTCGAGGCCCTGCGCAACGTGGTGGTGATCGGGGCGACCAACCGGCCCGACCTGATCGACCCCGCCCTGCTGCGCCCCGGCCGGCTGGAACGCCTGGTGTACGTCCCGCCGCCGGACGCCGACGCCCGGGCCGAGATCCTGCGGGCGTCGGCCCGGACGGTGCCGCTCGCCGACGACGTCGACCTGGCCGAACTCGGCACCGAACTCGACGGGTTCTCGGCCGCCGACTGCGCGGCCCTGGTCCGCGAGGCGGCGCTGGCGGCGATGCGCGAGTCACTGGAGGCGTCGACGGTCACCGCCGCGCACGTCGCCGCGGCCCGCAAACGGGTACGCCCCTCGCTCGATCCGGTCCAGGTCGCCTGGCTGGCCAATTACGCCGACAAGCACTCGGCCCGCTGACCCGGCGCCGGGGCCGCCGGGCGCGCCGGCACCCGCCCCGCCGGGCCGCGCAGTGAGGGACCGGCGGGCCCCCCGGGCCCGGGGGCGCCCGCTGGC